>NZ_ATUS01000001.1:1863644-2173481 GCF_000420325.1 Spongiibacter tropicus DSM 19543 | reverse complement strand
TCGAACTCTACTCTTTTTTCCATTTTCTCAAGGGTGTCTGTTTCACCGCGCCAGCCATTGATCTGGGCCCATCCGGTAATGCCAGGTTTAACTAGGTGTCGCTGCATATAGCCATTTATCTTGTCACGGTATAGCTCGTTATGTGCGACTGCATGGGGTCGGGGCCCAACAATACTCATGGAGCCTTGCAGGACATTAATAAATTGTGGAAGTTCGTCTAACGATGTTCTACGAATAAATGAACCAACTTTTGTAATCCGAGCGTCATTCTTAGTAGCCTGCTTGACAACATCACCATTATCACATGTAGTCATACTACGGAACTTCCAGACCTCTATTTGCTCACCGTTAATCCCATAGCGGCGCTGCTTAAAGATAATAGGACCTGCAGAGGTGAATTTTACTGCTGCAGCAATGATTAGCATCGGCACTGCTATCAAGCATAATATAATTGAGCTAAGCACCACATCCTCAATGCGCTTTACGGCAGAATCAAAAGAATCAAAGGGCGTATCGTAAACACTTACAACTGGCAGGCCGCCAATTTCACGACTCCGAGCATTTAGCATCTTGAAAGTGAAGACATCAGGTACGATATGCACACAACACGAACTGTTGGACAACGCTTCAACCAGTTCTTTTATAGTGTCCTCTTCTCGCATAGGAAGTGCTATGTAGATGTCGTCAAATGCCCCCGACCTTGCTTCTTTTTTAAGTAACTCGATGTCACCAACAACCTGCAACTTGCTTGCTTCTTTGCCTTCACCAGTTAATGGATGGCTACCCACACTCACACGGTTGTCGTAAAAGCCACTAATATCCATCCCCATCCATGCGCTGCTTATGATGTTTTTAGCCAAGGTAATACCCGGTTCTTTGGCACCTACAATCGCCACTCGGCGAGTATTTACTCCCGCCCGGCGAAATTCACGCAACACCATTCTAGCGCTAACCCGGTACAAACTGATGGTTAGTGGCACAGCTAGCGCCCAAGCAATCATTACGCCACCACCGTAGTCATTTTCAAGATCAAAAAGAAAAACTACCGTCAGCAGGGATCCTATAACCAGCATCCAAGTGCTGGTTACCGTTCTCACCTCGGTAAATAGCGACTGCCCCCGCCAAGACAGATACAGCCCATTTTTATTGGCAAGGATGTGATAGAGGATTGAGCTGAGAAATGCCGCCATTTGGTAGCTAACACTCCATTGCTGCCCGCCTATGCCCACAAACAGGGCAAGTAGGCCCCATGTGAGCATAACGTCTGTGAGCTGATGAAGTGCCACCAGCATGGAATGATGTTGGCGTATAAAGCCCCCCTGCGGCACTGCCGATGAGTGAGCAGATTTGGTATTCACAGCTATTCCCTCGCTAATGCGGTTAAACAAGTCTTTGCATCGTTATAAGGCAGGCGGCCCAAAGACCCGCAGTATCCTCCTGAGGGGGGCTCGTCCACACCCCCCATACACGGTGACCTGCTTCGACCTAAGCCAGAGCAGGCAAACTCGAGGGCCGCTATTTTGCTCCACAACGGTGCGGAAACCAAGCCAGCATTGCTATCGAGTGACATTGTGACAAGTTGAGCCGCGCAAGTGCGACACAGCACAACCAGTCAAGTGCAGTTTTTGCGCCAACAACGTGCGCCACCTGTGAAGCAATGCACATTTTGCGCCAGCCAAGTGCACGACGAGGCCGCTCCGGGTCGTTCTTCAATCAGATAACTCACATGCTCTCTACTCTAAGGCGCGGAGCCTACATGGCAATTACTACGACGGCGTTAAAGTATAGGCGAGTTTTTAGGGCGTCTACTTAAACAAAGAAGATGACAGCGCTAAGAACAAGATTCTTCCCATTGGTTTTTTGCAGGGCGCGCCACTTTTTATAGCATTGCCCCACGCAAACGACCCGGGAATATCTTTGCTTAGCGTCCCGGTTTGAGTAGCAATATCGGATCTCGGCTCGGAGGGCAGGGTAACAGGGAGAGCGCGGTGATGGTGACACCTATTTGCTTTATTCACGTTTGAAGGTGCGCCAGAGCCTGACATCGGGATATCTAATTCTGACCAAAGGACCGAGACTGCATAGAACAAGGAAGGCCTGGGTGTGACGGACAACGCACCCAATGTCGTGACATTGTCACAGTTACTTGGCATGATCCTTGTCCTGCCAATTTGTGGGCGCGTATCATCTACAGCCGCACCACTATCAACCCGACAGCGCGCCGCGCATCACAAAAATGGACACCTGAGCAATGAGACACGGCCAAGGGCGGCTTATCCGCTGGTTTCGCTTCGGCACATCACTACTGGCGGCAGCACTGCTGCACCAGCAGGCATTTGCCAAGCCCTGGATCGGCCCGGATGAGTTGGTACTTCGCCACCATATTGAACTGCTTTCGGCCAGCGGTGTGCTCACGACCCCAACAACCCAGTGGCCATTAATGTGGGGGGCGATCCTTCCCGATTTGCGCCGCGCCCAGGCACAACAGTTGAGCGACTCGGAACGCCAGGCTGTCGACGCGCTTCTGGCCCGTTTCGAGGAAGAGCGCCAGCCGCTCTCGGCGAAAGTAGAAATGGCAAGCAGTAAGCAGGAACGCCGCTTTCTTACCGGGTTTGGCAATCACAACAACGCGCCGGAATATGCGGCGGTGTCCAGCGAGTTTGTCAGCTCGGGCTGGGCCGGGCAGCTCCGCATTAGTTATGACTTTCCCGACGCCCCAAGAGAGCATCGCCGACTGGATGGCAGCTATCTGGCAAAAGCGTTTGGTAATTGGGGCGTGAGTGTTGGAGCAATCGATCGCTGGTGGGGCGCAGGCTGGCAAAGCAGCCTGTTGCTGTCTAATAATGCTCGCCCTGTTCCCGGCATCGCCTTGCAACGCAACCGTGCCCATGAATTTGAGAGTGCCTGGCTGAACTGGCTAGGCCCATGGCAGCTACAAGCCTTCGCCGGACAAATGGAAGGCGACCGCGCCGTGCCGGAAACCAAGCTACTGGGAATGCGTGTTGCTGTGAAACCGACACAGTGGCTGGAAATTGCTGCAAGCCGTACCGCTCAGTGGGGCGGAGAGGGTCGTCCGGAATCTTTTTCGAATTTTAAGGACTTAATGCTCGGTAATGATAACCGGGGCGACGGTGGCCTCACTCAGGAAAACGAGCCGGGTAACCAGTTGGCAGGCTTCGATGTCAAAATGCTATGGGCCACTCCCTGGGGTAATCAGGGCGTGTACATTCAGCACATTGGTGAAGACGAGAGTGGCGCACAGCCGTCTCGCCTGACCCATGTCGTCGGCCTGAATGGTCTGCTTGCTGTCCAAAAGCACCGCATCCACTGGTTTCTGGAGCGTACTCAAACAACCGCAGGCGCCCTGATTGGAGATGAGCGTCCTAATTACGTATACGAGCATGCTATTTATAAAAGCGGCTATCGCTACAAAGGGCGCGCGTTGGGTGCCAGCATCGACAACGACAGCGAGCTGGATACCTTGGGCATTGATTGGATAGTGCCGAATCAGGGCATGATTTCACTGCGGTATTCGGATGTGGCACTGAACATTGATGGCAGTGGCCGCGCCCCCGCCGGGCGGAGTGCCGGAGAAGGAAACAGCCTCGAATTGAGTTACGAGCAACGCTTTGGCACGCTTCGCGCCAAAGTGGGCTACTTAAATATTGATGACGGACTTCAACTTTATAATTACGACCATGGCATAGAAACTGCCTTCATCGAAGCCAGTTACCGCTGGTAAGCGTACAGGGATTAGCGGACAGCTCGTCGTTGCAACAACTAAACTAATGGGTGAACTATGGATGTAAGGAAGCTGGCAGCCTGTGTACTGGTGGCCGCCACAGCAGGCTGTACTGTCGTGCCAGGCAGCAATATGAACCGCATGAACTCCGTGTGGTTTGATGACACTCCCGAAGAGTACACCCCAGCAGAGACTGATATTCAGTATATTCCGATAAATGCTACGGTACTGGCGCACCTCAATCAGCAAGCTCAGAAACAACCATTGAGCAATGCCGAGCTAGAAGCCGCCATATCCAGTTATCACTATAAAATAGGTTTAGGCGATATTCTAACCATTACTGTCTGGGAGCATCCAGAATTGACCATCCCTTCTGGCTCATTCAGGGGCGCAGAAGAGAGCGGGAATGAAGTTAAAGCTGACGGCTCTGTATTCTATCCATATGCCGGCACATTATATGTTTTAGGTCTTACTACATCTGAGGTAAAGGATTTAGTTACTGAAAGGCTTTCTTCAGTGATAAAACGACCTCAAGTAGACGTGCGAGTTGCGTCATTTAAAAGCCAACGAGTATATGTAAGCGGTGCCGTAAAGCAGCCAGGCATTGCTCCTGTAACCAATGTGCCTCTAACCCTCGTCGATGCGATAGATCAACGCGGGGGGCTCGATGAAGATGCAGCCTGGGGTGACGTAAGGCTAACTAGAAATGGGCATACCCGAAACATATCCTTACGCTCACTTTACGAGCAAGGTGCCTGGAGTGAAAACATACTTCTACAACATGGGGATCAAATCCATGTCCCGCGCAATGATGCTGATAAAATTTTTGTATTAGGCGAGGTTAATCGCCCCCAAGGTCTACCAATGTCTCGAACGGGGACCACTTTGGCAGAAGCTCTGGCAAGCGCGAATGGAATTAATGAATCCAAGGCCGATGGGCGCGGAATCTACGTTTTACGCAATACCGGCATAAGTCGTGACGAGAATAACAACCCTATTTATACAGCCACTATCTACCATTTAAATGCTGCTTCAGCGGTCGGCTTTATGTTAGCCGACAAGTTCGCTCTGACACCTAGGGATATTGTATATGTCTCTCCGGCGCCGATTACACGCTGGAACCGCTTCCTTAGCCAGCTGCTACCAAGTATTGTTGCAACAGATCGGATCGGTGACATACAAAACAACAATTAAACTTTTTTATTTAGACAAAGTTATAGGGAGCACAGAACTCGTGCTCCAATTTGCATTCCTTGGAAGTTATTATGAGCAACCAAAACATCAACACCTCTCAACAAAAAAGTACGCAAATTGAAGGCGAAATCGACTTACTTGCACTATTTGGTTCGCTATGGGATGCAAAGGTACTGATTGTAAGCATTACTTTTTTGTTTGCTTGTCTGGGTGTTAGCTATGCCATGCTATCAACACCGATCTACCGGGCCGATGCAATGGTCCAAGTGGAAAAAAAGAGCTCCAGCCTGCCTGGTATAAGTGAAATAGGTGAGATGCTTGGAGGGGAGTCGGCATCTGGAACTGAAATAGAACTGATAAAAAGCCGAAAAGTTCTTGGGGGCGCCGTAGATAAACTGCACCTCGATATTTCAGTCGAGCCGAACTACCTCCCGGTGTTTGGTAAAGCCATTGCACGGAAGTTTAAGGGCACAGAAGGTGAGCTCGCCCCCCCGCTATTTGGCCTAAACAGCTACTCTTGGGGCGGAGAAAGGATATCTGTCAGCGAATTCACCCCACCCCGCTCCGAGTTTGGTAAAGCACATACTTTAGTAAGCGACGGGGAAAAAGGGTTTTCATTATATAACCCAAATAATGAGCTGATCTTGTACGGAAAAGTGGGTGAACAGGCGTCCTCCAAGGGCTACAACTTATTTGTCAGCAAACTTATAGCGCACTCAGGAGCTACCTTTAATATAGCCCGGAAGAGCAGACTAAGCGCCATTATCAAACTCCAGAGAGATCTCGACGCTTCAGAGCGAGGCAAAGATTCCGGAATTATCGCCCTTTCATTGGAGGATGACACTCCGAGTCATGCAGAAAACGTACTAAATGTTATTGCTCAAAACTATCTCCGCCAAAATGTTGAGCGTCAGTCTGCTGAAGCCTCGAAAAGCTTAGAGTTTTTACGTGAACAACTGCCTGGCATAAAAAAAGATTTAGAAAATGCCGAACGAAAATTCAATGAATATCAGGTTAAAGTTGGTTCGGTAAATATTACATCAGAAGCCAATGCGCTTCTTGAGCAGGTTGTTGGCCTGGAAACAAAAATAGCGGAACTACAGCTAAAACAAGCGGAGCTAGATAGAAAGTACACTAACGATCACCCGACATATCTCGCTTGGCGAGAGCAAATGACCGAGCTGTCGAAGCGGAAAGAAGAATTGAATGAGCGGACCAAGAATCTCCCGGAAACACAGCAAGAATTACTGGGATTAAAGAGGGACTTGGAGGTTGGCACACAGATATATACACAGATGCTGAACAGTATTCAGGAGCTTGACATCCTTCGAGCAGGCACTGTAGGCAATGTTCGCATCGTGGATGAGGCTGCCGTAAACGTTGAGGAACCTGTTAAGCCTAAAAAAGCGTTAATAGCCGTTATCGCGACGCTTCTCGGAGGATTTCTATCAGTCGCACTAGTCTTAGTCCGAGCGGCGTTAAACCGAGGAGTAACCAACCCTGATGATATAGAAGCCATTGGCTTGCCAGTTTACACTAGCGTGCCACTCTCAGATGAGCAGCGGAAATTGGATGGTGTAGGGCGCCGGCGTGCATCTATCAGGAAAAAGCAAAAAAATCAGCACCCCCACGATTTGCTGGCTCAGAAAAACCCCACCGATATTGCGATCGAAAGCCTGCGCAATCTGCGCACCAGCTTGCACTTTGCCATGCTGGAAGCTGACAACAATATCATGATGATTTCAGGCCCCAGCCCCAACGTGGGTAAGTCGTTTATCTCGGGGAATCTTGCTGCGGTAGTGGCCCAAGCCGGACAGAAAGTGCTCCTGATAGACATGGACCTTCGCAAAGGCTACTTGCATAAAATGTTCGGCGAAGAGCCCGAGGGCGGCGTCAGCGATGTGCTTGCCAAGCGTGTGAGTGTTGCGGATGCTATCCGACCGACTCGGGTTGGCGAGCTTTCGTTTATGTCTCGAGGAACCATTCCACCAAACCCGTCGGAATTGCTGATGAGCAAAGGGCTGACGGAATTGCTGGAAGAAGTGAAAGACCAATTCGACCTGGTTATCGTCGACACACCACCCATTATGGCGGTGACCGATGCCGCGATTGTGGGCCGTCAGTGTGGCGTGACAATGTTGGTGGCTCGCTTCGGCCTGAACCCGGTTAAAGAACTGGAAGTGACCAAACAGCGCTTTGAGCAAAACGGTATTCCAGTGAAAGGTGTCGTGCTGAACGCGATCGAGCGCCGGGCATCCGGTTACGGCTATGGCTACGGTTACGGCTATGGCTACTACCACTACGAGTATAAATCGGACGGTAGCAAGTAAGCCTCTGCCTTCCCGCCCCGGCCTTCGAGCCGGGGCACCACTCCACAACCACAATCCCCCTACTCGCTAGTAAGCTGAGCAGTGTAGAATTCCTCTTTTTAAACCTGAGGTTCACGTGCCAGAGTTACCCGAGGTCGAAACGGTTTGCCGTGGCATACGCCCACACCTGGAAGGCAAGCGCTTTACACAGGTTACGGTTCGCCAGCCAAGTCTGCGCTGGCCTGTCCCTGCGGACCTTCCCACGCTGCTCAAGGGGCAGCAGGTCAAATCCATTACTCGCCGGGCAAAGTATGTGCTAGCAGAGCTGGATGAAGGGCATTTGCTCGTGCATTTGGGCATGTCCGGCCGATTGTATTTTGTTCCATGTAATACTCCTGTGGGTAAGCACGATCATGTCGACTTTCTCCTGGATAGTGGCCAGGTGCTTCGCTATACCGATCCGCGCCGTTTTGGTGCAGTTCTTTTTCTGGAAGGCGACACCACATCTCATTCGCTACTCAGCCACCTTGGTCCCGAGCCGCTCTCATCCGACTTCAACGCGGATTATTTGGTCGCCCGAGCAAAAGGGCGCAGTATGCCGGTCAAGAGCCTGCTGATGGACGGCAGGATCGTCGTTGGTGTCGGCAATATCTATGCGAATGAAGCGCTGTTTATGGCGGGAATTCGACCTGATCGCATGGCGGGAAAAATTAGTCCAGTGCGCTACGAGAGACTGGTAACCTGTGTAAAACAGGTGCTCCAGAAGGCCATTGCCGAAGGCGGAACCACTCTGAAAGATTTTGTGGGCGGAGATGGCAAACCGGGCTACTTCAAACAGGAGTTGCAGGTATATGGTCGTGCCGGCGAGCCGTGTTTAAAATGTCAGTCGACGTTACGTGAGATTAGGCAGGCCCAGAGAAGCACGGTGTTTTGCGGCCGCTGCCAGCGTTGATCGCGGGGACTTCCTCGCTGCCATGTCGGGCTTGCTTGATCCCCGGATCCAAGACCACAGAGCTCTGACGCAGCCCATCGACAAACTCAGGGACAGCGGTACTGACCCCCGACTCGGAGACCAAGTGACGATCACTGGCTCAGGACCAACGACCCCGCCCGACTAAAAGCCGCGCACAACACCCTCGCGCCGGGGGTCAGCGCCACCAGTCAAACCCTGATCAGTAATTTGGATAACGTGGAGGCCGCTGGTCTGATCTCGCAGCACAATGTTGTGGCCTCTGCCTTCCATTCTCATCACGGTGGCGGTATCGGCCCGCCCCTGCTCCATTTCAACCCCATGTCCCATGGCAATGATGTGCCCCTCTGCGATGGCCTGCGCCACCGGCTCATTCAGTGCAAGAATGCGGTAAAGACTGGCGGCGACGTAATCAATAATCCTGGCCCCGCCAGGGCTGCCGATGGCGAGCTTGGCCTGCCCTTTTTCCATCACCAGCGTGGGCGCCATAGACGAACGCGGCCGCTTGCCCGCTTCCACGCGATTAGCTATACGCTTGCCGCTGCTATCGCGTGGCGCAAAGGAAAAGTCCGTAAGCTGATTGTTCAACAGGAATCCACCCGCCATGACTCGCGAGCCAAACGCAGTTTCGATACTCGTTGTCATGCTGACCACATTGCCTTGAGGATCGACAATACTGAAGTGGCTGGTAGACGGCAGCTCCGGTGACGCCGCCGAGATTCGCGGCTCGGCCTCGGGAGGCAGCCCGGGTTTAGCATTGGAGATAACGGTCGAATTAGTGATTTGTGCCGCGCGCTTGTTGAGATAGCGCCGGTCAACCATCCCCGCCACCGGCACACTTACAAACGCCGGGTCACCAACGTAAGCATTTCTGTCGGCGAACGCCAGCTTGGACGCCTCAATAAACCCGTGTTGCCAGTCCGCCCGTCTTCCATTCTGTTCTTCGTAGGCCTCCAACATACCGAGTATCGCCAATACCGTCGTGCCGCCCGACGAAGGTGGCGGCGCGCCACAAATGTCATACTCCCTGAAACCTGCGCACACCGCAGCCCGTTTAACAGGGCTGTAGGCAGCCATATCCTCCATTGTCATCATGCCTTTGCGGTTTGGATCTTGCTGAACCGCATTGACGATATCCTTCGCCAATTCACCGCGATAGAAATCCCTCGCCCCAAACTCCGCCAGGCGACGCAGCGTCTTCGCATATGCCCGATTTTTCAGAAGACTGCCCTGAGGTTTAGGCGTCCAGCCGTCCTCTGTCTTTACAAAGAAGTAATCGCTGATCTGTGGATTGACGGCCACCTTGGGCATACGCTCCAGCAGGATGTGCAACCGCTCAGAGATAATAAAGCCTTGCTCTGCAAGCCGGATAGCCGGATCAAAAAGCTTGTTCCAGGGCAGCGCCCCATGCGCCTTGTGTGCAGCCTCCAGCATTGCAACAACGCCGGGTACACCAACAGACTTCCCCCCGATAACGGCATCGAAGAAGTTCATCGGCTTGCCGTCAGGAGTCAGAAAATACGCTTCCGTGGCAGCAGCAGGCGCTGTTTCCCGTCCATCCCACGACTGTAGCTCGCCACGAGCCTTGTCCCAATGCAACATAAAGGCGCCGCCACCAATCCCGGAGGACTGCGGTTCAACTAAACCCAGCACCAACTGTGCTGCGATGGCGGCGTCCACGGCCGAGCCCCCCTGCTTCATAATGTTTACCGCCGCGTCGCTGGCATAGGGGTTTGCCGTCACGGCCATAGCATTGGGAAACGTCGCCGACTTTATTTCAGAAAAACCGCTGGCCGCTTCAGGCACGATAACGGGGTCGCTGGCCCAAGCAAAAGACGAGCTAATCAATAACAGTGCGAAAAACAGGCGTTGGCGCATGAGTCGGCTCCGCAGGAAGAATCAGGAGCACAGACTGCCATGCCCCGCGGTAGTAGGCAAAGTGACCGAGGAGAAAGAAGCTTATTCATTGTTTTTCGGACCCACAGCGCTGCTCTCACGTCTTCGCGCAGGCTCAGACCGAATTGATTCTGAGCCGCCACAACGCTTGGAAACTCCGATAGATGGCTTCAGCCTTTGGCAATTAACTGCTGGTACTTTTCCAGCAGTTGCTCTTCGGTTTCCATGTGCTTGGGATCGAGGGGAATGCAGTCTACCGGGCAGACTTGCTGACATTGGGGTTCGTCGAAATGCCCCACACACTCGGTGCAGCGGTCGGGGTCGATCTCGTAAATGACTTCGCCCATGTAGATGGCGTCGTTTGGGCACTCAGGCTCACAAACATCGCAGTTAATGCACTCGTCGGTGATTAACAGGGCCATTGAGTTTACTTGCCACCAAAGCGCGTATTAAGCGCAAGCATGACGTTATCGGGCACAAAGCGCGACACGTCACCGCCCATCGCGGCGATTTCACGCAACAACGACGACGACACATAGGAAAGCGATTCACCCGGGGTAAGGAAGATGGTTTCCAGTCCCGGTGCCAGCGCGCGGTTCATATTGGCAAGCTGCAGCTCATATTCGTAGTCGGCAACGGTGCGCACGCCGCGCAGAATACTGTGGCAGTTTTGCTCCTGAGCCAGCTCCACAGTCAGGCCGGTAAAGCTGCACACTTCGATATTGGGGAGGTGAGCCAGAGCTTCTGCACACAGATCCATACGCTGCTGAAGATCGAACAGTGGCTGCTTTTTCTCGCTGTGGGCTACCGCCAGTACCACCGTATCGAAGAGCTTGCTGGCACGCTCTACCAGATCAATATGGCCGCGGGTAATAGGGTCAAATGTACCGGGGTAGACAATGCGCTTCATGGGTCACCGTTCCTTCACTGGGCGGCTGATGGTATCGAATTCACTGGCAGCGAACAACCGACAGGGGATGCCCTGCCTCCCATCTGCCCCGAGTCCAGATCCGCTTTCGGAACCCCTCAGCCGCGGTAGCGCTCGCTGGCTTCCGTCTCACGGCTTTCCGCTTCCCAGGGGTCGGGCAGCAGTCGCACTTCCTTAAACAGATGATGAGCCGGGGTGTATTCAGTCAAGGCATCGGCAGCAAGCAAAATCGCCGCAGCCGTCCAGGTGGGACGCTCGTCAGGCCACAGCAGGTCTTCAACAAATTGATAGCCGGTCCAATACTCGCCATTGCTTTCCCGCCACTGATGTAACCAGCTATACACCGTTACGGCGCGGGCGTGATCGCCAGCGGCCAGCAGTGCCATGGTCAACTCGCAGGATTCCGCCACTGTCACCCAGGGCTCGTCAGACACGCAGCGGCAACCCATGCCGGCTTCCACAAACTCGCCCCAGCGTTTTTGTAGATGAGCACTGGCTTTGGCGGTGGGAATAACCCCGGTAAGCACGGGATAAAACCAATCCATGGAGTAGCGGGCTTTGCTCTCCCATGTACGATCGAAGCGCTCGGGCTTGTGGCGCATCGCCTCACCCAGCTTGTGACGCGCCTTGCACCAGTCTTTTCGCGGCTCGCCCAGTGTGACCGAAATATTCCAGGCGCACTCGAGGCTTTTATAGATAGAGGCACAGCCGGTGACCAAGGCATCCACCATCGGTTTGCCATCGGCATCCACTGCCCAGTTAATCTCGCCGTGAGCGCTCTGTTGGCCTACGACAAACTCCATGGCGCGCTGCACACAGGGCCACATGCTTTTCAGGAAAGCGCGATTGCCACTGATCAGGTAGTGGTGCCAAACACCGGTGGCGATATACGCCACGAAGTTAGTCTCGCGACGCTCGCGGTTATCGACTTCGCCCGCGCGATACGCTGCCCACCAGCTCCCATCGGGCAACTGGCTGTCGCGCAACCAGTAGTAGGCGCGCTCTGCGGCGGGATACTCGCCGCCAATACTGAGCCCCATGGCGGACTCAACATGATCCCAGGGATCGGCATGACCACCATCAAACCAGGGAATACTGCCGTCAGCCTGCTGTTCTCTCAGCAGAAATTCGACGGTAGGCCGAAAAAAGTCTTCGGGATACAGTCCCTTGCTGAGAAACAGTCCACTCATGCCGCCTGCCCTTTCTGAAAGTACATCACTACGGATTTACCCATTACCGGGTTGAGCCCCCGCTCGATGGTGCGGGTCAGCAGCGGCCGGTCGAGCAGATCCCAGACCAGCAGCTTGTGATAACTCTTCACCAGCGGATTGTTGTCCTGCCCCCAGAAGGCGCATTTCAACCACCAGTAGGGGGAATGCAAAGCATGTGCCCAATGACGACGATAAAAGCGAAAACCAAGCCCCTGAATCTGTTTTCTCAGTTCAGAGGCCTTGAAGATGCGCAGGTGACCTCCTTCGACCTCGTGGTAGGCATCGCTGAGTGCCCAGCAGATTTTCTCCGGCCAGGCACGGGGGACACTGGCGCAGAACAGGCCACCAGGCTTGAGAATTCGCTCGATTTCCACCAGTACCGCTTGATAATCGGGAATGTGCTCCAGTACTTCAGAACAAATGATCTTGTCGAAACTGTTATCCGCAAAGGGCAGTTGCAGGGCGTTGGCATTGGCCAGACCGAAGGCTCGGTGGCTGTCATCCCCGTCCACGAAATCGGCAGCACGCTCTTTGGCCGTCTGCAAATCCTTCAGGCAGAGGTCGACACCGACAGAGGTAATCTCTCCCTCCACATAGGCAGCGATAACATGGCGACCTTCGCCACAGCCGAGATCGAGCAGGCGATCGCCCGGCTTGAGTTGGAAATGTTTGAAATCAACCGTTTTCACTGCGTAATACCTGCTCGTAATAATCCAGCATCTGACCGGCAGCACGCTGCCAGCAGAAAATATCTTCCATGCGCTGGCGTCCCGCCAGCTCGTAGCGACGGCGCAAATCGGCATCGGCCAGCAAGGTATCAATCGCTTTTGCCATCGATGCACTGTCGCGCACCGGCACCTGAAGCGCTGCGTCGCCGGTAACCTCGGGCAATGCGCCACCATCGGTCGACACCAGCGCGGTGCCACAAGCCATGGCCTCGCCTGCGGGCAGGCCGAAGCCTTCATACACCGAGGGCACCACCGCCACTTCCGCTTCGTTGTAAAAATGTACCAGCTGCTCGGTACTGATACCTGACACGGTCACAATGTGTTCGCGCAGCTTGAGCCGCGAAATAAGCTGATCGACCTCACTGCCCTCGCGGATATTGCCCACCATCAGCAATTGCAGATCCGGGTAGCGCGGCAAGATTTCCGCCATCGCTTCCAGTAAATAACGCATACCCTTCAGGGGTTGATCAGCAGACACTGTGGCCATCAGGCGTTGGGCAACCTTGGGCACATTGCCCAGCGGACGAAACTCATCGGTATCAATACCGCAGTGCACCAACTGAATCGCAGCAGGCTGCATCCCGAACGCAGCGGCGATATCTTCCCGGCTGCGTTCAGACACGGTCACCACATGGTGAAGCTGCGGGGCTACTTGGCGCTGCATCGCTATAAAACTGTGCCAACGGCGAATCAGTACGCGCTCACGCCAGTTCTTGGCCGCTTTAAGGGCAATATCGAGATCACTGGTGATGGGATGATGGATCGTGGTAATCAGCGGAAAGCCGAGCTTCTGCAGCGTCAACATGCCAAAGCTCAGGCTTTGGTTGTCATGAATGATGTCGTAGTGACGACCGTGGCGCTTGAGGTATTTCACCACACGGCGGCCGAAACAATAGGGCTCCGCAAACCCCCCGGTCAGTTTGCTGGTCCATTCAATCACATTGGTCATCGACCGCAGGTGATGGGGGCGAATTGAGCCCAGTCCGGTCTCGAATAGATTCATACCCGGCATTTTTATCAGCTTGACCCGCGGGTCGAGGTGCGGATAGGGCTGGCCTGAAATGACATCGACCTGATGCCCCGCCTCCACCAGCGCCTTGCTGAGATACTTCAGATAAATGCCCTGACCACCGCCAAAGGGCGCACTGCGGTACCCCAAAAGGCAGATGTGCAAGCGGCGATGAGGCCGTGCTTCATCGATAGGAATAACTTGGGCGGTACCGGTTGCCGCGGCATCCCGGGCCAGTACTGTCGGATCTGATGACATAGCCGTTATCGCTGTTTGTTAGGATTGTATCTGGCTTGCCCGGCGCCGATTCCGCAGCACCCCCGGCACCCCGGCCAGTGAAGACGTGGGCCAT
The DNA here is from genome assembly GCF_000420325.1 of Spongiibacter tropicus DSM 19543. Classification (NCBI taxonomy): domain Bacteria; kingdom Pseudomonadati; phylum Pseudomonadota; class Gammaproteobacteria; order Cellvibrionales; family Spongiibacteraceae; genus Spongiibacter; species Spongiibacter tropicus. Next base: position 2,159,142 of record NZ_ATUS01000001.1, on the reverse strand, counting down.
GGCGCCACCGCCGATTTGCGGGACATGTATTGCCACATTAAGTGATGGGATTCTAACCATCGCTTGTGGATAAATCCACCGAACCGCCCCCCTTGGGGGGATTAAGACTTTGTCATGTTACACTGCAAAATGCAGACATCTTGGGTGGATATTCCGGTAATGCGCAACTTTTCTCGCTACTCTTTACGCTTTGTCGTTGTGGCTTGGCTCGCTCTGCTGGCGGCCTGCAGTGGCGGGCCCGACCGCAAACCTCCCGCTCAGGGAGCCTTTACGCCGCTGGAACGGGGCGGTGGTCTGCGACTGTTTGAATACACATTGCGTGTTGCGCTGCCCCCTGCCCGCGCTATTCACCGCACCCCTGATGGCAACAGCGCTCCCCAGCCACGTAAGCAGGATGATCGGGCTCTGCTCAAACAGGCGCATCGATTGCTGAACGACGATCCTCGACTGAACGACTACTGCCCCAATGGCTACATGACATTGGACGAGTATGCGCTGCTGGGCGAGTTAATGATCCGCGGAGAGTGCCGCTATGAACCGAGACAGGAAGCGAGCAAGTAAGCCGGAGCCAGCATCCAGAGCCACCGCACACTGAAGAACGCGTCATACCTGCTTGAAGTATCGGGGAATTGGACCCCGACTCGGGGGCCGGGGTGACAGGAACACGGGGCTCAATTGCCCCGCTGGTATCTTAGGCGACGGGCGTCAGCCACTCTGGGAATTGCTCCCGGCGACCTTTTACCTGATCGAAGTAGCGGCTTTGCAGTTCGGTGGTGATGGGACCACGCACGCCACTGCCGATTTTGCGGCCATCCAGTTCGCGGATCGGCAGAACCTCTGCGGCGGTGCCAGTGAAGAAGGCCTCGTCCGCGACATAGACTTCATCACGGGTAATACGCTTCTCGTGCAGCTCCAGTCCCAGCTCCTGACAGAAGGCGAAAATGGTATTGCGGGTGATGCCATCGAGACAACTGGTCAGCTCGGGGGTGAACAGCTTGCCATCGCGAACGATAAAGATGTTCTCGCCACTGCCTTCAGCCACGTAGCCTTCGTTGTCCAGCAGCAGGGCTTCTTCGCAGCCACTGTCCAGGGCTTCACGCAGTGCCAGCATCGAGTTGATGTAGTGGCCGTTAGCCTTGGCCTTACACATGGAGATATTGACGTGGTGGCGGGTATACGAGCTGCAACGCACCTTGATGCCTTTATCTCGGGCTTCCGGGCTCATGTAACTCGGCCAATCCCAGGCGGCCACAATCACGTGAGTGCGCAGATTGTCGGCGCGCAGCCCCATGCCCTCGGAGCCGAGGAAGACCATCGGGCGCAGGTAGGCTTCGTCGAGATTATTGTCCCGTACGACCTGACGCTGGGCTTCGTTGATCACATCTTTGTCGAAGGGCATCGCCATATTCATGATATGGGCAGAACGGAACAAGCGATCAGTGTGCTCGTTCAGGCGGAAAATACAGGTGCCGCGATCAGCGGTTTTGTAAGCACGCACGCCTTCAAAGACGCCCATGCCATAGTGCAGTGTGTGGGTAAGAACGTGGACGCGAGCATCGCGCCAGGGAACCATTTCGCCGTCAAACCAGATTAGACCATCGCGGTCGGCCATGGACATTGTCATCTACTCCTGAAAATTGCTGTTATGCGCTTTGCTCACCGAAGATCTGCGTCCAGATCCGGCGCACAGCCGCGCGCTCCTCTACGAGGACCTCACCACTGAGTTGTCCCTTCTGCTCCTGCAGACTGGCCCGGTGCGACTGGCTGCGAAAAGCGATATAAGCCTCGATCAAGGCTCTGGCATCAGCCTCGGAAATCAGGCCTTCTTGTTGAAGGGATTCCAGGATCCGAATATTGTCGGTATAGGTGTGCAGTGGCGGGTGCTGATGCGACCAAGCTAAGACGGCATATTGCACCATAAATTCGATATCAACGATACCTCCCAGCCCCTGTTTGACATCAAATTCGCGGTTTTTTTCACCACCGCCAGGCAGCAGATGTTTACGCATTTTATCGCGCATGTTCAGTACATCTTCGCGCAGCGCATCGGGGTCACGCTCACGCCCCAACACCTCGGCCCGCAGCGCGTCGAAATTGGCAGCCAGCACGGCATCACCCGCCACAACTCTCGCCCTGACCAGTGCCTGGTGCTCCCAAGTCCAGGCTTGGGCATTCTGGTACTCGGCAAACGCGGTGAAGCTGCTGACCAATAGACCGGAATTACCGGATGGTCGCAGACGCATATCCACTTCGTACAATGACCCGAGACGAGTCAGCGCCGTCAGGATATGGATGATGCGCTGGCCGAGGCGAGTAAAGAAAATATTGCCGTCCAAGGGCCGCTCACCGTCGGTGACCGCCCCGCCGGGCACGTCGTGCAGAAAGACCAGATCGAGGTCGGACCCATAGCCCAGTTCAATGCCCCCCATCTTGCCATAACCCAGAATGACAAAGTGGTGGCGCGGATCATCCACTGCCGGACTGCCGTGTTTTTCCACCATATTCTGCCAGGCGATATCCAGCACCGCCTCCAATACGACTTCGGCAATATAGGTGAGGTAGTCACTGACTTTCATCAGCGGCAAGGTACCGCCAATTTCCGAGGCGGCAACCTTCAATACATGGGCCAGACGGAAGTAGCGCAGTGCATCCATCTGGCTTTCCAGATCATCCTGTGCAATGCGCAACAGGCGCTGACGCAATTCACTGCGCAGCCCCTCCTTATCCGGCACATTGAACAAGTTGTGGCCGTCCAACAGCTCGTCCAGCAACGCCGGGTGCGAAGCTAGCTGCCGCGACACCCAGGGACTGGCATCACAGAGGGTCACAAGGCGCTGCAGGGCTGCGGGATTCTCCATCAAAAGCACAAGATAAGCCGTGCGCCGCAGCACTGACTCAATCAGCGGGATCAAGCGGATAACCGCGCGCCCGCCGTCTTCGGCGTCCTGTGCCTGCTCGAGCAGACGCGGCAGGAAGTCATCCAGCCGTTCTCTCGCGGTGCCCTCCATGCGTTTAACCGCGCTGCTTTCCAGCAGGGCAACCAGGCGCCTGGCCAACTCCTCGGCATCACTGAACCCGGCGTTCTGCAACTCTTCCCTCAACGCGTCCTGCTCGGGCTGATCCAGCAGAGTCTCCCAGTGCGCCAGCGCCGAGTGATCGGTATTCGCCTCGTCCTCGGGGGCGGCAATCACATTGGCAAAGTGCTCGCTGACCCGCTCGCGATGCTGCTTCAGCACCGAGTGAAAATCGGCCCAACTGTCAAAGCCCATACTGTGCGCCAATCCCGCCTGCGGAAATGCGGAGTCAGGCAGTTGCTGCGTCTGTTCGTCTCGCCAGGCCTGAATGGCGTGCTCGGTGTTGCGCAGAAACACATAGGCCTCTTGCAGCTCCTGCACCACCGGCGCCGGCAGCAATTCCATGTCGCGCAGCTCATTGAGAATGACCTGAAGCGGCCGCTGTTGCAGCGCGTCTTCCTGGCCGCCGCGAATCAACTGAAAGCACTGGGCGATGAATTCGATTTCGCGAATGCCGCCCGCACCCAGTTTGATGTTGTCGTTCAGATTGCGACGCGCCACTTCCCGCTGAATCATCGCTTTCATATCGCGCAATGAATCGATGGCGGAAAAGTCGAGGTAGCGACGGTAGACAAAGGGTCGCAGGGTTTTCATCAGCACCTCGCCCGAGGCCAGATCACCGGCGATGCAGCGCGCCTTGATCAGCGCGTAGCGCTCCCAGTCGCGCCCCTGATCCTGGTAGTACTCTTCCAGCGCATCAAAGCTGACGACCAGCGGCCCACTCTGACCGTAAGGCCGCAGACGCATGTCCACCCGAAATACAAAACCGTCCGCGGTGCGGGCATCCAAGGCCTTAATCAAGCGCTGACCCAGCCGGATAAAAAACTGCTGATTGTCGACGCTGCGCGGACCACCCACGGTCTCGCCCGCTTCGGGATAGCTGAACACCAGATCAATATCTGACGACAGGTTCAGCTCGCCAGCCCCCAGCTTGCCCATGGCAATAACCAGCAACTGCTGCGGCACACCATCGTGGGAATGGGGCTCCCCCCACTCCTCGCAGAGTTCGCGATGCAGAAACGCCAGCGCCTCCTGAACACAGGCGTCGGCCAGCGCCGACAGTTCTGCCACCGTCTGTTGCATGGAGGCGAGTCGACTGAGGTCGCGCCAGACAATACGCAACCAGTGACGATGACGGAAGCGGCGCAGACAGGCGGCCAGCTGATCGCGATTTTCACAGGCAGCACAGTCGGCGGCCAAGGCGGCGCGGAATTGTCCGGCGCTCAGTTCTGCATCGAGTTCACCGTTCTGCTGCAAGGCGGGTAACAGGCTGGGATAACGCTGACAGTAATCGAGAAAAATCGGGCTGCCCGCCAGCACGGTGAGCAGATGTGCGCGCGCCGATGACTGGGCGAAGTCGCGGTACCACAGCGCCTGCTCCTCGTCACAGCGCTCCAGCAGTGTCTGCCAGCGCAGATCCAGCCCCTCAGCCAGCAGCGGGGGCAGTTCCTCGTGTTGAATATTCAGTTCGCTTGCGCTCATGGGATTCCTGAATTCGATTGGCATTATTGGCTATGCACCGGCGGCGCAACGCGCAGAATTTCCGCAATGGTGGTCTCGCCCGCCGCGACTTTCCGCGCGCCGCTGAGACGCAGGGTGCGCATGCCTTTTTTCATGGCCAGCAGACGCATTTCATCCAGTGCGACGTCATCCTGTATCGCCGCCTGCAAATCCCCCTCAACGGTGAGGATTTCGTAGATGCCCTGACGCCCGTAAAAGCCAGTGTTGCGGCACTCAAGACAACCGGGAGCGTGATAATACTGCGCTGGCGGTGACAGTTTCCATGGCGCGGTCAGCGCCGCCCACTCGGTGCCACTGGGATCCAGCTCATCGCTGGACTGGGGGGTTTTGCAGTGCGGGCACAGGGTACGCACCAGCCGCTGGGCCATCACGCCTAGCACCGTGGCACGGATCAAATACGCGGGCACCCCCAGCTCCAAAAGACGGGTAACCGCCGACGGGGCATCGTTGGTGTGAAGCGTGGAAATCACCAGATGGCCCGTCAGCGCGGCCTGAATCGCCATTTCAGCGGTTTCCAGATCGCGAATTTCGCCGATCATGATGATGTCCGGATCCTGTCGCAGCAGCGCGCGCACGCCGCTGGCAAAGTCCAGATTAATGTTGTGCTGCACCTGCATCTGGTTGAAGGCGTCTTCCACCATCTCAATGGGATCTTCGATGGTGCAGACATTCACTTCAGGACTGGCGATCTGGCGCAAGCTGGAATACAGCGTGGTGGTTTTCCCCGAACCAGTGGGGCCTGTGACCAGCACGATCCCGTGGGGCGCCCGAATCATCGACTGCCAGCGTTGCAGGTCTTCTCCGCGCAGGCCCAGCTCATCGAAGCTTCGCAGCAGAACCTCGGGATCGAAAATCCGCATCACCAGCTTTTCGCCAAAGGCGGTAGGCAGGGTGGACAGACGCAACTCAATTTCCTGCCCGCTGGGATTCTTGGTTTTCAGCCGGCCGTCCTGCGGGCGCCGCTTTTCTGCCACATCCATGCGCCCCAGAATTTTCAGCCGACTGACCACCGCCGTAAGCACCGGCGGCGGCAGCTGGTAAACCGTGCACAGCACGCCGTCGATGCGAAAGCGCACATTGCCCTGTTTGCGGCGGGGCTCAATGTGAATATCGCTGGCCCGCTGATCGTAGGCGTATTGCAGCAGCCAATCGACGATATTGACGATGTGGCTGTCGTTGGCATCCAGATCTTTGAGCTTGCTGATTTCCAGCAGCTGCTCCAGGTTTGTTCCCGCCCCACTGCGGGTATCACCACTGGCGCCCCGCACCGATTTCGCCAGGCTGTAAAATTCGATGGTGTAGCGATCAATCGCCTCGGCATCGGCAATCACGCGGCGAATTGGCCGGTTGAGCACCTGCTGCAGGTCTTCCACCCAGCCATCGACAAAGGGCTCGGCGCAGGCAATCACCACCTCCTCCCGACTCGCCGACAGCGCCAGAATGCGGTGACGCTGGGCAAAGGCGAAGGACATGACTTCTGTGACCGACGGCACATCTACTTTCAATGGATCGATGCGCGCCGTCTGCAAATCGCAGTAAGCACTCAACCACCCCAGCAGGGTGTCTATACTCAGGGTTGCCCCCGGTCGCCGGGCATTGGCCAGTTGCTGACTGGCGAGGAAGTTGAGGGGGTGCTGCGGGCGGTCACCCTTGCGAGGCGGGTTGACGGCGGTGCGCCGGGCAAGCTCCGGCGCCAGAAGGCCGTCGTCGACTAACTGCCGGAGTACATTGGCGACATCCAAGGGACCGTGGCGGCTGAGCTGGCTGGGCATGCTGACTCCGAATTGTCATATTTATACCGCATCATTATGACAAGCCCCGGTGCCGCTATACCAGCGCGACATGCCATACCGCACAAAACTGGTGAGGGCGGCGATGCGTCCGTATAATCGCCGCATTTTAAACTCAAGCGCATGCAAGGAGCCCTGACGTGCCCCTCAACAAGCTGAATAACCTGTTTGGCAAGTCTCCCTTCGAGCCGATTCAGGATCATATCCAAAAAGCGGAACTCTGTGCGGCAGCACTCAAACCCTTTATCAGCGCCGTCATCGCCAAAGACTGGGAGGCAGCGGCGACAGCCCAGCAGGAAATCGTCAAGCTGGAAAACGAAGCCGATCAACTGAAAAAGCATATCCGCCTCAACCTGCCCAGCAACCTCTTCCTCCCCGTTCCGCGCTCCGACCTTCTCGACCTGCTCAGCATGCAGGACCGCATCGCCAACTGTGCCAAAGATATCGCCGGTTTGATGCTGGGCCGAAAAATGGAAATCCCTGATTCACTGGTCGACAACATGCGCACCTATGTCGACTTGGCGATCTCCACGTCCTCACAAGCAAAAAAGGCCATTGAGGAACTGGACGAACTGCTGGAAACCGGCTTCCGCGGCCACGAAGTGAAAGTCGTTGAAAAGATGATTGAGGAGCTGGACACGCTGGAATATGAAGCTGACCAGCTGCAGGTCACCATCCGCGCGGAGCTGTTTACCATTGAGCGCGATCTGCCGCCGGTAGACGTGATGTTTCTGTACAAAGTCATCGAACTGATCGGCGAATTGTCAGATAAATCGCAAAAAGTAGGTTCACGCCTGCAAGTCATCATTGCCCGCTAAGCAGGGATAACCCGCATAATTTAAGGATTACACATGTCGATTATTGCTGAACACGGGCAGCTCCTGCTGTTACTTGCCTGTCTTTTCGGTTTCTTCATGGCATGGGGGGTCGGCGCCAACGACGTCGCCAACGCCATGGGGACATCGGTAGGTGCCAAGGCACTGACCATCAAACAGGCGATTCTCATCGCCATGCTCTTCGAATTCTGTGGCGCCTATCTGGCGGGCGGCGAAGTTACCGACACCATTCGCAAAGGCATCATCAACCCCGACTACCTGTCGGACCACCCCGACCTGCTGGTCTACGGGATGTTGTCAGCCCTGCTGGCCGCGGGCACCTGGCTGTTCGTTGCCAGCCTGATGGGCTGGCCGGTCTCCACGACGCACTCCATCGTGGGCGCCCTGGTCGGCTTTGCCGCCGTAGGCATCGATATGGACGCTGTAGCTTGGCCTAAAGTCGGACAGATCGTCGCCAGTTGGGTGGTCTCGCCGGTACTGGCGGGCACGATTTCCTTTGGTCTGTTTATCAGCGCACAGAGTTTAATCCTCCGTGCAGAAAAACCCTTTGAAGCCGCCAAGCGCTACATCCCGTTCTATTTATTCCTCGTCGGTTTCATGATTTCCATGGTCACCATGGTCAAGGGACTGAAGCATGTCGGCCTGGGACTGAGCTTTGGACAAAGCCTGTTCTATGCGTTGCTGGCAGGTATCGTGATCACGGCGATCGGCCAATTCTTCCTCAATCGTATCAAGGATGTTCCCGACCCGACCGGTCAGTCCCGTTTTGCCAGTGTTGAGCGCGTATTTGCGGTATTGATGGTCTTCACTGCCTGCGCCATGGCCTTTGCCCACGGCTCCAACGATGTTGCCAATGCCATCGGCCCGGTAGCTGCGGTCGTCGCCGTGGTGCAATCTGGTGGCGAGATCGCCGCCAAAGCCGCGCTCCCCTGGTGGGTACTGCTGCTGGGCGCGGGCGGTATCGTCTTCGGTCTGGCCACTTACGGCTTTAAAGTCATCGCCACCGTCGGCACCAAAATCACCGAGCTGACCCCCAGCCGTGGTTTTGCTGCCGAACTGGGCGCGGCATCAACCGTCGTCGTCGCCTCGGCCACCGGTCTGCCGATCTCCACCACCCACACGCTGGTCGGTGCGGTACTGGGTGTAGGTCTGGCGCGAGGCATTGCGGCACTGAACCTCAGCGTTATCCGCAATATTTTCATGTCGTGGATCGTTACGCTGCCTGCAGGCGCGGGGCTGGCTATTGTCTTCTTCTACATTTTCAAAGCCACACTGGGCTGATTATAGATGGGCGTCGCCGAGCGGCGCCCATTTGCTCTACCCCTACTTCCCGTCTGTTTTCTCCCCACGTTCACGCCTACAATAGGGCCTCCTCCTGTTGTGAGCGGCGAGCATGAAGCAGCACCCCAAACTTGTTGAGATGATGCGTGAGCTCATCGCCATTCCCTCTGTCAGCGCCACCAGCCCACGCTGGGACATGGGTAACCGACGAGTGGTTGAGCAGCTCGGCAACTGGCTGGAAGCACTGGGCTTCAGCGTGCGCATCACCCCGCTGGCCAACCCCGACAAAGCCAATTTAATCGCGACCTACGGACGCGGTGATGGCGGGCTGGTCTTGGCCGGACACACCGATACCGTGCCCTTTGACGACAGCCGCTGGCAGTCCGACCCCTTTGCTCTGACTGAGCGAGACCAGCGTTTTTACGGTCTGGGGACTGCCGACATGAAAGGTTTTTTCGCGCTGGTCATTGAGGCCGTCAGCAACTTGCTCGACCAGCCGTTCAACGCTCCGCTGATTATTCTTGCCACCGCCGACGAAGAGAGCAGCATGGACGGAGCGAGGGCGCTGGTGCAGGCTGACGTGCTCGGTGCCCGCTACGCCATTGTCGGCGAACCCACCGGCCTGCAACCGGTGCGAGCCCACAAGGGCATCATTATGGAAGCCATTACCATTACCGGGCGCAGCGGCCACAGCTCAAACCCGGCACTGGGCAACAGTGCACTGGAAGCGATGCATGAGGTGATCGGCGAACTGATGGGGCTGCGCGGCGAGCTGCAAGCCCGCTATCACCACCCCGGCTTCGACATTCCCAGCCCCACGCTCAACCTCGGTTGCATCCACGGGGGTGATAACCCAAACCGCATCTGCGGCCAGTGTGAATTGCACTTCGACATTCGCGCCGTGCCGGGCATGGAAACCGATGCAGTGCGCCAACAAATAGAGCAACGCCTGCAGCCCATCGCCGAACGCCGCCGCATCAATATCGGCCTGCGCTCACTGATTGGCGGTGTTGAGGCGTACGAGCAAGCTGAAGATTCTGAGCTGGTGAAGGTCTCCGAACAGCTTAGCGGCAAACGCTCGCGCACCGTTAACTTCGCTACCGAGGCGCCCTTCTTCCAAAAGCTGGGGATGCAAACACTGGTGATGGGTCCCGGATCGATTGATCAGGCCCACCAACCGGATGAGTTTATGGCCCTGGACCAGATAGAGCCGGGCGTGGAACTGCTGCGCAAACTGATCCAGCGCCTCTGCCTTGATGCAAAATAGCCGCTGACTACTCCTGTGCAAGCGGCGCAAACCCGGCACGGGTCAGGCCCTGCAAATCCTGCGGCGAGAGAGCAATTTCCAAGCCCCGTCGTCCAGCACTGACATACATGACAGACAGGCGCTCTGCACTGCTGTCAATAAATGTGCGGAGCGCCCGCTTCTGGCCCAGCGGGCTGACACCGCCCAGCACATAGCCGCTGCTGCGCGAAACCGCTGGTGCATCCGCCATCGCCGCTTTCTTCGCCCCCGCGGCTTTGGCCAGTGCCTTGAGGTTAAGCATCGACGAGACCGGCACGACAGCCACCACCAGCTCGCCGCCCTGCAATTCCGCCACCAGCGTTTTGAAGACCTCATCGGGATTCAGCCCCAGTTTCTCTACCGCCTCCATGCCATAGGCACTACTGCCCGGGTCGTGATCATAGTCGTGAAGCGTAAAGGCGATCTTGGCGCGTTTGGCCATGTCTACAGCGGGGGTCATACTCAGTTCCGTCTTCAGTGATGCCTGGGCAGGCATTTTATCAAGTTCGCGGAGAACAGTGAGGCCGTATCGCGCTCACGGCTTTTGCCAGCGCGCCTCCCCTGCGATAATCCCCGCTTACCATCTTTCTGGAGTTCCCATGTCTCAGCTTCCCGTTGCTCTGGTCACCGGCGGCAGTCAGCGCATTGGCGCCGAGATCAGTCGGCAGCTGCATGCCCAGTCGTATCAGGTGATTGTGCATTGCCGACGTCATAACGACGCCGCGCAGTCTCTGTGCGATGAGCTCAATGCCCGGCGGGCAAACTCTGCAGCGGTATTGTATGCCGACCTCGAGGAACGCGGCGCCGCCGAAACGCTGGCCGCCGCAGCACTCGACACCTGGGGACGTATCGACGCACTGATCAACAATGCCTCCGGCTTCTATCCCACTCCACTGGGCACCGTGACTGACGCCGACTGGGACAGCCTGATGAACAGCAATGTCAAAGGCGCGTTCTTTCTGAGTCAGGCCCTCTATCCAGCACTGGCAGAGCAGCGTGGCGCAATTGTGAATCTGGTCGATATCTACGGGGAACGGCCACTGCCACAGCACCCGGTGTACAGCATGGCCAAAGCAGCACTGGCAATGATGACCCGCTCACTGGCCGTTGAAATGGCACCCGAGGTGAGGGTGAACGGGATTGCACCGGGGGCGATTCTGCCACCCGTGGCGAGCGATGCCTTTGGTGAAGAGGAAGCGAAGAATGTTCGCGAGCGCGTGCCCTTGCAGCGCTGGGGCGGCGCGGCGGAAATCGCCGCCACCGTCCGTTTCCTGCTGCGAGAAGACAGCTACGTGACCGGGCAGATCATTGCCGTGGACGGCGGCCGCAGTCTGATGCTGTAAGCTCAGCGATTGAGCACATCACCCCGTACACTCTCAGCAATACCCGCCACCTCGGCAATGTCCGAGTCGGCAGCGCCCAGCTCCTTCAGCGTTGCCGCCAGGTCTTCCACTACCGCATCGAAGTGCTCGTCTCCCAATGCCAGATGGGCGTGGGCATTGCGCATATCCTGGCCGCTGTAGTCATTGGGACCACCGAATACCATCGTCAGAAACGCTTTCTGCTTTCTGGCCTGCGCGACCATGTCGATATTCTCGAAATAGTCGCGGATGCGCTCGTCAGCCAGCACTTTGTCATAAAAGATATCGACCGCCTTATCAACCGCCGCTTCACCACCCAAACGCTCGTACAGTGTTGTCATCACTTTTCCTCTCTCTAATAGATGCATTTATTTTGCATGTTTATGTGTGCTTATAATGTCTTCGATGAAAACCGATGTAAATAGGTAAAAGATGAAGCTGAGTAAACAGACGGACTATGCCTTCCGCACACTGATCTTTCTGGCCGAGCAACCGGCGGGCGAGCGGGTCAGTATTCAGCAGATCTGCGATTTTTTCGAGGTATCCCCCAACCACGTATCAAAGGTGGTGATGCGTCTGGTGCGCCGCGGTGACGTGGAAGCCCTGCGCGGGAAAGGGGGCGGCATACGCCTCGCCAAACCGGCAAGTGACATTTCCCTGCTTGAGATTGTGAAGGAATTTGAAACCACGCTGCGACCGATCAACTGCGCGGAACAGCCCTGCCGCATTCTTAATGGCTGCCGCCTGAAGGGGCTGCTGGACGGCGCGGTGCGCGCCTATCTGGAGAGTCTGGCACCCTACAGTCTCGCCGACATAGCTGGCGGCGAGCTGCAGGTACTGCGCATCGGGGGCTGATCAGTCTTCCGGCAACTCAGCGCTGTGATAGACGTTCTGTACGTCGTCCAGCTCGTTGAGCATGTCCATGAATTTCTCGAACATCGGCAGGTCATCAGCGCTGATTGGCGCGGTGTTCTGGGGAATGAACTGAATTTCTTCGACATCGAAATCGATGCCCTCAAAGGCTTCCTGCAGAGCCTGCTTGGCCTTGAAGAAATCGGTATTGGGCGCAAACACCGTAATTTTTCCGTCTTCACACTCGATATCGCTGACATCGACATCGGCTTCCATCAAGGCTTCCAGTACTGCCTCTTCATCATCGCCGTCAAAGACGAAAATGGCGGAGTGGTCAAACATGTGACTGACACTGCCGGGGGTACCGATTTTGCACTTGGTCTTAGTGAAGGCCAGACGCACATCGCCAAAAGTACGGTTGGGGTTGTCGGTCAGGCAGTCCACAATCACCATGCAGTTGCCGGGGCCAAAGCCCTCGTAGCGCGCAGGAGAGAAGTCCTCACCGGCACCGCCCTGGGCTTTGTCGAGTGCGTTTTTAATGACATGGCTGGGCACCTGATCTTTCTTGGCGCGATCCATCAGACTGCGCAGGGCCAGGTTACCATCGGGGTCAGCGCCGCCGGATTTGGCGACCACGTAGATCTCGCGACCGTATTTGCTGTAGACCTTGGTTTTTGCCGCGGCCGTTTTGGCCATGGAATCTTTACGGTTCTGATACGCTCTGCCCATTACCTGGCTCCGCCGTTCATACAAGAAATTAAAGGGTGGCGATTTTAGCCTGTCACAGCGGGCCTCGCCAAGGCCGCGTCCCCACTCAGAATTCGAACTTCAGCGGGGCTTCTTCCCGGCTTTCCAGCACCACCGGCAAGCGGAAACTGTCGGGCATTTTCTTCATGGTATACACCCGGTCGTGGTCGAGATGGCGATAGCGCATATGCGCGCTATTGAGCAGCTCAATACGGTAGGCATCGTAGTGACCGGGGTCGGTCGGGTCGGCGGGCTTCATGCCGTCCACCATGACCCAGCCGCGGAAAATACGGAAGTACACGTCGCCAGACAGCCCCCAAAAACCCACCTCGGACTGGCTGCTGATTTTGCCATCGGGCGAGGTGCTGCGGAAATCCGTGCGATAGGTACCATCGGCCGCGCGCTCTACCAGCCATTCCTTGCGCACACCGCTGCCAGTTTCATTGATGCCGTACCATTTACCCAACAGTGCCCGGCGGGCCTGGGCCTTTGACAGACCGGTGTCGATTTCCACACTCGGCTCACTCAGTACCGGGGCATGATCAGCGAGCGTGCTGACCGGCATAGGCCGCGCCTGCAAGCGTTTGTCGGCGTGGTCACCCACGCCCACGCAGGCGGTAAGAGGGGCCAACACCAGGAGGGCCATCGCAGCGCTGGCGCCGCGAAGTAGACGCTTAACCATTAATATCATCCAGACATAACAGGCGCTGATGAGCGGGAAAATACAGCGCCGCAGAAATCGGATATTCTAACCCAGTTGCCCGCAAAGCCTCCCGGTAAATCTGCATTTTATTTGCATAGCGCTCGACCTGCTGAGCGAAAAAGTCCTCCAGCGCTCCTTTGGCTTCGGCCGTTTTGTAATCCACAATCCAGCAGCGCGGCTGCCCCTCTGCCGGATCGACAAAGGCCCGGTCGAGGATCAGGGTCTGCCACTGTCCGCCCATACGTCGGCGAATAGTCTGTTCACTGGCCTGCCAGTCGTAGCTGCGCAAGATCCACTGCCCTTGCTCACAGTCCAGAGTGTTGTCCAGCAGCCTCAGCACCCTCGCCAGGCTGGCCTCCAGTCCGGGCTCCGGATGACAGTGGTGTCGCAGGCGCTGACGCAGCGCCCCTTCCAGCCGGGCGCGGTCTTCAATCAGGCGTTTGCTGCCCTGTTGGCGGCCGAGGCGTTCCATCAATTCATGGTAGACAATCCCCACTGCCCGCTCTTCAATATTGTCCTCCAGCACTGCGTTTTCCGACTGTCGCTGTACCCTTTGGAGGGCCGACTCCTCAGTCAGCAGAGGCTGCCATAGCGGATTCAGCGTTGCCGAAAACCCGCGCAGACGCGGCGCCAGCGGCACCCGCATCGGCGCTTCTGCATCGCTCTCATCAAGCAACTCTGCCGCTTCAAAGTCCGGCGCCACGACCGGCCACAATCGCTCAAGAAAACTTCCCGCGTCCGGCTTGAGGTCGTCTTTGCTATTCATTTTCGCCACAGCAAACAGATGCAGCTCACCTTTGGCGCGAGTCAGGGCCACATAGAGCAGGCGATCCAACTCTTCGCTCAGCGCCTGCTTTTGCACGCCGCAAAGATAGTCGTACAGACGCTGTTCATCGCCACCACTGCGCTGGGGCTTGGGGCCGAACAGCATATGCTGTTGCAGCCGCTGCCAGGCCAGCAGCGGGCGATCGTCGTTGCGACCGCGATTGCCCAACCCCGGCAGAATCACCACATCGAATTCCAGCCCCTTGGATTTGTGGATCGTCATCAATTCAACCGTACTGCTTGGGGGCGCGGCGTAGAGCCTCGACAGTGCCGCTTCCAGCGCCGCGATATCTTCCAGCACACCCGACGGCGCGTGCTCATCCAGCACGGACAGCACCCGGTCAATATCCGCCTGCTGATGGGCTTCGATACAGGCCGGACCACCCAGCCGGTGCCAGAGACTGCGCAGCGCCCAGCGCAGATCCCGACTTTCAGGGCGGGCATCAAGCCAGTTCAGCGCCTCAACCAGGTGGTCACAGGCCTGTCGCCCCTCCTCGCTCAGAGAACGGTGCAACTCCACCTTGAACAGCGCTTCGCGCAGCGGTAATCCGGTTTCACGCAGGCTGAGCAGATCGTCCCAACTCAGTCCCACAAAGGGCGCCCGCAGCAGGCCGGACCAGGCCACGTCATCGGCCTCGTGCCAGAGCGCCCGCAACATCGACAACACATCCATCACTGCCGGCAGCTCGGTGAGACTGTCGATATCCTGCCCGGAAAACGCAATATTGGCGGCCTTGAGCGCCGGGGTAATCTGTCGCAGATGACGGCGGCTGCGCACCAGAATGGCGATACTCGCGGCGGGATTTTCCTGCTGTGCGCGCTGGATAATGGCAACCACCGCCTCCGCCTCGCGCTGGGCGGCGCTGCCCGCGGCATCGACCCCTTTCGCCATGGCAATGGGATGGACCTGCACCCGACCGATGTTCTGCCGCTGGGGCAGGGCCTCCACATAGGCACTGTCACGCTCGGCAAACAGGCCCCGGAAACAATCGTTGACCCAGTTGACCAGAGTGGGCGAGGAGCGGAAGTTGGCACGTAACTGCAACAGGCTCAGGGCCTTGCCCGCAAACCCCGCTGACTGCCTCAGCTCATCGAACAGGCTCACGAGGCTGCCCCGGAAGGCGTAAATGGATTGCTGCAAGTCCCCGCAGAAAAACACCGAGCGGTGATCATCCGGCGTCCAATCCTGACACAAGGCCTTGAGCAGCTCGATCTGGCTAACCGAGGTATCCTGCATCTCATCCACGAGAATGTGCTCAATGCGATCTTCCAGCAGCATCGCCTCACTGACTTCACCGCCGCTCTCGGCGCGCAGAGCATGAATAGCGCGCAGAGCAATTTCGCCAAAGTCGACACCGCCGCGCTGTTCAAACACCAGCCGCAAATGCGCCAGCAGATAGCGCAGCGCGATACAGAAGTGGCCGACCAGCTCGCGGGAACCCTCAGGCAATACCGGCGGCGGCAGCACGGCGAGCGCCTGCCAGTCAGCGGCGATGGCATCGGGGTCATCGTCCTGCGCGCGCTTCAGCCAGTCTTTGGCCTGCTCCGTGCCCGGCTGGCCTTTCTTGAACTTGGCGTGTTGCACGGAGCCCGGCTTATAGAGCTGACCGTTGTTGTTACAGATACTTCGGCCTATCGCCGACAACAGGGGTAAATCCTCGACCGTCACCTGCTCAGGCACAGGCAGTTCCGCCGCCCAGCCGTGGTCGTCGCAGACGCCGGAAGAGTCGCGGTACGCGGCAAATAATTCCTCAACACCAAAGGCCTGCAAACGCGACCAGTGTACGTGGAAGGCCTCGCTGACCAGCGCCGTCAGTGCCGCATCCATCACGTCCAGATCGGCACCGAGAATATCTTCCTGCCACTGGTCGCGCTTGGCGAGCAGCGCCGACAACAGCGGCTGTAAAGTTTCGATGCGGTTGCTGCCGTAGCGCAGCAAGCTTTCCAGTGCCTCGCGCAGCGGGGGTGGGCAACTGGGCTCATCGAGCTGGCGAAACAGCTCCAGAATCGCCTCCCGATACAGGGCTTCGCTATCGCTGACCGGTGCCGCCGCGCCCAGCCCCGACAACAGCGGCAGCCGCCGCACCAGACTTCCACAAAAGCTGTCGAAGGTGGCGATGCGCAATCGCGCACTGTTTTCCAGCAGATTCCAGTTGAGCCGCGCCTGATGCTCACGCACGGCCAGCACCGCCTCGCGGATATCGCGATCAAACACGCTGTTGATCGGCATGGATTCCGCCGATTGCAGGGCGCCCATCACCCGCTCTTTGATTTCACCCGCCGCTTTGTTGGTAAACGTAATCGCCACCACATGCTCAGGGCGCTCAACACACAGCAGGCAACGCAGATAGCGCAGCAGCAGCACGCCGGTCTTCCCCGAACCTGCCGGGGCGCTCAGTAATACCGAGCGCGTCGGCTCCACCGCCTGTTCACGCTGGAGCTGATCGGGAGGGCTGAGTAATGCGCTCATGCCTCATCCTCCGCGGTAGCGGCATCACGCAGCAGCGGCAGCAGGTAAGCGCTGAAGCTGCGATCGAGCTGGGTGTTGTAGTCGTGGGCAATATTGCCCGCCAGAATGCCCTCGGCCATGCCCTGTAGCGCCCGCTCCCAAGCCCCCAGTTCAGCCTGCCATTTCTCGGGGCTGTCGACATCATTGTCATGGGCGCGCTTGGCAATCACGCTGTTGGCCCAGTTGCTGCGCAGGTGCACCTTAAGGTCGTCGGGACTGCGCAACTGCGCCAGCATCACGCCATCGACCGGCGCTTTATCGTTGGCGGTCAGCGCGTAAATGGGCAACTGCGGCTCAGTTAACGAATCACTGTTCAGCGCCTTGCCGTCGATGCTGCCGGTTTTGTAATCAATGACCAGTCGCTTGTCGCCAATCCGATCAATGCGGTCAATCCGAAGCTTGAGTGGAATCCCCATCAGCTGGGCATCCATCGCTGTTTCCAGCGCCTCAATTTCAAAATCCTGCAGCCTCGCTTTTTCCTTGTACTCCAGCCAGTGGCTGATCAGCGCAACGACCCGCGTTTTTTCCAGGCGCAGCAGGGATTCGCCAAAACGTTGGGGATTGATCTCTGAATGTTGCAGCGCCTCGTCGACACACTGCCCCACCAGCGCCTCAATACGCGGAAAATCCAGTGCATCCAGCGCCGCCTTGTTACCCAGCCGCTGCCAGACCTTTTCCAGACTGTCGTGAACGAGAATACCCTGCAGGCGGTGATCCAGCCCTTCTGCGGGCCGGGGAAACTCCTTCAGTCGCAAGCGGTATTTCAAAAAGGCGAGGAAGGGACTTTGGGCATATTCCTTGAACAGACCGCTGCCACCACGCAACTGACTGCGCTGCGCCGCGGCTACCGGGCGCACATTATCGTCCTCTGGCAGCGACAGGTCTCCCGCCAGCTGGCAAACCGCCGCAGGAGAAATACCGTCCGCCTGCGGCAACTCGGGCAGCAGGCTGCACGGCAATCTCGGGGTACCGCTGAGGTCTTCGGCGGCATAGCTGCACTGCAACTGCGGTGCGCTGCGCAGCAGGCCTTGCAGCAGGCGGCGGTCGCGCTGCAAACACAAACCGGCTTCACAACCTTCTACCCCGGCATTTCGCTGGAGTTGCTGGGGCAGAAATGCCGACGGCTCGGCGCGACGCGGCAAGGCAGCGTCGTCCAAACCGGCGATCCACATGCCGTCAAATTGCAGGGCAAGTGCGTCGTCATAGTTCATGATGCGCACCGGCGGCGGTTGGCGACGGCTGACCGCAAAGCGCTTGGTGGTAAGGATGTGATGCAGCCAGCGCAGGGCTTCATCCTGTGGAATCTCGCCAAGCTGGCGATCCAATGCGCGGAATACGTCCATCGCCTGACTGAAGCCGCGTCGGCAATCCGCTACCACCGGGTCATCGCTATCCGCATTGGGCCAGCCTGCGGCCAACAGCATCTGATCAAAGCGCCGTACCCAGGCCGAGGGTAATTGCCGCGGCGGCAGCGCCTGAAGCTGCTCCTGCAGCGCCTGCAACACGCCCACGCCCGCGTCATCGGAGAAGTATGGCGCCAACGACAGCATTTCCCCGAGCTTGCACTGCGCTGCCAAACGGTCCCGGCAGAAGCGGTCAAACTCCGCGCGGGGCTGACGCAAGGCGGGCCAGTCAGCAACAAAGCGACTGCGCAACACCCGGCTCAACTGTTCCAGCGGCAGCGCCGTGTGCCGCAGAGAAATGACATCCCAGGCGGCGCGGATCAGCGGGTAGGCATAAAGACTTTCGCTGCCCTCAAAAACCCAGGGTTCTTCAAGCGCGTCAGCGCCCACGTAGAGTGACTGCGGATAGAGCTGGCGGCGCAGGGCGCGCTCCAGGGGGGGCCGGTAGGCGTTCATATCCGGCAGCAGAACCGCCAGGCTGGCTTGAGGTTCACGGGCAAGCTGAGCCGCCAACCAGTTGGCGATAGCTTCGCATTCGTCATCGCCATGGGTCGCAGCCCATAGCTGCGGTGAGGCAATCGGGCGCTCATCATCAAGCCTGTAGGACTGCACACCTTCGACCACGCACTGATCGACAAACTGCCGGGCAGCCGGCGGCAGGCTGAGCGCAGGCGACAGAATCAATTGATCCGGCAGTTGCAGTTCACCTCGATTCAGCGCTTGGGAAAGCGCCGCCGGTAGTTGCTCACTGCTCAGCGCATGCAGCTCATCAAGGGCCTGTTGCATGGCCTCACGCCAGTGGAAGAACGCCAAATATTCGGGGGAAAACAAATAGTCATCACGGTCACTGCCGAGCTGGTAAGCGGCGTGAAGCTGAAAAGCATCGACAAACTGACGGACGATAGCGAGGCTGTTGAGGCAATCACCGGGAAACAGTTCGCTGCCTTCAATAATCCGCCGTGCGATAGCCAGCAATTGTATCGGACGCAGCACCTGCTGACTGGGCAGACTGGCATCCCAGAGTTCGGCCAACCATTGCCCGAGAGGCATTACGGTGATGGTTTCCAGAAAGGCCTGATCGTGCTCACCGCGCTGGGTGGCGATCCGGTCCCGCAGTTGGCGCGCGCTGGCATCGCTGGGCATCAGCACCACACTGTGGCCGGGCAAAGCCAGCAGTGCCTCTAGGCGAAGGTGACGCATTCAGCCTCCCTGTGTTGTCAGCCAGTCTCGCAAAGCCGCTATTCTGCCATGAATTCCCAAACCGGGCCGGAACAGAAATCGCGGCCATAAAAAAAGCCGCGACGAGCGCGGCTTTTCGCAATCGGGCAAAGCAGCCTTACTTGATTTTGGCTTCTTTGTAGATCACGTGCTTGCGAACCACCGGATCGTATTTCTTGAATTCGAACTTGTCGGGGGTGTTACGCTTGTTTTTAGTGGTCGTGTAGAAGTGACCAGTACCCGCGCTGGAGACCAGACGGATTTTATCGCTAGCGCCTTTCTTCGCCATGACGGTTCTCCTTAGTATTTCTCGCCGCGGGCACGCAGATCAGCCAGAACAGCATCAATGCCCTTTTTGTCGATGATACGCATACCCTTTGCAGACACGCGCAGGGTTACGAAACGTTTTTCTGCCTCAACCCAGAAACGGTGGCTGTGCAGGTTCGGCAAAAAACGACGACGGGTGCGGTTTTTTGCGTGAGATACATTGTTTCCGGTTACCGGACGCTTGCCAGTAACTTGACATACTCTGGACATGGTTTTCCTTCGCCTCTTGAGGCTTTTTACGCAAAAAAGCCCGATGAATTCTGCAAACTTCGCCTAAAAATTCTGGGTCTCAGCACCGAAAATCGGCGCCGGCAGCAGGCTTGCACGACACTCGGCCGAGGTCGGACCCAAATAGAGCGCGACTTTATACCAGAAGCCCGCCCCCTAATCAACGAAACTGGCGAAAATTCCATCATTCCGATCCGGCAGCCCTTCTGGTAGCCTTGCTATTTTTATCGCGCGCGATATAAATCACAGCACATCGCCGCCCAAGGAGACTTTCCAGCATGTCACGTGAAGCTCTGTTCCACGCGTTTTCCTGTAAATCACTGATCGTGCGCAACCGCATTGCCATGGCCCCGATGACGCGCTCCCACTCCCCCGGCGGCATTCTGTCTGACGCCATGTGCGCTTATTACCAGCGCCGCGCCGAGGGCGGCGTCGGCCTGATTATTTCCGAGGGCACCGGCATCAATCGTCCGGGCGCGCTGCACGACAACAAGGTGCCACGCTTTCATGGCGAGGCGGAACTGGCTGCCTGGAAACGCGCCGTCGACGCCGTTCACGCTGCCGGGGGCGCCTTTGCCCCGCAGCTTTGGCACGTGGGGTCAATGCACACGACCGGTGACAGCGATGTGATTCCGGATGAACAACTGGAAAGTCCATCGGGACTGGCCATGCCGGGCAAGCCTCGGGGTAAGGTGATGAGTGACAGCGACATTGCCGATACGATTGCCGCCTATGCCGACGCCGCCCGCAATGCCAAAGCCATTGGCTGCGATGCCGCCGAATTTCACGGTGCCCATGGCTATCTGATCGACGAGTTTTTCTGGCCCGCCACCAATGAACGCAGCGACCGCTTTGGCGGCAAGACACTGGTCGAACGCAGCCGTTTTGCGGTCGAAATCCTCAAGGCCGCCCGGGCCGCTGTGGGTGAGGACTTCACGCTGATTATTCGCCTCTCCCAATGGAAGCAGCAGGAGTACACGGCGCGGCTGGCGGAAACACCGGAAGAGATGCAGTGTTGGCTGGGCGCCCTGAGCGACGCAGGTGCCGATATCTTCCACTGCTCTCAGCGCCGCTTCTGGGAGCCGGAGTTCGAGGGATCTTCGCTGAATTTTGCTGGCTGGGCGAAAAAGCTCACCGGCAAGCCCAGCATCAGCGTCGGCTCTGTCGGCCTGGCCAGCGACTTCATAGAATCACTGGCACAGGGCAAATCGTCAGAGCTGGCGGCGGAACAAAGTCTTGAAAACCTTGCCAAGCGGGTGGCCGATGGCGAGTTCGACCTGATTGCCGTGGGCCGCGCCCTGCTGCAAGACCCCAACTGGGTCGCCAAGCTGGAGCAGGGGCGCGACGACGAGTTCGAGCCCTTTGACGTGCGCAGTATGATGAGCCTGAGCTAAGCCTTCTTCATTTCCGCAAATGGCGGGGCGGCTTACAGCAAACCGCGCTCCGCCAACGACACCACCTCCGGTCCGGCCACCACGCAATGATCCAACAGGCGCATGTCCAACAGCGACAAGGCCTCGCGGATACGTGCCGTAATTCGCACATCGGCATCGCTGGGTTCGGCCACCCCGCTGGGATGATTATGCGCCACGATCAGCGCAGCCGCGTGCAGCTCCAGCGCACGTCGGGCAATCTCTCGCGGGTAAACGGCCGCCCCGTCAATCGTGCCGTAAAACAGAGGTTCGTAGGCAATCAGCCGGTGCTGATTATCGAGGTAGAGGGCGGCAAATACTTCGCGATGTTCGCCGCGCAGCTGGGCACAAAGGAACTGCTTGGTGGCCGAGGCACTGGCAAACACCGCATCGCGCCGCAGGGCCTCACCCAGATAGCGGCGGGACATTTCGATCACCGCCTGCAGCTGCACATATTTCGCATCGCCCAGTCCCTTAGAGGCACAGAACTGAGACTGGGACGCCGCCATCAGAGCCGTCAATCCACCGTGCTCGGCCAACAGCTCTCTGGCGAGGTCCACCGCCGACTTGCCGCGCACGCCGGTACGGAGAAATATCGCCAACAGTTCGGCGTCGGAAAGGGCTTCGGCGCCGCGCGCCAGCAGTTTCTCACGGGGGCGCTCGGCCTCCGGCCAGTGATTAATCGCCACATCACCCTCCTTGGCGTGGCAAACGCAGATCGCAGGCGGCGGTAGTCCCCACCGCCCTGAACGTTCATAATAGCTGCTTGATTTGCAATATCGAGCCCCGGCATGAAGCAGCTCAGTAACCGACATATTCTCCTCGGCATCAGCGGCGGGATCGCCGCCTATAAAAGTGCCGAGCTGGTGCGCCGCCTGAAAGACCACGGCGCCGACGTGCGCGTCGTCATGACCGCCGCTGCCATGGAGTTCATCACTCCGCTGACCCTGCAAGCACTGTCGGGCAATCCGGTGCATACCACACTGCTCGATCCGGAGGCTGAAGCGGGCATGGGGCATATCGAACTGGCGCGCTGGGCCGACCTGATTCTCGTGGCCCCTGCCAGCGCCGATCTGATGGCGAGACTAGCCAACGGTCGAGGCGACGACCTGCTGACCACCTTGTGTCTTGCCACCCCGGCGCCCGTTGCCCTGGCACCGGCCATGAATCAGGGTATGTGGCGCGACCCGGCCACGCAGGCCAATGTCGAGATTCTGCGCGAGCGCGGCATTGCGCTGTTTGGACCAGCGGCCGGCGAGCAAGCCTGTGGCGATGTCGGGCCGGGGCGGATGCTGGAAGCCGAGCAACTGGCCGAACTGGCGGCGGGGCTGTTTCAAAGCCGTGCGCTGGACGGCGTAAAATTGTGTATCACCGCCGGGCCAACGCGCGAAGCGATTGATCCGGTGCGTTACATCAGCAACCACAGCTCGGGAAAAATGGGCTATGCCCTGGCCGAAGCGGCCGCCGATGCAGGGGCGCAAGTCACGCTGATCAGTGGCCCAACACAGCTTCCCTGCCCGGAGCGCGTCACCCGTATCGACGTCATCAGCGCGCAGCAGATGTACGACGCCAGCCTGGAAAAAATGGGTAACTGTGACATTTTCATCGCCTGCGCCGCGGTGGCTGACTACCGGCCCGCGAACGTGGAAGAACAGAAGATCAAGAAGCACAACGACGCCATGCGCATTGAGCTGGTACGCAACCCCGACATCGTCAGCGCCGTTGCCAGCCATCCCAAACGCCCCTTTACGGTGGGCTTTGCCGCAGAAACACAGGATGTGGTGAGCTATGCGCGGGACAAGCTGCAACGCAAAAAGCTGGATCTGATCGTGGCCAACGATGTGTCGGACAGCCGCATCGGCTTCAATACCGACGACAACCGCGTGACCGTGATCGGCGCCGATACCGAGCAGCACATCGAGCAGATGAGCAAGCGCCAGCTCGCCCGGCAACTGATCGCCTTGATTGCCCAGCAGCACAGAGAACCGGCAGACTGAGAGCCGCGTTCTGGACAGCCGCCTCAAGGCCTTCCATGATAATGCAACGCCCAACTGGCAGGGATTACCGATAACACCATCATGCTTACGTCGCGCCGCTCACCGAAGAACACCGCCACAAAAGCCTCACTGACGCCTGCCCGGCGGGACATTCTGCTTTCCGGACTGGCCTGTGTGGCACTGATCATGGCGGCATTTTACTGGATTCAGAACATCGAGTTGCCGCGCAGCACCAGCCAGCGCGTCGCCGCGGTCACCAGCGACATCGCCGACAAAGAGAAACGGGTGCTCGACGACCTGCTTGCCGGCATCGGCGAGCGAGTCACTGCCCAGTCCAGCAAACCCGACATTATCGCCGCATTTGACCAGCGCGATGCTGCAGCGCTGAGCAAAGAAGCGCTGGATCTGCGTCGCAGCTTTCCCGCAGCCACCGACAGCAAGCTGATCCGTATCGGCCCTCAGGGTATCGCCGACGAAAGCACTGAAACCAAGCGCCTGCGCAACCATATTGAAATCGACATGTTGCGCAAGGCCATCGACAGTCAGCAGCTCATTATCGAGGCCTACCAGCACGACAAGCGCTGGCTGATTTCGCTCTTGCAAGTCGCCGGTGACCAAGGGGCGATCATCGTCAGCTTCGACGCCGAATTCTTCGCCCGGATTCTGCGCAATATCGCGGGGAACTCCGTCAGTAACCAACTGGTGCAACGCTACAAGGGCAGCGAAAGCGTGGTCATTGCCGCCAATGGCCAGCAGTACAAGCAATACATGGTCAGTCGCGCCCTCACCATCCCCGGCTGGTCACTGGAAGTCTTTCCACAGCAGGTAACGGTCAATGCGCTGACCATCGACAGCACCCTGATCTGGCTGGTTTGTCTGCTGTGCCTGGCACTGATTACTGCCAGCCACAGCATCTTTTTCCTGCGCGCCAGCGCCGCGCCCCTGCGCAAAGCCCTGAGCAGAGAGAGTACCGCCTCACCGGATATTCCCGATATCGACAGCTTGATGGGCAAGGACAAAACCGTTGAGAAGAAGCCGCTGCAAAGCCAGCACGGCGGGCGCTTTGATCCCACCGCCGACCTGCGGCCACCGCTGCCTGAGGCCAAACCCCTGACGCCCAAGAAAACCGCCTCCAAACCCGACAAGCCAGCGCCGCAATCGAGCGCCAAAGAACCCGCCGCCGATGCCCCGCCACCCAATCGCCGAAGCTGCTTCCGCGCCTATGACATTCGCGGGATTGCCGATCGCGACCTGGACAGCGATTACTGCCGCCACATTGGCCGTGCCCTGGGCAGCGAAGCCCTCGCCCGTGGCCAGCAGAAAATCTTGCTGGGGCGCGATGGCCGGGAGAGCAGCCCGCGTATTCGCGAGGCGCTGATCGAGGGCTTGCTGAGCTGCGGCGTTGATGTTGTCGATCTTGGGCTGATCGCCACGCCCATGCTGCACTTCGCCTGCCACGACCTGAATATCGGCAACGCGGTGATGATTACCGGCAGTCACAATCCCGCCGAATACAACGGCATGAAAATGTTGCTGGGCTTTGAAAGCCTGAGCAGTGAAGAGATTCAGGCCCTGGCCGACCGCGTTGCCGAGCAACGCTACGAGCAGGGCGAAGGACAACTCAGCAGCGACAGTATTGAACAGCGCTATATCGACCGCATCTGCGGCGACGTGGTTATTGCGCAGACGCTGAAAGTGGTTATCGATGCCGGCAACGGCGCTACCTCAAATATCGCCGTTCCGCTGTTTGAGGAGCTGGGCTGCGAGGTCACGCCACTGTTCTGTGAAGTGGACGGCCGCTTCCCCAACCGCAACCCCGACCCTACGATTCCCGAAAACCTCGACGCGCTCGCCGCTGCGGTGGCCGAGCAAGGCGCCGATATCGGTATTGCCTTTGACGGCGACGGTGACCGCGTGGCGGTGGTCAGCGCATCCGGACGCCGCCCCCGCGCCGACCAGTTACTGATGGTACTGGCCGACGACATGGTGAGCCGCAATCCCGGCTGCGAAGTGCTGTTCGACGTAAAATGCAGCCGCCTGCTCGGCCAGCTGGTGTTGGACCGTGGCGGCCGCCCGGTGATGTGGAAATGTGGCCACTCGCATATGAAACGCAAGATCGCCAGCAGTGACGCACTGCTCGCAGGCGAGTTCAGCGGCCATATCTTCTTCAAAGAACGCTGGTACGGTTTCGACGACGGCCTGTATGCCGCCGCCCGCCTGCTGGAAGCCCTGACACTGGCCGGCACCACACTGGACGAAGAGCTGGTCAGCTATCCCAAGCTGTTCAGCAGCCCGGAGATTCTGCTGCCCGTGGATGACGAGCGGAAATTTGATGTGGTGAATGCCTTTGCCCAGCAGAACGATTTTCGCGATGCCAAGCTGATCGATATCGACGGTCTGCGCTATGAATTCCGCAACGGCTGGGGCCTGCTCCGGGCCTCCAA
This sequence comes from Spongiibacter tropicus DSM 19543, assembly GCF_000420325.1. Classification (NCBI taxonomy): domain Bacteria; kingdom Pseudomonadati; phylum Pseudomonadota; class Gammaproteobacteria; order Cellvibrionales; family Spongiibacteraceae; genus Spongiibacter; species Spongiibacter tropicus. Next base: position 2,133,329 of record NZ_ATUS01000001.1, on the reverse strand, counting down.
CACCGGCCCGGCGATCACCCTGCGCTTTGAAGCCGAGAGCGAAGCCGCCCTGGACGGAATTCGTGAAAGCTTCGCACAAACGCTGGCGAAGATTGATCCCAACTTGGCAGATAGTCTTTAATACCGCCTTTTCACCTGCGAACCCAGAGCATGAGACCAGCTATGTCACTAAGCCGCGACGCTGCGGGCGATATCGCCCGCGTTCTGACCGAAGCCCTGCCTTACATCCAACGCTTCACCAATAAAACGATTGTGGTGAAGTTTGGTGGCAATGCGATGATCGACGACGAACTGAAAGAGCATTTCGCCCGCGATATCGTGTTGATGAAGCTGGTCGGCATGAATCCGATTGTGGTGCATGGCGGCGGCCCTCAAATCGGCGACCTGCTCAAGCGATTGCAGATTGAGTCCCATTTTGTAGAGGGCATGCGCGTTACCGACAGCGACACCATGGACGTGGTGGAAATGGTGTTGGGCGGCAGCGTGAATAAGGAAATCGTCTCGCTGCTGAATCATAACGGTGGCAAGGCCGTGGGCCTGACCGGCAAAGACGGCCAGCTCATTCGCGCGCGCAAACTCAAGGTTCGCCACAAGACGCCAGAGATGTCGGCCCCGGAAATTATTGATATCGGCCATGTTGGCGAAGTCGCCAGCATCAGCACTGATGTGCTCGAAATGCTGATCAACAGCGATTTCATCCCGGTGATTGCACCGATTGGCGTCGGCCCGGATGGCGCGTCATATAACATCAATGCCGATCTCGTGGCCGGCAAAGTGGCCGAAGTCCTGAAAGCCGAAAAACTGATGCTGCTAACCAACATCGAAGGGCTGAAAAACAAGGAAGGCAAAGTCCTGACGGGACTGAGCACCGAGCAGGTAGATGCGCTGATCGAAGACGGCACCATCTACGGCGGTATGCTGCCCAAGATCGGCTGCGCCCTGGACGCAGTAAAAGCGGGCGTGAACAGTGCCCATATTATCGATGGCCGCGTGCCCCACGCCGTACTGCTGGAAATCTTCACCGATACCGGTGTCGGCACCCTGATTACCAACCAGAGCCTGCAAGCCGAAGACGCATAAGGATTTTTCATGAACAAGCGTCCCTCGCGCCGCGACGATATTCTGCAGGCGCTGGCTACCATGCTGGAAACACAGCCCGGCAGCCGGATCACCACGGCCAAACTGGCGGCAGAAGTAGGTGTCTCGGAAGCCGCGCTGTACCGCCATTTCCCCAGCAAAGCGAAGATGTTTGAGGGCCTGATTGAATTTGTGGAAGACGCGGTATTCAGCCGTGTAGCCCAAATTGTCGAGCACAGCGACCAAGCCGACGACGCCATCGCCAAGCTGCTACACCTGCTGCTGGCCTTCACCGAGCGCAACCCCGGCATTACCCGCATTTTCAATGGCGATGCCCTGGCGGGAGAACACGAGCGTCTACGCGGCCGCGTGCAACAATTTTACGACCGTCTGGAAATGCAGTTGCGACAAATTCTTCGCGAGGCTGAACTGCGTGAAGGCAAACGTACCCGCGCCACCGCGAATGCCACTGCGAATCTGCTCATGGCATTTGCCGAAGGGCGTATCGGGCAATTTGTGCGCAGTGATTTCAAGCGCGCGCCAACGCAGGACTGGGAAGAACAGTGGGCCCTGTTACAGGACATGCTGTTCCGCTAGGACATCAATCGCGCGGCTCTGACTGCCGGGAATAGCTGCGGCGACGCAGCACCGTTTCCAGCTGAGAGAAGCGCTCTTTATCCCGCTCATAGGCGGCATCGACGTCATCCAGCTCCACCAGCCGCCGCCCGATCTGCTGCTCGGTAGTACTGACTTCGTGACGTAAATCCGCCAGCGTTTTACTCAGCGCCGCAGGCACCGCCTGACCACGGCGTTCCAGCTCTGCGGCTTCGGCCTGATTGTTCAGCACCTGCTGTTTCACGGTGGAAAGATTACTTTTCAATATGGAGATGCGCACCCGAATGTCGGTCAGCGCGCGCTGCTTGGCGTGCTCAATATCATCGATATTGCTGTAGCGCAGCAGCAGGGATTCGTCCCAGGCCCGCAACTTTTCCTCAGCCTCTGCCCGGGCGCGGGCCACCGCCTTTTCTCGGCGAAGGGCTTCACGCTCTTCTTCTGTCAGCTGCGGGGCAACGCTTTTCACCACACTGCCGTCGGCACGAATCACATCGTAGCCGCGCGGCACCACATCGGGTGGAAGACGATCGAGAATCACCACTTTATTGCTGGAATCCACATAGCGGTAGAACAGTTTTTCCGCCGCCTGCGCTGAAACAGCGCCAACAGACAGGGAAATGCCCAACAATACTGCGACTCGCTTTAACAAATCTGCCTACCCTCGTTGCTGCCCTACTTACCTTTTAACTTACAGTGTAACGCCGTATTGGGTCCGGTAATCACTGACCCTGCTCAGCAGCGCCGGGTCGTTGGCGGCACTGCGCAGATACTCGATGATATCCGCCAGACCGACAATGCTTATGACCTGCAGTTGGCGCTCCTGTTCCAGCTCCTGTATGGCCGAGAGCTCGCCTCGTCCACGCTCCTGGCGATCTAGGCCAATCGCTACCGCCGCGACGTCTGCGTCAGCCGCTTCAATCATGGTGATGGCCTCGCGAATGGCGGTACCGGCCGTGATCACATCATCAATAATCAGTACTCGGCCCTTCAGCTCCGCACCCACGATGGTGCCACCCTCGCCGTGATCCTTGGCTTCTTTGCGGTTGTAAGCGAAGGGGACGTCGCGCTGGTGGCGCTGCGCCAGCGCACAGGCCGTTGCCGCAGCAAGTGGAATGCCTTTGTAGGCCGGCCCGAACAGCAGATCGAATTCGACACCCGAATCCACGATCGCATCGGCGTAACAGGCCGCCAGCGCCGCCAGTGATGCCCCGCTGCTGAACCGCCCCGCGTTGAAAAAATAGGGGCTGATGCGGCCAGATTTAAGCGTAAACTCGCCAAAACACAGCGCGTTGCTGTCGATGGCCTGTGAAATAAACTGCTGCTGATACGGTTTGATGCTCATGAAAGGCGATGACTCACTGACAAAAACGTTGGCATATTGGCGGTATTGTACGCCCCGGAACTTCGTCGTCACAGCCACTGGCCCGCTTTATGCAGAGCAATATGTGGGAATATGAAACGAAAAAGCGGATTTTGGCGGTGTTTTTACGGACATTCACCGCTTGCAGATTGTTGTCCAATGGGTTTCATTGTAGTCTAACATGCTGTTTACAGTGGGAATTGCCGACCGGATACGGGCAAGATAACTACCCGCCCTGCCAGCGGCAAAGTACAACCTCCCTCTGCCAAGACCGTAATTGGCGGACAGTTTCAATACACATAGCCTGGGCGACTTTGCCCACACCAGACGTACGAGAACCGCATGAGAATCATCAGCTTTTGCGCTGACAGCATCACTGATGCCGCCGAGAAAGGCTTTTTTGACTGGGTCGTGAAGCAGGATGCCGACATCATCTGCCTGCAGAACCTGGGCATTGCCGAGTACAAGCTCCGCGACGACGTGTTCTTTCCCCGTGAATACAACCCCTACTTCTTCGATGCCGCCGATGGCAAGAGCAACGGCGTTGCCATCTACTGCCGTCAGCTCCCCAAAGCGATTATGACCGGGCTGGGCTTTCTCGATTTCGATATGGAAGGGCTCTACATTCAAGCCGACTTTGACAACATCAGCATCGGCAGCCTGTTGTCACCCTCCGTACCGGACGGCGATGCCGAGGCGCAAATTCGCAAGAACCAGTTTTTTGAGCAGTACTACAACCACCTGCACAAAGTGCGCAACAAGCGCCGCGATTTCATCATTTGCGGCAACTGGGGCATCGCCCACAAAAGCATCGATATTCAGGATGTGAAAGGCAATCACGGCGTTTCCGGCAGCCTGACCGAAGAGCAGCAGTGGATGGAACGCCTGTTCCACGACGAGCACTACGCCGACGCCTTCCGGCTGGTCAACAGCGATGCCGATGAGTTCAGCTACTGGCCCGACGGTGAGCCGGGTAAAAACGGCTGGCGGGTTGACTACCAGGTGGTATCAGAACGCCTGCAAAGCCGCGTTGAGCATGGCGCCATCTACAAGGTTCAGCAGTTCGGCAAGCACGCCCCGCTGATTATGGATTACGACTACGAACTGCCGGAGAGCGCCTTCTAAAAAGGCGCCCTCCGCCGACTTACTCGACCAGCGCTGCCCGCTGTGCAGAGATCAGCTCAGCAATACCTTGCTCAGCCAAATCCATCATCGCATTCATTTCTGAGCGACTGAACGTCGCTCCTTCTGCAGTGCCCTGCACTTCAATCATGCCGCCACTTTCGTCCATCACCACGTTCATATCCGTCTCGGCACTGGAGTCTTCCAGATAATCCAGATCCAGCACGGGCTGCCCCTGATAGACGCCGACCGATACAGCAGCCACCATCTGCTTCAGCGGATCACCGTCAATCGCGCCGCTGCGCTGCAGTGAACGGATGGCATCGACCATGGCCACACAAGCGCCGGTGATCGACGCGGTACGCGTGCCGCCATCAGCCTGAATGACATCGCAGTCCAGCGTAATGGTGTGTTCGCCGAGCAAGGTCAGATCGACAGCCGCGCGCAGCGAGCGGCCAATCAGTCGCTGAATTTCCTGCGTCCGCCCGGACTGCTTGCCTCTCGCCGCTTCTCGCGCCATACGAGACCCGGTAGAACGCGGCAGCATTCCGTATTCCGCCGTCACCCAACCTTGGCCCTTGCCGCGCAGAAACGGCGGCACACTGGCCTCAACCGAGGCGGTACACAGCACTTTGGTGGCGCCGGTTTCCACCAGTACCGAACCCTCAGCGTGACAGGTGTAATGGCGGGTAATACGGGTTTCGCGCTTTTCGTTACCGGCGCGACCGCTGGGTCGAACAACAGTCATAATCATCTCCTATGTCTCAGCCGCAAAGTATACCGGCTAGGGAGGGCCTGAAGCGAAGGCCGTTTACCGATACAATGGCTGTTCAACATGACGCTATTGAGCACTGAGGTTACCGTGACCATTTCCAGCATGACCGCCTTCGCCCACCGCCGCAGCGAACACCCCTGGGGCACCGCTATCTGGGAGCTGCGTTCGGTCAATCATCGCTACCTGGAGTTGTCATTCAAGCTACCTGAAGGCTGGCGGCAACTGGAACCCGAATTGCGCGACCGCCTGCGCAACGCCCTGCAACGTGGCAAGGTCGAATGCTCATTGCGATTGAGCCTGCAGGATCAGAACCAACAACTGCAGCTCAATAAGACCCTTGCTCAGCAACTGCTGGACACCGCCCACCAGCTGCGCACCGATATCGCTCACGCCGCACCGATTGATGTGCTGGACATCATGCGCTGGCCTGGCGTCATGCAAAGCGGCGAACTGGATGGCGACACCATTACCAAAGACCTGCTGGCCGCCTTTGTCGACGCCCTCGACGACCAGCGCGCCAACCGCCAGCGCGAAGGCGACGAACTCGCGCTGCTCATTGAACAGCGCCTCAGCAGTATCAGCGAGATTGTCACCGACCTGCGTGCCCGCATGCCAGAGATCGTCAGCGGTCAGCGCGACAAACTGCGCAGCCGCCTGGCCGAACTGCAGGCTGAACTCGACGCGGAACGCCTAGAGCAGGAAATGGCACTGATCGCTCAAAAGGCCGATGTCGACGAAGAGCTGGACCGCCTCGACACCCACGTAAAAGAAGTGCGCCGCGTCCTCCAGAAAGGCGGCGCAGTCGGCCGACGCCTCGACTTCCTCATGCAGGAACTCAACCGCGAAGCCAACACCCTGTCCTCCAAAGCCGTCGTTGCCGAAAGCACCCAAGCCGCCGTTGAGCTGAAAGTGCTGATCGAACAGATGCGCGAGCAGATCCAGAACATCGAATAAATCTTCTAGCACGCGAGTTCAGCGTCGGCTTGCCTCACCTACCTACCAGATGGTAGTCTCTCCAAAAACAAGCGAATGAGAGCACACGCGAGATGAACACCCGGGAGCAATTACTGAGTCAGGCTGAATTTCTGCTCAGGGAGCGCGGCTATGCGGCATTCAGCTATGCCGATCTCGCCAGTGCGGTGGGTATTCGCAAGGCAAGCATTCATCACCATTTCCCCACCAAGGAAGCCCTCGGCATCACAATCGTGGAGTCTCACCTGGCGGAACTGACGTCCCGCCTGCAACAGATTCAAACGGAACAGCCGACGCTGGCAACGCAGATTATGGCCTTCAGCACACTGCTCAGCGAGAAATCCGCAGACCGCACGCTGCCACTGTGCGCCGCCCTCGCCGCCGAGGTCACCGTGCTGCCGGAGCGCTTGCAAACACTGACCCGGCGCTTTTTCGATATTCAACTTCAGTGGTTACAAACTGCCATTGCCAGCGCAATAGCTCGCGGCGAATGCACGCTGGACGCCCAGCGCATCGGCGTGGAGGCGGAACATCTGATGGCACTGATTGACGGTGTGGCGCTGGTTGCGCGTGGAACCGGAACGGCTTATGCCCTCGACAGCGAGATCGTAAACCGGCTGCTGGGCATCTCCGCAAACCGCTAACCGCTCTAACACCAAGCTTCTAATCCTGCCTGAAAAGGACGCCACGATGAGTATTCCCGTTGCCTCGGCCCTCGGCTTCGCCCTGTGGACACTGGTCATTCTGTTTTCGACTGTAGGTGTTTACCGCTGGAGCCGCATTTTCACCGGACGCGCCAGCATCAGCCAATGGACCGCGAACCCCGACGATGGCTCAGCCTGGTATGGCCGGGCAATGCGTGCACACATGAACTGCATTGAAAACCTGCCAGTGTTCGCCTGCATTGTCTTTGCCGTGGAAAGCGCCGGTGTCGCATCCGCCACGCTCGACACGCTGGCGCTAACGGTTCTGGGAGCCCGCGTAGTACAGAGTACGGTGCACATTGCCCTGCCACAGAGCGAGCGCATCGCGACCCTGCGTTTTCTCGCCTTTTTTACCCAGATTCTGGCAATGTTCGCGATGGTGGGCAGCTTGCTGGTGTCGCTATAGCACCCTCACTCCACTATTTCGCACGACCAGGGAGCCGTATCGTAAATCGAGAGTAGCTGCCGGAAGGGCTGAGGGGGAGTATACTGGCGCGATGCATGCCGTTAATTCTCAGCGCGGTCGTCGCCCTGTTCATCCAGTCGTAGTAGGCAACACGTGAACGCTCGCCAAAACTCCTCCGCTTTTCAAGCCGACTTACTCCTGCTGCTGGTAACGATTGTTGCGTCCACTGGCTGGATTTTTTCGCGTGAAGCGGTCGCCGGACTCCCGCCACTCACGTTTATGGCACTGCGTTTCGGCGGCGCGTCGTTGATCCTCGGCGCCCTGAGCTATCCCAGCCTGAAAAAACTGACCGCAAAACAGTGGCGCGCCGCCAGCCAGGTGGGCGGCCTGTTTGGTATTTCAATGATTTTCTGGGTACTCGGCCTGAAGCTGACCTCGCATGTGGGCATTGGCGCCTTTCTTACCAGTTTGGGTTTACTGCTTGTGCCACTGATCAGCCGCCTGTTTGGCGAGCGCCCCGGCCCCTATGTGTATTTTGCCCTGCCCTTTGCCATGGCCGGACTGGCCTGTCTGTCGCTGGATGGTGAGTTCCACATCGGTATTCCGGAGCTGTGCTTCCTCACGTCGGCGTTAATCATGAGCCTGATGTTTGTGCTGAACAGCCGCGCCGCGACGCATATCTCGGCCATGCCGCTGACCGCCATTCAGCTGTTTTGGACGGGCATCATCACCGGTCTGTGTGCCGTATTCTTTGAGCCACCCGCCTTCCAGCAACCCGCGGCGATCTGGGGCTGGTTTGCCGCCAGCCTGTTTATCGCCACCTGTCTGCGTTTTGTATGGCAAACCCACGCGATGGGCAAAACCCTGCCCAGTCACAGCGCCATTATTATGATTCTTGAGCCGGTCTGGGCTGCCGTATTGGCAACCCTGTGGCTGGGTGAACGCATGAGTGGACTGCAACTGGCCGGTTGCGGACTGATTTTTACCGCCATGCTGGTCAACCGCTGGCCGGCACTGCAGCAGTCCATCAAGGGAGCGCTGAAGCGCCGTCACGCGGCAAGCTGATCGCTAGTCCTGCTCTGGCGGCGCCAGCATGTCATCGTGCTCGTCCATCTCCCAGGGCAGATGTCCCGGCGACACATGCACAAAGTGCAGATATTTCTCAAAGTGATCGAGAATGTCCGTCGCGATCTCGTGCTTGTTGAAACCGTAAATGTCGTAGGACTGGCCACCGCGCCGCAAGAACACCTCAGCGCGGCAGTAGTGCAGATCATCGCTTTCCTCTCGACGCATCTCCGGATAGGCATACCCCGGCAGCTCGTGCTCTACCAGACGAATTTCATAGATGAAATTCACGTCGCCCTGCCGCTGAACCTCAAGGCAGATCCGCGGCATAGCCGGGTCGTCTGTCACACTGGTTCGCCAGTTTTCACGGCGCAACTCGCCTTCTACCCAGCTCATTGCGTCCCGCACCGTGGTATTGATGAAGGTCTCGACGTCTTCCCGGCGAGGAAAGCTAATCAGCGTCTTCAAACGCTGCCGCCAGAGCTCCGGCCCGGCAACCCCGGTAAAGCGACTCTGCACCCCGACGCGCAGACTGTCGTGACGATGGCTTTCAATAATCAATGCCCGCCAAAGCCCTACGGCCGATGCAATCATAATCAGCGCGAAAGGCAAAGCACTGATAATACTCATGGTCTGTAGCGCGCTGAGACCACCGGCCAGCAACAGTGTCGACGCCACAATCCCCTCAGCCGAGGCCCAGAATACGCGCTGCCAGACCGGCGTGTGGATCGAGCCGCCCGATGCCAGCGAATCGATAACCAGTGAGCCCGAATCCGATGAGGTGACAAAAAAAGTGATGATCAAAAAGACGGTAATCAGCGAAACAATCGAGGAAAAAGGCAGGTGCTCGTAAAGCTGGAACAAGGCAATGGTATGGTCGGCCTGCACCTGATGAATCAGCGCTTCGTAGCCTTCGTTCATGATCAAGTGCAGGGCGGTATCACCGAAGATTGAAAACCACAGAAAGGTAAACATCGAGGGCACAAACAGCACGCCCAACACGAACTGACGAATGGTTCGACCCCGGCTGATTTTGGCGATAAACAAGCCCACAAAAGGCGCCCAGGCAATCGTCCAACCGAAGATAAACAGCGTCCAGTTACCAATCCAGTCACTGCGACTATACGCCTGAAGATTAAAGGTTCGCTCGACAATATGGTTGAGGTAGCTGCCGGTATTTTGCAGGAAGCTCTCCAGAATATGGATCGAAGGCCCGACCAGGAACACGAAAATCATCAGCGCAATCGCCAGCGTCATATTCAAGATGGACAGGCGCTTGACGCCCTTATCCATCCCGGCCACCACCGAAAGAATCGCCAGACAAGAGATAATGACGATCGCGATGACCTGCACCGTGCTCCCTATCGGAATCTCCGGCCATAAATAGTGCAGGCCGGCATTAATCTGGGCCACGGATAAGCCCAGCGTGGTGGCAATACCGAACATGGTGCCAAGAATCGCAAACACATCCACCGCGTGACCAATCGGTCCATAGATGCGATCGCCGATCAGCGGATAAAGCGCCGAGCGGATCGACAGCGGCAGGCCGTGGCGAAACGCAAAATAGGCCAGCACCAGCCCCACCAATCCGTAGATCGCCCAGATGTGAAACCCCCAGTGGAAGAAAGCAATCTGCATCGCCTGTCGCGCAGAATCGACCGTCAATGCCGCGCCCTGCGGCGGCGATGAGTAGTGCAATACCGGTTCGGCCACCCCGAAAAACAGCAGTGCGATGCCATAGCCCGCCGAGAACAACATGGCGAACCAGGCCGGGAAGCTGTATTGCGGCTCGGCGTGATCGGGGCCGAGCTTGATCCGCCCCCAGGGGCTGAGCGCAACGCCAACGATAAACAGCAGAAACAGCGCCACAGACAGCATGTAAAACCAGCCAAAACTGCGGGTGACATACGACAGACTTGAGGAAAAGACTTCGCCCGCCAATTGCGGGTTACTGACGGTGCCCAGCACCAGAAGGACAATGACCACAACGGCGGGGACAAAGACCGGAACCAGCACCGTCGACTGGCGGTGGGACGGCTTTTCCATAGCGTTTTCCTTGTTTTTGGGTGTATTTACTTATTCAGTCTTAACAGATTGGAGCGTCTATTAAAAATCGTTGCGCCGATTTGGGCGGCGGAGGGCGTGCTATCTCCGCCCAGCAGCGCTATCATTCCCAGCCCGGTTGTTTTCCCCACATTCCCTGTAGAGAGACGTGATGAGCGGTACCTTATTTGTGATCTCGGCCCCGTCTGGCGCCGGGAAAACCAGTCTGGTAAAGGCACTTACTGAGTCCTGTGATCAACTACAGGTATCCATCTCCCACACCACACGCCCGATGCGGCCCGGCGAGGAAGATGGCGTGAACTACCACTTTGTATCGAAGCCGGAGTTCGAAGCCATGCTCGAGAAATCAGCGTTTCTCGAGTACGCCGAAGTGTTCGATAACTTTTACGGCACGTCCCAACGCTGGGTGGAAGATACGCTGGCCACGGGTCACGATGTGATTCTGGAGATCGACTGGCAGGGCGCGCAACAGGTGCGCAAACTGATTCCTGCAACCACCGCCATCTTCATCCTCCCCCCCTCCAAAGAAGCACTGCAGCAGCGACTGACCGGCCGCGGTCAGGACGACGACGCTGTGATTCAACGCCGCATGGCCGCCGCCGTGGAAGAGATGTCGCACTATGTCGAGGGGGATTACATGATCATCAACGACGATTTCGACGTAGCACTGGAGGAGCTGAGGGCCATTCTGGTCAGCCACCGGCTGCAAATGCCCAAGCAGGAAAAACGCCATCGCGAGCTGCTCGCATCACTGCTGACATAGCCTCACGCTTTTTGATAGACTGTGGATAACTGTCGGTGGCGTTCACGGCCACTGAGACTCAGCAAATCAGGATGCAATCATGGCCCGTATTACTGTAGAAGACTGCCTGTCGGCAGTAGATAACCGTTTTGAACTGGTAATGGTATCGAGCAAACGTGCCCGCGCCATCGCCACTGGCGGCAAAGACCCCCTCGTTCCCGAGGAAGGCGACAAGCCGACTGTACTGGCACTGCGCGAGATTGCCGACGGCAAAATCACCCGCGAAGAAATTATGGCTGCCGACGCTGCCGCAGAAGAACCTGAGCTGGACCTGGGCGTCGAACTGGATCAGCAAGCGCTGTAATTTCCCATGAGCCAGGGGCGTCGATGCACCAATACAGCTTCTTCAATCCGCAGCACAGCAGACCGGAACCGGCGCAGTCCATCGACGCCCTCGCCGACAACCTGAGCAGTTACCTCCCCGCATCGCAAATCAATCAGGTGCGGCGCGCCTATTACTACGCTGAACAGGCGCACGAAGGGCAGAACCGCCGCAGCGGTGAGCCCTACGTTACCCATCCGCTGGCGGTTGCCGGCATCCTGTCGGAGATGCACCTCGACGCCCAGAGTCTGATGGCGGCGATGCTGCACGATGTCATCGAAGACACCGCTATCAGCAAGCAGGATCTGACTGAGCAGTTTGGCGATTCGGTCGCCGAACTGGTGGACGGGGTCTCCAAGCTGACCCGAATCGAGTTTCAGTCCAAAGCCGAGCAACAGGCGGAAAACTTCCAGAAAATGGCGCTGGCAATGGCCCGCGACATTCGCGTCATCCTCGTCAAACTCGCCGACCGTCTGCACAATATGCGCACCCTGGGGGTGATGCCGCCGCCCAAGCGTCGCCGCATCGCCCGCGAAACCCTGGAAATTTATGCGCCGATTGCCCAGCGTCTGGGGATGCACAATATCCGCGTGGAGTTTGAAGACCTGGGCTTTCAGGCCATGCATCCGATGCGCGCTCAGCGCATCAGCAAGGCGATTCGGACTCGCTTTGGCGACCGCAAGAAAACCATCGACCAGATTCGCGAAAGTCTGGAAAACTGCTTGCTTGAAGAAGGCCACAAGGCCGAAGTAATTGGCCGCGAAAAGCACCTGTTCAGCATCTACAGCAAGATGCGCAACAAGCGAAAATCACTGAAAGAGATCATGGATCTCTATGCCTTCCGCATCGTGGTGGACTCGGTCGACACCTGCTACCGCGTACTGGGCTGCGTCCACGGACTCTACAAACCGGTGCCCGGCCAGTTCAAAGATTACATCGCCATTCCCAAGGCCAACGGCTACCAGTCTCTGCACACCGTGCTGTTCGGCATGCAAGGCGTGCCCATCGAAATTCAGATTCGCACCCGCGATATGGAAGAGATGGCCAACAATGGTATCGCCGCACACTGGTTGTATAAGTCCAGTGAACAAGAGCCGAAAGGTAACTCCAGCCACGCCCGCGCCCGTCAGTGGGTGCAGGGCCTGCTGGAAATGCAGGAGCGCGCAGGCGACTCGCTGGAGTTCATTGAAAACGTCAAAATCGACCTGTTCCCCGACGAGGTGTATGTCTTCACCCCGCGTGGCGACATCATGGAACTGCCCGCCGGGGCGACGGCTGTCGACTTTGCCTATGCCGTGCACAGCGACGTGGGCAATAGCTGTGTTGCCTGTCGCATCAACCGCCGCCTGGCGCCGCTGTCTGAGCCCTTGCAAAGCGGTCAGACCGTAGAGGTCATTACCACCCCGGGCGCCCAACCGAATCCCGCCTGGCTTAACTTCGTGGTCACCGCGAAAGCCCGCAGCGGTATTCGCCACTTCCTCAAACACCAGCGCCGTGCCGAAGCCGTGTCACTGGGCAAACGCATGCTGGAGCGTGCCCTGGCGAGCATGGACGAGGCACTCGATAACTTCGAGGATGCGCACCTGACACAACTCGTCGATGCCACCCACGCCAAGTCGGCGGAAAATATTTTTGAACAGATCGGCCTCGGTAATCGCGTGGCCTACCTAACCGCTCGCCAACTGCTTAACCTGCGGGACGACCGCAGTGAAGAGGAAGACAGCAGCCTGCCCGCTGCCAGCCAGCGACAGACCATGGTCATTCATGGCACCGAAGGCTTCCTGGTTAACTTTGCTCGCTGTTGCTACCCGATTCCCGGCGACCACATTGTGGGGATTGTCAGCTCGGAGAAGGGCGTGGTGGTCCATTGCGAGAACTGCCACAATAGCATCGAGCTGCGCAGCACTCCAGAGCGCGTCGTACCACTGAGCTGGGCCGACGATATCGATCGCGACTTCTCGGTGGAGCTGAAAGTTGAATTGAGCAAGCAGCGCGGCATTATCGCCGTGTTAGCGACTCGGGTAAACGGCGCTGAAGGCAGTATTGAAAAGATCAGCGTCGAAGACGAAAACCCGAAAATCAGCACCATTCATCTGGTCATAGGTGTTCGCTCTCGGGTACACCTGGCCAGCATCATGCGACGCATTCGCAATATTCCCGCCGTTTTGAAAGTGACCCGCGAGCGCCATTGATCCGCGCCGTCAACACACTGCAACAAGGACCATCACTGTGAGCAAAGAAATCATCAGCACCCCCAACGCACCGGCAGCCATCGGCCCCTACTCGCAGGCGGTGAAAACCGGCAACATGGTGTTTCTGTCCGGACAGATTCCCCTGCTTCCCGAGACCATGGAAATGATCGAGGGCGGTGTGACCGAGCAGGCACAGCAGGTATTTAAGAATCTCAGCGCCGTTGCTGAGGCCGCTGGCGGCAGCCTCAACGACGCAGTGAAAGTGAATATCTCTCTGACCGACCTCGGCGATTTTGCCGCCGTGAACGAGGTGATGGCCTCAGTCTTCGACGAACCCTACCCCGCCCGCGCCTGCGTGCAGGTTGCCGCCCTGCCCCGCGGCGCCATGGTGGAAATCGAAGTCATTCTGGCGTTATAAGTCGTCGGGCCTGAATCCCTCCAGCACCGTTGCGAAGCCCTTTTGGTAGTTGGGGTAACGCAGTTCGTAACCACTCTCGCGCAGTCGGCGGTTGGCACATCGCTTACTGCCCGTGCGGGCGATCGGCGCGCCGCCCTGTTCATAGGGAACATCGAGCTGATCGGCCAGCCAGCGCTGCACGTCCTGAATGGCTACCGGTTCGTCATCGCTGGCCAGATAGCAGGCCTCCAAGGCCTCACCGGCATCGGCCCGCTCAAGCAAGTGGCAGAGAAAACCTACGCAGTCGTCCCGATGAATCCGGTTGCTGTAGTGCAGCGGCTCTGTCGGCGCACATTCCCCGTTATGCACCTTCTTCAGCATCTGAAAACGTCCGGGGCCGTAAATCCCGGTGAAGCGCACCACTGAGCAGGGCGTGCCGCTGCCCAGCGCCAGCTGCTCGCCGCGCAGCAGGCTTTTACCCGCAAAACGCGGCGGTTCGGTGGGGCTGTCTTCATCTACCCATTCGTGTTCACGCTGGCCGTAGACGCCGCTGCTGGAAACAAACAACAGCCGCTTCGGCGCGGGAGAAATTGCCGCCAGCAACGCCGACATGGCGCGCTCAAAAATGCGCTGATAGCCATCCTCGGTATAAGACGCGGGCGTCAGTGTCATCAGCACATAGTCGGCGCTCAGCGGCGGCAGCGCAGCCAGGCTCTCTGGATCACTCAGGTCTGCGGCGATACCGCTAACGCCCTCGGGCAGCTTGTCCGTCTGGCGGCGCAGACCCTGTACCTGCCAGCCGCGTTGCAGAAAATGCTCGGCGACACCACTGCCAATATCTCCGCAACCGACAATCAAAAGCCGTTTCTGCTCAGCGCTGCTCATACTGTTCCCACCTCGGTTCAAGCCTCGACGGGGCTCAGGCATACTAGGGCCTGCCCCGATATCGGCCCAGCAGCATAACGCAGAGGACAGACCATGACAGCACCCGCCCGCTATATTGCCGTCGACGACAACCACGGCCTGCATATCGAACACCACAATCCCGGTCAGCCCGGCCCCGGTGAAGTGTTGATTGCCGTGAGTGCCGCGGGCATCAACCGCCCGGACCTGATGCAGCGCTACGGACTGTATCCGCCACCGGCTGGCGCCAGTCCAATCCTGGGGTTGGAAGTCGCCGGTACCGTGATTGCCACCGGCGACGGGGTCAGTGGCTGGAAGCCCGGCGACCGGGTCTGCGCCCTGTGCAACGGCGGTGGCTACAGTGACCGCGTCCTGGTCCCCGCCAGTCAGTGTCTGCCCATTCCCGGCGCCCTGAGCGATGTCGAAGCCGCCGCCCTGCCCGAAACCTATTTCACCGTCTGGTACAACGTCTTCGAACGCGGCGCTCTGCGCCCCGGCGAACGCTTTCTGGTTCACGGCGGCAGCAGCGGTATTGGCACCACCGCCATCACCCTGGCCGGCGCGATGGGCGCCACCGTCTACGCCACGGCGGGCAATGCCGACAAGTGCGCCGCCTGCGAATCACTGGGGGCCAGTCGCGCGATCAACTATAACGAAGAAGACTTTGTCGAGGTGCTGAAAAAAGACACCGAGGGACAGGGCATCGACGTGATTCTCGACATGGTCGGCGGCGACTATGTGCAGCGCAATTTTGAGGTGGCCGCCATCGAAGGCCGCATCGCCAATATTGCCTTTCAGGGCGGCTTCCGCAGCGAAGTGAATTTCCTGCCGCTGCTGATGAAGCGTCTTGTGCTCAGCGCCTCCACCCTTCGCGCCCAGAGCAGCGAGCAAAAAGCGGCCATAGCCAATGCCCTGCGCGAACGCGTCTGGCCCTTGCTGGGACGCGGCGAACTCAAGCCGGTGATCGACAGCGTATACCCCTTTGCAGCCGTGGCCGAAGCCCATCAGCGTATGGAGAGCGGCGCCCACATCGGCAAGATCGTGCTCGATCTGAACGCCGACTGACAATCAAGTAGGCAGCAGCCTGGGGGCGTTGTACACTGGCCCGCATAATAGTTAAAGACTATCGCAAAAGGCCTTTTTGTGACGCTCACCGAATTACGCTACATCATCGCCCTGCAAGAAACCGGGCATTTTGGCAAAGCCGCCGAGCAGTGCCATGTCAGCCAGCCCACGCTCAGCGTGGCCATTAAAAAGCTGGAGGACGAACTGGAAGTCTGCCTGTTCGAGCGCAATCGCGGGCAGGTCACCACCACGCCCATCGGCGAACGCATCATTGCCCAGGCCCGTCACGTGCTTGAGCAAGCTGAGCACATCCGCGAGCTGGCCGAACTGGGTCGCGACCCGTTGGGCAGCCCGCTATCGCTGGGCGCCATCCACACCGTGGGCCCCTACCTCTACCCCCGCACCATTCCGCAGATCCGCGAGCTGGCGCCGCAGATGTCACTGTATATCGAAGAGAATATGACCGCCGTGCTGCGCGAGCGCCTGCGCAGCGGCAAGCTCGACGCCATCATCATTGCTCTGCCGTTTAACGAGCCGGAAGTCGTCACTCAGCCACTCTATGAAGAGCCCTTTGTGGTGCTGCTGCCCAGTGATCACCCGCTGGCCGCCAAGCCCGCCATCGACCACAACGACCTGACCCAGCAAAATGTGCTGCTACTGGGCGAAGGGCACTGCTTCCGCGATCAGGTACTGGATGCCTGCCCGGGATTGCGCCAGCACATGGCCAAGAGTGACCGCTTACTTCAGTCCGTGGTTGAGGGCAGCTCGCTGGAGACCCTGAAGCATATGGTTGCCTCCAAACTGGGGATCAGCATCCTGCCGCTCTCCGCAGCGCAGATAGGCACCTACGGCGGCGGCCTGCTCTGCACCCGGCCCTTCGCAGGCACACCGCCGACCCGGCAGATCGCGCTGGCCTGGCGAGCCAGCTTTCCCCGGCATCAGGCCATTGATGTGATCAGCCGCGCGGTGAAGCAGATCAGCGCACAACTGCCCGCCACCGCCGCCTGATGACCGAAGCCCTGCACCAGGTTGACATCGGCGCCCTGAAGGGCGTTGGCCCACGCCTGCGGGAAAAACTTCAGGGGCTGGGCCTGCGCAATGTTCAGGACCTGCTGTTTCACTTGCCACTGCGCTATCAGGACCGCACCCGCATTTGTCCCATCGGTGGCCTGCAACCCGGCGCCGACGTCGTCATTGAAGGGGAGATTCTGGCCGCCGATATCGTCTTTGGTCGCCGCCGCAGTCTGGTCTGCCGGCTGCGCGACGGCACCGGCACCACCACCCTGCGCTTCTTCCATTTTAACGCTGCGCAAAAACAGCAGCTCAGCAAAGGCGCTCGCCTGCGCTGTTTTGGCGAAGCCCGGCGCGGCGCCAGCGGGCTGGAGTTCTACCACCCGGAATACCGGGTGCTGGACAGCACGTCACCGCTGCCGGTGGAAGACCGCCTGACGCCGATTTACCCCAGCACCGAGGGCTTTGCCCAAACTCGCTGGCGCAGCCTCTGCGAGCAAGCGCTCAGCTATCTCGACCGTCACCCTATCGCCGAATGGTTGCCGCCCGCGGCGCTGCCCGGCCGCTGGACACTGGCCGAGGCCCTGCGCTATCTGCATCATCCGCCGGTCGACGCCTCGCTGACTCAACTTCAGCAAGGACTGCACCCCGCCCAGCAACGACTGGCCTTCGAAGAACTGCTGGCCCACAACCTTGCCCTGCAACAACTGCGCAAGCAGGCCCAGCGTCTGGCAGCCCCGATGCTGGACGGTCCCGACGCGCTGGAGCAGGGCTTTCTGCAGCAGCTCGGCTTTACCCTGACCGGGGCGCAACAACGTGTCGTCGCCGAAATTCGCGCCGACCTGCTGCGCGCCAGCCCCATGCTGCGGCTGGTACAGGGGGATGTTGGCAGCGGCAAAACCGCGGTGGCGGCAATGGCCGCGCTGCGCGCCGTAGCCAGTGGCTATCAGGTCGCCATTATGGCGCCCACCGAAATTCTCGCCGAACAACACTTTCAGAGCTTTGCAGGCTGGCTGGCCCCACTGGGCCTGGAGGTCGCCTGGCTCAGTGGAAAGCAGAAAGGCAAAGCCCGCGCCGCCGCCCAGCAACGCGTTGCCGAGCACAGTGCCCACGTGGTGGTGGGCACCCACGCGCTGTTTCAGGACGAGGTGGTGTTCGCCCGACTGGGACTGGTGATTATCGACGAGCAACACCGCTTTGGTGTGCATCAGCGTCTGGCGCTGAAACAAAAAGGCGAGGCACAGGTGGGCCAGCCCCATCAGCTCATCATGACCGCCACGCCGATTCCGCGCACACTGGCAATGACCGCCTACGCCGACCTCGATACCTCGGTGATCGACGAACTGCCACCGGGGCGCAGCCCGGTGAATACCGTGGTACTGGCCAACGACCGGCGCGAGCAGATTATTGAGCGACTGCGCGCCGTGTGCCTGAGCGGCCAGCAGGCTTACTGGGTATGCACGCTGATTGAAGAGTCCGACAAACTCCAGGCCCAGGCCGCAGAGGTAAGTTGGGAGCTATTGCGCGACGCCCTGCCCGAGCTGAGCGTCGGGCTGGTCCACGGCCGGATGAAACCGGCGGAAAAAGCGGCGGTGATGGCCGAATTTAAAGCGGGCACGCTGAACCTGCTGGTGGCCACCACCGTTATCGAAGTCGGCGTGGATGTGCCCAATGCCACGCTGATGATTATCGAAAACGCCGAGCGCCTGGGCCTGGCCCAGCTTCACCAGTTGCGCGGCCGGGTGGGTCGCGGCAAACAGCAGAGTCACTGCGTACTGCTCTATCAAAGCCCGCTATCACGCAATGGCCGCCAGCGGCTGTCGGCCCTGCGCGACAGCAATGACGGTTTTGTGATCGCCGAACAGGACCTGCAACTGCGCGGCCCCGGCGAGGTGTTAGGCACCCGCCAAACCGGCCTGATGAGTTTTAGGATTGCCGACCTGCAGCGCGACGATCACCTGCTGGACAGCGTGCGTGAACAGGCGCAGATACTGCTGCGCGATCACCCCGAGCACGTCCAACCGCTCATCGACCGCTGGCTGGCCGACCGCAGCCTGTACGCCAGCGTGTAGTGGGCGAGCAAAGCGCTTAAAAGAACTCGTATTCCAACAGCAGGCGCGCCGCGTGATCGGCGCTGTCGCGATCCAGCCCGGCAATGACCGCCAGCTCCCAGCGCAGCGAGCGCCCCGCCGATAGCTTCACCGTGCCGTAAAGTGCGGGCCCAATGCCCCGGTAATCCTCGCCGAGAAACAACTCCAGCCCCGGTTCCAGCGCCGCCCGATAGCGGTAGCGCGCCTGCAGCGCCAGACGCGTCTCCAATTCACTGCCCAGGCCCTTTTGTTTTTCGTGAATCAACGAGGCATTGGCAATGCCCTGCCAGGATGCCCAGTCTTTCTGCGCCAGCAAGGAGACCGCCAATTCCCGCTCATCACCCTCGCGATCCTGCTCGTACTCAAGCTGCAGGCCCCAGTCACTGTCGTACTCTCCCTGCTCGGTAAGCTGCCAGCGCGCCTCCAGCTCAACGGCTTCAATACGGTCGCTGAACTGGGTATCGGCGGCTATCACATAAGCTTCCAGTGCCACTCGCTCGCTGATCGCCGCGCCAAAGCCCAGCTTTTGCACATGCAGACCCTCGGGCGCCTGAAGACCGCCGTCAGCCTGGAGATAGCGGTATTCCAGCTCCTTCTCCAGCGGGTGCACATAGGGTGAATACAGGCGGTCCACCGGCAGGCCGTCCGCCCACAGAGGCACGCTGATGGCCGCGGTCAGCGCCGCTATCCCGATAGTTTTCATCGCGCGCGCTCCTGTCGGCGCCACTGCCAGTACAGCACCGCCGCCATCAGTGCCAGACCGGCGCCGTAGATCGTCAGCTGGGCGGGCGCCGGCGTGGCCTCGTAGCCCAGCAGCGCGTAGAGCAACTGCCCGGCAACGCCGTCTTCGGGCAGCCAGCCCGAGCTGTCCCATACCGTGCCGTCGGGCAGCCAGTCAGCCTGTATCAGCAAGCCCGCGGCCTGCAGGGCCATCGCCCCGGCCACCACCGTCAGCAAGACCCGCATGGCGCGATAAGCCCATCGCGGCGGCAGCGAACACAAGCCGTAATACAACAGCACCCCGACACTGAGCCCCATACCCAGGCCGACCAGCGAGCCACTATACAAGCTGCCACGCAGCTCATCCTGCTGCTGGAAGGCGGAGATATACAGGTAGATTTCCCCGCCCTCGCGGCTAAGGGCCACCGCCACGACCAGCGCCATCAAGCCCCCCATCAGCGCTGAACCGGACGCCGATTCACGCATACTTAGCGCGCCGATCACTAGCAGAGTGACATACACCACGCCATGCAAACCGGCCAGAAACAACTCCTGCCCAACGCCATCGGCCATCTCCGAGATAGCGCCCATGCTGCGCGCAACAAGCAGCGACGCCATCAGCCCGGCGATCAACCCCCACAACAGACCGCGCCCACGCCCGCCCTGCATTTGCCTGAGCGCGGCGAGCACGCTGATCAGCAGCGCGGCCTCCAGCACTTCACGCAATACAATCACAACACTGGTTAATAACATGACCGCTTCCCTTTAGCGCTACTCGGCAATCATCGTGCCCTGGGCCGTTTTGGGGTTGAACTCGCCAAAAAAGGGATAGCTCCCCGGCGCCAGCGGACCGATGAAAATAATGGCTTGGCGTTTACCAAGAATGACTTTCTCCCGGTTCAACTCATAACTCTCGAACTCTTCCGGCGTGGGGTCCTGATTGTCGACTCGCAGCTTGAATTTCACGTTAGCGGGCACTTTGAGCTGCGAGGGATAAAACAGATGATCACGAATCACCAGCTCGATCACCGGCTTGTCTGCCAGGCAAGCCGACGACAAGATCAGCAACAGCGCCCCGTTAATGACTGCCCGGCGCATCGGCCTCTCTCCTTCCATTAGTCTCTGCGGCAAACTGCACGCACACCCGCAAGCCGCCTTCCGCGCGGTTTTCCAGCCGCAGCGCGGCGCCGTGCAACTGGGCGATATGCTCCACAATCGACAAACCCAGGCCGCAACCAGACTGACCGGACTGATGGCGGTCGCCGCCCACCCGGTAAAAGCGCTCGCGTACCCGCGCCAGTTGCGCCTCCGGAATACCCGGCCCCGAGTCTTCCACGCACAGGCAGGCGCCGTCGTCGGTGTCGCGAATCAACACGTCGATATGCGCCCCCGGCGGGCTGTATTTATTGGCGTTGCGCAGCAGGTTCTCCACCAGAATACCCAGCGCAAAGCGGTCGCCCTGAATGCTTGCCTCACCCTGCAGGCTAAGCTGCTGCTGACGGGCGTCGATATCGGTAAAGCAGGCGCTGCTCACCTCTCGGGCCAATGCGGCCAGATCAATCGTCTCCCACTGGCGGGGATAGTGTTCGGGGTCGCTGCGATGCAACAACAGCAGTTGCTCAACCAAATGGGCGAGGCGTGCCACATCCATGCTCAGGCACTCCAGCGACTCACTGGGCGCGCTCAGCTCGGCGCGTAAATTGTGTAGGTGAATCTGAATCGCACTGATCGGCGTGCGCAGCTCGTGGGCGGCATCGGCCGAAAAACGCCGCTCCCGCTCGAAGGCGGCGTCGAGGCGCTGCAGCAGCTGGTTAATGGAATCCAGCACCGGCTGCAACTCCTCCGGCGCGCGCGCCACGCGCACGGGGCTGAAATCATCGCTGCGCTTGCCGCGCAGCAGCGTTGCCAGCCGGGTCAGGCTGCTCAGCCCGCGGCCGACAATCAGCCACACCAGCAAACCGACGATCGGCACCACCAGCAACACCGGCACCACCGATTCCATAATCACGTTTTCAGCAAGCTGGTAGCGCAGGTCCAGCCGCTCGGCCACAATCACCGTGCGCTGCGGCTCGCCGCCGCGCCGCTGCAACATGCGCCAGCGGTAGCCGCCCACGTTGTCTTCGGAAAAGCCATCTGGCAATTGCAGCGCGGTTGCCGGCATCTGCACCGAGCGCCAGCGCAGTTGCCCCTGGTCATCGATAATCTGAAAAGCCTGGAGCTGCTCGTCTACCGGTGGCGACGCGCCATCGGGCAGCGGCATCGCCAGAAAATGCCCGGCCATGTCGAACAGCTTGTCGTCCAGCAGTTGCTCGGCCTTGGCCATGCTCGCCCGATAGCCGTGCAGCGCTGCCACAAAATTGCTGAGCATCAACACCGCCAGCAGGCTGATCAGCAGGAAGCGTCGCAGTGATCTCACGCTCCCGGCTCCAGCACATAGCCCACACCGCGAATATTTTTAATCAGTCCCGTGCCCAGCTTTTTGCGCAGATTGTGGATATACACATCGATGGTATTGCTGCTGACATCGTCGTCCCAACTGTAGAGCTTCTCTTCCAGTTGTTCGCGACTGAACACCTGACCGGGGCGGTCGGCCAGCGCCCGCAGCAGCGCAAACTCCCGCCGCGACAGTTTGATCGGCTCGCCGTGCAGGCTGACTTCGTGGCGGGCCAGGTTGATCTGTACCGGACCGAGACTCAGCTGGTTGTCCTGAAGCTCATTGCCACGACGCCCCAGCACGCGGATGCGCGCCAGCAATTCCTCTACCGCAAAGGGCTTGGTCAGGTAGTCGTCGGCGCCGCTATCCAGCCCGGCGAGTTTGTCGTTGAGGGCATCGCGGGCGGTGAGAATCAGTACCGGCACCGTACTGCCTGCCGCACGCAACTCGCGCAGCACCGACAGGCCATCCATATCCGGCAGGCCCAGATCCAGTACCACCATGTCGATAGGCGTGTCGCGGGCAAAACGCAATGCCTCGGCGCCATTGTCCACATGGTCCACCGCATGGGCCGCCCGAGTTAAGGCCGTCTTGATACCGCTGGCCAGCGAGCGGTCATCTTCTACCAGCAGTACACGCAAAAATTGCTCACCTTTTTCCGATAGATTCCATTTCAGTCCATTGCGCTCAAGGCCTGGCGAATCTGCTCGCGCCGACCCTCGTCGGCCAGCGACCGGCCAGGACGCGCGGGGGCCGCCAGCGCTCGTTCATAATAGACCCGCGCCTGTGCCTTGTCGCCGCGGTCGCGCAGGTAATCCGCATAGAAATAGTTGGCATCGATGTCCTGAGGCGCAATCGCCAGCCCCTTTTTCAGTTCGGCTTCTGCCTTGCTGTTGCTGCCAAAACTGATCGGCCAGCCCGGCACCTGATAGTAAAGCGAGCCCAGACTGGTATGTGCCGCGCCATTGAGCGCGCGCTCATCTATCGCTATCGCCGCCTCGAGATCGCGGCGGGCATCGCGCAGCAACGACAGCGCTCCCAGCCCGCCTTGGTAACCGGCCAGCGTCGCCCCGGCAATGCCGCGCCAGATCAGCGCTTCTACCTGCTTTGGCTGTGTGGACAACTCGGCGTCGAGTTCGTCGATCACCGCCTGCATCGCCACAGACTGCTGGTCCGGCGGCAGGCGGTACTGGATCTCCGCCCAATGCTGCTGAGCACTCTGCCAATTCGCTGCCCACACCGTGCTGCTGAACAGCAAACTGAGGGCAAACAGCCAGGTAAGTCGGTTCATCAGCTATCTCCTCCACGTCGGGCGTAGTAAAGAATGCGCGGCAACTGCTTGCGCAGGCTGCCCGCCACCAGCGTTGGCAGCAGGGCATTCAGTCGCACAAACAAACGCTCCGGCCAGCCAAGATAGCGGTTCTGGCTGCGGCGCTGATGCAACAGTGCCTGCAACGCGTCGGCCACGACTGCGGGCTTGTCCACGGCATTCCCCAGCTCGGCATTCATCGCCACCACGGCCTCACTGTTGATATCGGTCGCCACCGCGCGGGGGGCAAGATAATGAATGGCGATCTCGCGATCAGCCAGCTCCCGCTGCAACGCCTCGGTAAAGCCTCGCAGGGCAAATTTGCTGGCGCAGTAGCCACTGAAACCGGGATAGCCGATGCTGCCAAAACTGGAGCCGACATTGATCAGCGTGGCGTGCTCGCTGCGCAGCAGCGTGGGAAGTAATCGGCGACTGAGCAGCATCGGCGCCAAGGTATTGACCTTCAACATCATTGCCAGCGCGTCGGGCTCGCTGTCATCCAACGTGGCAAACTGTGAGCAACCGGCGTTGTTAATCAGCACGTCCAGCGCCACGCCCGTGCCCAGCATGGCATCGGCCAGGGCATCAATCGATCTAACATCACTGAGATCTGCCTGCCAGCAATGATGCTGCGCCGTATTTTTCAGACTGGTTCGCAGAGCCTCCAGAGCCTCGGACTGTCGGCCAATCAGATGCAGGCGGTGGCCGTCTTCAGCCAATGCCTGACAGATCGCGCGACCAATACCACCGTTGGCACCGGTGACCGCAATACTCAGTGTCGTCATAGGCCCTCCTCGATCACGCGGCCTGAGTCACCGCAGCGCGCCGACCCAGCTCGCGGAAAATATCGCCGTAAAGCTGGTAGAAGCAGCGGGCGCTGTGGATGATCTGCTGCTGATCGTCCGGCCGCTCAATGCGGTTCATCAGCCCCTTGAAGAAGTCCACATGTTCAATGTCCAGCGCGCCGTGGGATTTGAGATAGCTGAAAGCCTTGTTGGGCAAACCCAGACGCTGCTGAATGGCCTCGGCCGCCTTGTCAGCCACCGCGATGCTCGTGCCCTCCAGCACCTGCACCATGCCGAAAAAGCCCAGCGGATTGACCCGGTGGATGGTGTCGTAGGCGTAGGCCACCATCAATTCTGTGCTGCGCGCCGGGCGGCTGTGGCGCACCGCCTCCTTGTCGCCCCCGGCGGCGGCGATATCGTTCAGAATCCACTCCTGATGGCCAGTCTCTTCCTCGATGTACTCCGCCACCGCCACCCGCAGCCATTCTTCGTCGTCGCTCAGGCGGCTGCCGCAGGCCATCAGCAGCGGCACGGTATGTTTGACGTGGTGATAGGCCTGGCCGAGAAAGGCGAGGTAGTCCTCACGGCTCAGCCCCTCTTCCACACCGCGGCGGATGAAGTCGATACTGTAAAGGCCAGCGCGCTCGTCAGCCGTGGCCGCTTGCAGACGATCATAAAATTCCATACATCAGGTCCTCGTTATCGCGGTCAATATTTCCGGCGACCGTATCGGTACGAGCGTCGGCATAGCAGTCTTCAATCAGGGCGGCGTAATGGCGGGCAATCGCCTCGCGGCGCGGACGGCCGTTGGCGGTCAGCAGGCCGTCGGCCGCACTGAGCGGTGTCGGCAGTCGCCGCCACTGGCGGATGCGCGCGTAGTCGGGCAGCTCGGCATTGCAACGCGCAATATGGGCGCTGACCTCGGCGTCATCGCTGCCCGGCAAAACCGTCAGCAACGCCGCGCAGTAAGGGCGCGCATCGCCCACCACCACACATTGCACGATGGCAGAGTGACGCAGCAGCTCGCTTTCGGGCCATTCGGGGGAGATGTTGCGGCCATAGCTGTTTATCAGCAGGTTTTTGCGGCGGCCACTGAGCCACAGAAAGCCCTCTTCATCGAAGTGACCCAGATCACCGGTCGCCACCCGGTACCGGGTATTGGCTTTATCGCCCAGATAGCCGAGAAAGGCATTGCCCTCGGCCATCACTTCACTACCTTCAAGCGACAGCTGGCAGTGGTGTAACGGCCGGCCCGCCGAACCGGGTTTATCGGCGCCGGGCACGTTCACTGTGAGTACCGAGCCACACTCCGACAGGCCGTAGCCCTCGTATACCGGCCAGCCTTTTTCGCGACCGTTGAGCAGCAGCGCCGGCGCGGTGCGCGAGCCACCGACAGCCACAAAGCGCAGACTATCCGGCGGGCTGTCGGGCAGTTCGCAGAGCGCCTTCAACAATTGCGGCAGCAGCACCGCGGTGTCGGGGCGACGACGCTGGAAACACCGCATCAGCCGCGCAACGTCCATACCACCACTGCCCGCCCAGCCCAGTGTGGCCAGGCTGGGCAGTACCACCTCGCCGCCACGCAACAGCGCCGCATAAACCCCTGCGACATTTTCCAGTAAGGTGGCCAGCGGCAATATCGCCAGATGGCGCCGCAGCGGCAGTTCCGCCAGCGCAGCATTGATCGCCTGCGCGGTGCGCAGTTGCGCAGCCGCCGACAGACATACGCCCTTGGCCTGCCCGGTCGATCCAGAGGTATAGGTAATTTTGGCGCAGCCCCCCGGCAGCGCGGTGGAGGGAGGTGACTCGCGGCCAGCCTCCTGAACGATGGTCACCGCCTGCAAGCTGCCACAGTGCAGCGTATCGGCACAGGTATTCAGCGACATGATGCGCGGCGCCGCCGTAGCATCAAAAAACAGCAACTCCGCCCCGCTATCTCGCAAGGCGTGACGGAGTTGCTGGTCGGAGAAATAGGCGGGCAGAGGAATCAGGGCGACCTCTGCCCAGAGTGCGGCCAGATCGCAAATCAGCCAGTCCGGGCCGTTATCAGCCATCAGCGCGAGACGTTTAATACCGCGACGTCGCAGTGTGCTGGCCAGTGCCTGACTGGCCGACAGCAATTGCCCATAGCTGAGTTGTTCGCCATCGCCGCTCAGCGCCACGCGCTCCGGCTCGGTCGTCGCGATATCGCGAAGGGCCTGCCACAGCGCGTTCATTGCGCCACCTCCCAATCGGTGGTGGCGCAGCTCAACATGGCCGCCGAAAAGCGCGGCTCGCGCAGCAGACGGCACTGCGCATCCAGCGCGTTGACCGCCACCACCTGTGGGCGACTGTCGTAATAGCTGCCCCAGTCGGCAAGCGCATCGCCGAGGCGTTCGCCCCGCGCCTCGCCAAGCACATACTGCAGCAAGCCGAGGCGGCTGAGCAGCTTGCGCACTTCGGGTGTGGCGGTAAAAATGGCCCACTCGGCTCCGATGCGATTGATATACGCCGTGAGCATCAGAAACAGCAGTTGGCTGGCGCCGCCACCGCAAGAGGCCAGATTGCCCACTTCAATCAGACTGTCACGGGCAACCGGACGCCCCACGGCCTTGCCCAGCAGCACTTCCGCAGGCGCCACTAAATACTGTTCAAGAAACAGCGAGCCCTGCTCATCGGCTCGGGCCACGCCCAACGCCGCGCGCAACTGTCCCGCTCGCTCTACTGCCAGGAAAGACGGCAGAAAGTGGCTGAGCACAGCGCCGTAGCGGCGCTGGAAAACAGCAGCAATAAAGGCTTCGTAGCCGGAGCGGGTCGCACTGTGGTCGGGGACAAACCGCAGTTGCGTGTCGCTCGGCAAGGGTGAAACCACCGGCTGGCGCGGCGCTGACAACTGAGCGTGGTTCAGGGCAGTGTTCATCTGCAATCCCTCCAAGGGGTTTGACGATGAGACCAGCCTAGGGCGGAAAACTTAAAACAAACTTAAACCTGAAAAATCGTCCCGCTGGCGACCTCTCAGGCAGCCGGGCCGGGAATTAATCTGCTATTAATCTGCCCGTCAATGCCTATTCACCCCTGCCGTGGATACTGATCCTGTCACCTACACAGGAGAGATCACATGAAAGCGTTAGTACCGATGACCGCCGCTGTTTTGGCCCTCACTTCTTTCAGCGCAAGCGCAGGCGTGCTGACCGAGGACAAAATTCTTGAGGCGCAGAGCAAATGGGCGGAAGGCATTGTGCGCATTGGCGAGGCCAAGCTGGGCGGTGGCGATTACCGCAGCGAAGCACAGAAGCTGCTGGACAGCCTTTACAATTACAACAACGGTGAGGTGCTGTTCAAGCCCACAAAAGCGAAGAATGATCAGTTCCGGGAGACCTTCGAAGAAGCCCACTCCTACTTCGTTACCGGTGTGGTGGATGAGGATGACGGTTTTGCGATCAACCCCTGGAAACAGGTGCGCTTCGATAACCACGACATCATGATCCACGATGATTTCGCGGTGGCGATGGGCAACTACTTCTTCACCACACTGGACGAGAAGGAAGTGAAGGTCGAATACACCTTCGGCTATCGCATGGATGAACAGGGCGACCTCAAGATTGTCCTGCACCACTCCTCCCTGCCCTTCGGTTCCTGAACTCACAGGGCGGCCTACTGGGCCGCCCTGCTCTTTCGATGATGTATCCCCCACTTTGCCAAGGATATTCCTTATGCCAAGCAACCGCAGAGGCCTGGCGGTTATGGCGCTGCTACTGGGTTTCGCCGGCACCAACGCCCAGGCGGGCAACACCGGCGGCATATTTGGCCCGGTGATTAACGCCGACGATCGCAGCCTGCAATATCGCTACGCCAGGGTCACCGAAAACGATCGTTTCGCCCACCGGCTTCACTATCAACATGCCTTTAACGCTAAGTATCGCGGTCGCGCCGTGGTCCAATACCGCGACCAACCATCCGGGCAGGATTTCGACCAACTGCGCCTCGAGCTTCAGCACCAGTTTGTTGACGCCCGAGAGCACAACGGCATTTGGCATAGCGCCCTCCGCGGCGATCTGGTGATTCGCGACGATAATCGCCCGGAAGATATCGGCCTGCATTGGACAAATCAGTGGACACTGAGCGATCGCTGGCAGGCCACCGCGCTGCTGTTCACCCTTCGCCAAGTCGGCGATCAACGCCTGCCGGGTATTCAGATCAGCAGTCGCTATCAGCTCGCCTACCGCTACCACGGCCGTCACCGCATTGCACTGGAGAGCTACAACAGCCACGGTCCACTGAACGAGCTGGGCATTCCGGACGACCAGCAACAACAGGCGGGGCCGTCGCTGAGCGGCCAATGGCAGAAGATCGGCTATAAGCCCGGGTATTTGCGCGGCCTGAATACGGCGACGCCGGAAGATACCGTCACCCTCTGGCTCAACCTTGCGTTGTGAGCCGTGGTGGTCGCACAGAACCTTTTTCTTAATCGCAACGTAGAAATCTCACACGCCCTGCAAGGACGACGGCCGCTGCCATGTATAAACGTAAAGTCATCGCTTTCGCCGGACTCATCTCCGTCATCGTTATGCTGACATCGGCGCTGGTGGTGGCAACCACGCAGATCACCCGCACCAATCTCACCCAAAACAATATCGCCCAGGCACTGTTGAACGAGCATATTCTGGTATCGGGCACCTCCTACCGGCTGTTTAAACAGCTCACCGACGAATTGATCTTTGGCAAAGATGCCAACCAGGCCGAGGTGCGCAATAAAAGCGCGATTATCCAGCAGAGCATTGCCAAGATCATCGAGTTGGAGGAGCGGCAACGGCAGGCGCTGGGCGAGGAAGCGACCCAGGGCAGCGTGGAGGATACCGGCGCCCTCGCCGCCCTGCTCGATGAAATCATCAGCGAATTCCGACTGGTGATTGCCGAGCAGAACCGCAGCCAGCTACAGCAGCGGGAAAAGATCCAGCGGCTGCTGGAAGTCACTATCGACAACCGCTTTCGCGAGGCCATCAACACAGCGGTAAACCGCCAGAGCAAGGTCGTCGCCTCGCTGAATGCGCGCATCGAAACCCTCAGCCAGTCCATTCTCTGGTATGCCATTTTGCTGGCGATTTTTACTGTGCCGCTGGTGTTTCTTGGCGCGCACTGGCTGCTCAGCGTGTTGTACCAGCCGCTGGACTCGATCCGCGATGGTGCGGAAGCCATCGCCCAAGGCAATTTAAACCACCGTATTTCCCGAGGTTTTGATGCCGAATTCGACGCCATTGCCGCCGCTTTTAACAGCATGGCGGATGAACTTGCCGTTCAGCGCGACAAGGCCCAGCACTCCACACGTGAATTGGAGTATCAAGTCAGTCAACGGACCGCTGAGCTGACCCACGCCAATCGGATGCTGCAAAACAACGACAAGGCACGCCGGGAGTTTTTGGCCGACATCAGCCACGAGCTGCGCACGCCGCTGTCGATTATTCGCGGCGAGGCCCAGGTCACTCTACGCCAGACATCGATTTCTGAAGAGGACTACCAAAGCACCCTGCAAACCGTGCTTGAGCAGGTGCTCAATCTCACGCGGCTGGTCGACGATCTGCTGATGATCGCCCGCGCCGAATCCGGCGCCCTGCGGATTGTGCCGCGAACACTGGATATTCGCGAAGTCATCGAATCGACCTTGGAAAAAATCCAGTCCTTGAACAGCGCCGACACGCTGAGTCTGAGCAGTGAGATCGCCCAGAGCCTGCCACTGATCAGCTGCGACCCGGATCGGATTGCCCAGGTGCTGATGATTCTCCTCGACAATGCCGTTAATTATGGCGGCGAAACCCTGCAGGTGAATGTGCGCGCGGAACGACAGGGCGATGCGGTATTGATACGCCTCAGCGATAACGGTAGAGGCATTGACGCCGATGCCCTGCCGTTTATTTTCGACCGCTACTTCCGTGCGGCAGATGCCCGTTCAGGACAGGGCTCAGGTCTGGGACTCGCTATCGCCAAGGCGATAATCGACGCCCATCATGGTTCAATTAACGCCAGTTCATCGCCCGGTGAAGGCACCTGTTTTACCATCGTACTGCCGATCACAGGAGAGCACCGTGGCTAATATCTTGTTGGTCGAAGACGAAGCCAAACTGGCCAGTTTCCTGCTGCGCGGACTGGCTGCCGAGGGCTACGACTGCGACTGGATCGATAGCTCGGCGCGGTTTTTTACCGAGATAGGCAAACAGCCTTACCAGCTTATTTTGCTGGATCGACTGGTACAGGACATCGACACCCTCGACTACTTGCCGTTGATTAAAAAACAGCAGCCCGACGCGCTCATTCTAATGCTGACCGCGCTACAGGATATCGACCAGAAAGTGACAGGGTTGCAGGCAGGTGCCGATGACTACCTCGGCAAACCCTTTGATTTCGATGAGTTACTCGCTCGTATTATGGCCTTGCTCCGACGCGGCGGCAGCAACACCAGCCATTCCCCTGAGCTGCGGCACGGCAGACTGCTGCTCAACACCGAAAGTCACCGGGTGTGGCTGGATGCACAGGAAATTGAATTTACCCATTTGGAATACCAACTGCTGAAATGCTTTCTCTCCAACGCCAATACGGTACTTTCTCGGGAACGCATATTGAATAAAGTCTGGGGCAGCCTGGCTGACCCGCTCACCAATATTGTCGATGTGTATATTCGCCGTGTGCGAAAAAAACTCTCCGACACAGGTGAGGCTCAACAGCTCGACTGTCACAACGAAAGTTTTATCGAAACCGTCAGGGGGGTAGGATATCGACTGGGCAAAGGTTGCTAGACCCTCCCCGTGCACCTCGGCGACGCGTAAACGCGAGCCCCGTCCCGTCCTCCACCAAAAGAGGTCCCTCGTGATCACACTTACTGTGATAGTGCTTGCCATGTGGATCGTCAGCGGAAAAACACTGGCGTTAATCTGCGTGTCGTACAGCGGCTATACCCAGTTGACCGACACCAATTCAGCAATGAGCGCCATCTACCAAAGCATAAAATCGCGCTCCCCCGGCTATGGCCTGTCACGTCGATCGCTGAAGGTCATTACGCCCATCTACCGAACGTATATCGCCGCAAGCTGGGCATTGCTCGCTCTGATCGCCATCCACTGTTCGCTGTGGCTTACGGCTATTGTTACATAGCGCGCCCCCCGCGCTCTGAATTCAGCAAACTCAATCAAGCCGCAACTCCCCCGGGCTGGCACACTGCCCCACGCATTGAGGAGAACTGTCGTGAACCCGCCATCTGTCAGCCGCGCCGAGCAACGCATCCAGAGAGTCTGTGATCATATCCAGCAGCATCTGGATACCGAGCTGTCGCTGGAGCAGTTGAGCGAGGTTGCGGCGCTGTCCAAATACCACTTCCACCGGCAGTTTACGGCGATCACCGGGCAAAGCCTGAGCAAGTTTGTGCAGCTCGCCCGGCTGCGGCGTGCTGCCTACGACGTGGCCTTCAAGCCCCAGCGACGTTTTACCGACATCGCTTTCGATGCGGGTTTCGACAGCCTGGAAGCATTCTCCCGTGCCTTTAAACGCGAGTTCGGCCAATCGCCGTCACAGTTTCAGGCCCAGCCCGAATGGGATGCCTGGCGGCGCCGACTCCCCTACGCCAGCCCACACGGAGTACTCACCATGCAGGTCACGATTATTGATTTTCCCGACACCCCGGTCGCCCTTGCCGAACACCGGGGATCACCCGAGCGCGTAATGGAAACCGCCGAGCGCTTTATTGCGTGGCGCAAGGCAAGTGGACTCTCTCCCGTCGCCACCAGCCGCACCTTCGGCATTCCCTACAGCGATCCCAACACCACACCACCGGAGCAGTTTCGCTGGGACGTGGGTGGCAGCCTCGACGGCGACGTGCCCGACAACCCCTTTGGCGTGAAAGCAGGTCGTATTCCGGGCGGACGCTGCGCGGTGGTCCGCCATTACGGCAGCCACCGCACACTCGACGACAGCATCTACGCCCTCTACCGGGACTGGTTGCCACAAAGCGGCGAGGAACTGCGGGACTACCCCTGCTTCTTCCACTATGTGAATCTGGTAACCGACGTGAAAGAAAGCGAACTGATTACCGACATCCATTTGCCGATTCGGTGATGTCAGTCTCAGTCTCTGCTCTTAGGGGCAGAGACTGACGACAGCACCAGAGGCCGCGCGTTCGTTGCTTTCTCTGTTCTGCAAGCTAACAACCGAGCTATGCGCTTCTGTTGAGACCCTGAATGGCCTTTAATAGCTATCTATTAGCATTGCACGCAAGGATAGCCATGTTTATAAAAAGCCACCTTTTGATACACGCCAAAGAAAAGAAAAATGTCCGCTATGTGGCAGCGGGAAATTACCAGATCGAGTTTTTCTCACTCACCGGGAAAGAATATTTCGGCATCTATTCACCCTATGGTGGCGATAACTTTTGTCTGTGCCTGCCGCTGGGCGATGTCAGTATTGCCACCATCGAGCATGGCTACCAGATTCACCATGGCGCGCTCACCTACAAAGTGTTGATGAGGCGTCAGCGAATAGGTCATGAATTTGCGTTGCACCGCCTGCTATGGGGATGGCTTCCCACCGGTTACCGAAGGGGCCCTATTTCTTCCAGCGGCATCGACATGGTTCACGGTAATCTCGAACCCTTTATAGACAGCATTGCGGCATAACCGTAGCGCAAGTTCAGGACGCCGGGCCTCAAAATATCAGCGTAACCGCTGTTCCCTCTCCCGGCTGGCTGTCAATGTCAATCTGCCAGCCGTAGCGCTCGCAAATCCGTTTAACCATATTCAGCCCGAGGCCGGTGCCCTCCGCTTTGGTGGTATAGCTGCGGTCGAAAATATAAGGCAGCACGTCCGGCTCAATCCCTTTGCCGGTATCACAGAGCAACAGGCGGTTGCCGTGCAGATGAACAGTGATATGGCCACCAGCGCTGTGCTCGATGGCGTTGCGCAGCAAGTTAGTGAGGGTGATTTTCACCAGGCTCTCCGGCACTGGCAGCGTTAGCGCACTGTCGAACCGGGTATCGAGCTGGATACCGGCAGCATCAAGGTCTCCGTGCAAGTCGTCGACGAGTTGCCGAACAATCGCCGCAACATCGCTGGAGGCCGTTTGATTGATGGAACGATCTTCCTCCCGGGACAAAAACAGTGCCGCTTCGATAAAAGCAAGCATATCGCCGCAGGCGCGACGGATGCGCAGCACGGCGCGTTGGGTCGCCGGATTGGGATAGTCCGCCTCGATAATATCGACGGCACCCATCATCACTGACAGCGGTGTGCGCAGTTCGTGGCTGGCTGCCGCGGTGAAGGAACGCTCGCGCTCCACGAACTGGTCGATGCGCTCCAAATACGTATCGAAAGCGGCGGCGATCTGGCCGATATCGCTGTCGTTGAATTCAGCCTGAATTCTCAGGCCCCGCTGCTTGGGTGAAAGCTGGCTGAGACGGACAGTGAGCCGCCGTACCGGCTCCAGAATCGTTGTCGCAGCCTGACTGGCAATCAGCAGCGCCATAACCAGCACCATCACCACACCAATCAGCAGAAACATCAGCAAGGCATGCTCCTGGCGCTCCCATTCCGAGATGTCGTACAGTAGGAAGATTCTCTCTTCGCCCGCCATAGCCACCTGCAAATGGTAGTGGCGACCATTGATCACCACGCTGTGGTAAGCGCCCAGTGGCAACGTTTGTATGTCGTCCGGCAGCTGACGAATATCATCGCCGCGGTAGTAGTGCCATTCATTGAGCAGCGGGTTATTCAATACCCCGGCGTTCTCGGGGTCGTTCACCAAAATCTCAATGTGCTTGCGCACGATGTTGCCAAACGTGGCCTTTTCCAACTGCTGTTTAATCAGCAGCAGGCCACCCGCAAACAGAGTGCTGGCAACAGTAACGATCACCGCAGTACTGATAATCAGCCGACGCCGCAAAGTCTGGTTTTTTTGCGAATTCATTCCGCTTCCTTCTCGGCCAGACGGTAACCTACGCCGTGCACGGTATGTAGCAGCCGCTGCTCAAAAGGTTTGTCGATGGCATTGCGCAGACTGTAAATATGGGTACGAAGAATATCCTTGTCAGGCGGATGATCGCCCCACACCCGTTGTTCAA
Organism: Spongiibacter tropicus DSM 19543; assembly: GCF_000420325.1. Classification (NCBI taxonomy): domain Bacteria; kingdom Pseudomonadati; phylum Pseudomonadota; class Gammaproteobacteria; order Cellvibrionales; family Spongiibacteraceae; genus Spongiibacter; species Spongiibacter tropicus. Next base: position 2,099,064 of record NZ_ATUS01000001.1, on the reverse strand, counting down.
GCTGCGCACGCTTCACCACCCTCGGGCTCTCTTGCATCAGATAGTGCAGCAGCTTGCGCTGAATCGGGTTGAGCTCAATCGGCACCCCCGCGCGACTAACTTCCAGTGTTTGATGATTAAAGCTGAGGTCTGCGACTTGTAGCGCGGTTGCCTGCTCCGCAGGATGCAGCCGGTTCAGCAGCGCCAATAGTCGCGCCTCCAGTTCTTTGACAGAAAAGGGTTTGACCAGATAGTCGTCGGCCCCCACGCCAAAGCCCAGTAGCTTGTCATCCAGTTGGTCGCGAGCGGTGAGCATAATAACCGGTGTCGTGCGCCGCTCGGCGCGAAGCTGCCTGCACAGTTCAATGCCATCCAGCCTCGGCAATGTCAGGTCCAGCACAATGGCATCAAACTCGGCCGAGCGCGCCAGCGCCAGCCCCTGCACACCGTCGTAGGCGAAGTCGAGGCGGTGCCCTTTGGGCTCCAGATAGTCGGCAATGTTTGCCGCAATGTCGCGGTTGTCTTCAACAATTAATAAGTTCATTGGCGATTGAGGCGGGGCATGGCCCAGTCCGGCTTCCGTCATTTTTTTCAATCTAGCACGGCAAACGCCAAAAGGATGTCAAAAGCCGCGGTCGTGCCCGCCGCCAGTTTGTCGACATATTTTTGACAAGCCCCTCTTTACCCTCCGCACTAACATTTACTCACAGCGGATATCAACGTGAAATCCCTACTCTCCCTCACCGGACTCTTTCTGGCACTGAGCAGCAGCCTGACCGTCAGCTCAGCCACTCTGGCGGAGATCGCCGAACCGGATACTGCCGCCCACCCCCACAGCGAGCATCCGCATCTGGTCGTCAGCGAAACACTGGCCGTTAATCAAGTCTTTCAGGCGGCCGTGGCGAACGCCCCGGAGCAGGTCCTGGGCGGCGCGTACCGGCAGCAGGCCGAGGCCCAACAGCAGATGAGCCAGCGATTCATCGCTAACCGCCCCCGCCTGAACCTCTACTACTGGGACGACCAGGCAGGTGACAATACCGGCCTACGGGAAATGGAGCTTGGGGTTGAGGTAGACCTGTGGCGCTGGGGCGAACGCCGCAACGCCAAAGCGCTGGCCGAAAGTTTTGATACGGGTGCCAGCGCCTGGCGAGACTATCAGCGACTGTCAGTTAGCGGTCGACTACGCCGCGCACTGCATCAGCTCAACAGCAGTGCCGCGAAGCGCAAACACGCCGTAGCTGCCGTAACCGATGCCCAACGGCTGCTGACCATCAGCGAGAAACGTTTCAAAGCAGGCGAAATTGCCCGCGCCGATGTCATGCAGAGCGAGGCACTACTGCTGGAAAGTCGCCAGCAACTGTTGGAGCGAGAAGCAGAACTGGTGGACGCCGAGCGGCAGTACATGACGCTGACCGGCCTACAGCAGCGCCCGGCACAATTCATCGAAGTACGCCCCGGCCAGCCGCGTATCGACGCGCAGCATCCGCAACTCCGCCTACTGTTGGCAAAGCGTCAGCAACAAACTGAGCTGTGGCAACAAAAACGCCATGAGGCAGCGGGTAACAGCACCGTATCGCTGGGGGTTCGCCGCGAGCGCGGCAGCAATCTCGACCCGGAAACGGAAAGCCTGGGGCTGAGCATCTCAATTCCCTTTGGCGGCAGCGCACACACTAACGCCGCCAGCGCATCTGCCGCGGTGGCGATGACCGATGCCGATGTCCGCCTCAAGCAGGCGCGCCTGCAGTTGCAACAGCAACTTCACGAAGTGGAGCACGAGCTGGATGTGCTGGAGGAATCTCTGGCCTACGCAGCGCAGGCGCGCGATCTCGCCCAACGCCATTGGAAGATGGCCGATAAGGCCTTCGCGGCGGGTGAGTCCAACATTCGGCCCACCATTCTGGCCCTTCAGCACTACCGCCAAAGCCAATTGCAGTGGCAGCTCCTGCAGCTTCGCCAGCACAGCTTGATTTCCTCTCTCAGACAGACGGTTGGAGAATCCCTATGACGCCTTTTTTTACCTATTCTCAGCGCATGGTGGCCACACTGGCCGTCACACTCCTACCTGGTCTGGCACTGGCCGACACACTGGCGCTAAACAATGCCGATCAGCTGCGGCTGGGTATTATCAGCCAGCCCGTCAGCGCTGCCGACAGCCGCGCGGGCATTCGCGTTCCTGCCGTGGTGATTCCCTCTCCCGAAACTGCCTCGCAATTGACGATTCGCCATGCGGGCGTGCTGCAAGCCTGGCACCGCCCCGGCGGCACCCCGGTGGCAGCAGGCGAGCTGATCGCCACCATCAACAGCCCGGACCTCGCAGCAATTCAGGAGCAATGGCTGGCCGCCGTATTCGCACAAGCCAACCAGCAGGCGCTGTTGGAGAAAGACCGTGCACTGTTTGCCGATGGCATTATTTCCCGTCAGCGGTTGACGCAAACCGAGCGCGCCGCGCAGCAAGCCATGTTCAATCGCAGCGCCTGGCAAGGGCGGCTGCAACAGGCAGGCTTTGACCGCAAGGCATTGCAACAGCTCCGCGACGGCAAGCTCGCACCGGGCGACTATCCACTCAGGGCGCCGCAATCCGGTCAACTGAACCGTGAGTATCTTCGAGTTGGCGATGCCATCGCCGCCCATCAAACGCTGGCGTCGATTACCGCCGAAAGCAGCCTCTGGCTGCGCGCCACCGTGAGCGCGGCGCTGGCGGAAGGACTGGCACTGGGACAGGAACTTCGCCTTGCCGAAACACTGCGCGACAAGGACGCCACGCTGGTGCTGGTAAGCAAAAACCGTGAACTCAGCCCCGGCACCCAGCGGGTGGAAATACTGGCCCGCTTCCGACAGCCGGTGGCCTTGCTGCCAGGTCAGCGGGTCAGCCTGGTACTGTCCAGCACCACCCCCGGCGTGCGCGTGCCCGCCAGCGCGGTCACCCACAGCGGCACCGACGCCTCGGTATATGTGCGACGCGATAACGGCTTTGAAGTGCGGGCGCTGGAATTACAGCCACTGGGCAGTGACTATCTGGCCAGCCACGGCCTGCAGGCGGGCGAGGAAGTGGCGGTGCAGGGCACCGCACAATTAAAGGGTATGCTGCTCGGACTGGGAGGCGGTGAATAATGCTGTCGCGACTGATCCAATTCTCCCTGAGCCAGCGCCTGCTGATCGGACTGCTGACACTGCTGCTGATCGGGCTGGGTGGCCGCGCGGTAACTCAAATCGCCATCGACGCCTTCCCGGACATTTCCCCCACCCAGGTGAAAATCATCATCAAATCACCAGGGATGACGCCAGAGGAAGTCGAGAGTCTGATTACCCAACCCATCGAGGTGGAACTGCTGGGCATCTCCCGGCAGTCGATGCTGCGCTCTATTTCCAAATACGCGCTGTCAGCCATCACGCTGGATTTTGAAGAGGGGACCGATATTTACTGGGCCCGGCAGCAGGTGGCCGAGCGCATCAACAACCTCTGGGACCAACTACCCGTCGGCATCAGCGGCGGCCTCGCGCCGATGAGCACGCCCCTCGGCGATATGTTTATGTTCACCGTGGACAACGACAAGTTGTCTCTGACCGAGCGACGTTACCTGCTGGACTGGACCATCCGCCCCGCCCTGCGCACCGTGGACGGTGTCGCCGATGTCAACGCACTGGGCGGCTTCGTTAAAACCTACGAAGTGGCGCCGCGACGCGGCGACATGGCCACACTGAAAGTCAGCACGCAACAGCTTATCGATGCACTGGAGCGCAACAACCGCAACGACGGTGCCGGCCGTCTGGATCAGGGCGAGGAAGCCATTCTCGTCAGGGTAGCAAGCGCACTCGGTTCGCTGGAAGACATCGCCGATCTGCGTGTCAGTAATGCCGAGGGCGAGACCTTTGCCCTGCGGCAACTGGCAGATATTCGTCTCGGCGCCCTCGAGCGCTACGGCTCGGTCACCGTGGATGGCCAGGGCGAAGCGGTGCAGGGTCTGGTGATCGGCCTGCGCGGCGCTAACGCCCGTCATGTGGTGCAGGGAGTGAAAGATAAACTCGCCGAACTGCAGTCCTCCCTACCCGAAGGCACAGAGTTGAAGGTGTTCTATGATCGCAGCCAACTTATCGAGCTGGCGGTGGGCACCGTGGGTGAATCACTGCTGGAGGCCGTGTTGCTGGTATTGGTCGTGCTCGGCCTGTTTTTGGGCAATGTGCGGGCCGCGCTCACCGTGGCGAGTATTCTGCCGCTGTCGGCACTGTTCACCTTTTTCATGATGGATCAACTCGGCATGAGCGCCAACCTGATGAGCCTCGGCGGGCTGGTGATTGCCATTGGCATGCTGGTGGACTCGGCCATCGTGGTGGTGGAAAACATAGTCTCGCTGATGGCCCGCCATCAGTCTGCCGACAACACCGCCGGACGTCGACTGCCGCGACTGCATGTGCTGTTTCGCGCCGTGAAGGACGTAGCCGTGCCGGTCACCTCCGGGGTGATCATTATCATTATTGTTTTCCTGCCACTAATGACGCTGGAAGGCCTGGAGGGCAAGCTGTTCGTGCCGGTGGCGCTAACCATTGTATTTGCGCTGCTGGGCGCACTGCTTATGTCGCTGACCATTGTTCCAGTTATCGCCTCGCTGCTGCTCAAGAGCGGCCACGACGAGGAACCCTGGCTGAGCCGCAAGCTGATCAGCATTTATCAGCCGCTGCTGAACAAGGCCCTGAAGGCGCCGATGGTTGTGGTGGCCTTTGCCGCTGGCCTGCTGGTACTGATGGCCGTGTTGTTCCCCTTTGTGGGTAAAACCTTTCTGCCAACCATGGATGAAGGCGATCTGATCGTACAGCTTGAATCAATTCCCTCTGTCAACCTGGGCAGCAGTATCCGTATGGTACAGAACGTCGAAAAAGCCCTGCTCGACAATGTCGAGGAGATTGCCCGCATCGTGTCACGCAGTGGCTCGGATGAAATCGGCATGGACCCGATGGGCCTGAACGAAACTGACGTCTTTCTGCAACTCAAGCCCCGCGATCAGTGGCAGGTGGCCGACAAAGCCGCGCTGCAGGAAAAAATGCGTGCTGTGCTCGACCTGTTTCCCGGTCTCAACTACGGCTTTACTCAACCGATTGATATGCGCGTTTCGGAAATGCTCACCGGCTCCCGCGGCGATATCGCCATCAAGGTATTCGGCCCGGATCTGAGCACCCTGAATACGCTGGCGCAGCGCATCAGCCATACCGTTAGCGGCATCGACGGCGCGGTGGATACCACCGCCACCCTGAACGAGGGCGCCCAATATCTGCAGGTAAATGTAGACCGGCTGCGCGCCGGCGAGCTGGGCGTGAATGCCGACACCCTGCAACACCGACTGCGCGCTGAAATCGAAGGTCTGCCGCTGGGCAATATCATTGAGCATAGCGCCCGCGTGCCGCTGGTATTGCGCTATGACAAACCCTCTGGCGATGGCGTGGCTCAGTTACAAAACCGTCTGATTACGCTGGACGATGGTCGGGTCATTCCCCTGTCAACGCTGGCCAGCATTGAGCGCATCGACGGCCCGGTGGGCGTGTCGCGGGAATCGGGGCGACGCTTTGCCGTAATACGCAGCAACGTCGACGGCCGCGATCTGGTTGGCTTTGTCGAGGAAGCCAAAGCCGTTATCGCAGCACAGCTCGACCTGCCCGAGGGCTATTCACTGGCCTGGGGCGGGCAGTTTGAAAACCAGCAGCGCGCCGCTGCTCGGCTGGGGCTGGTGGTCCCGGTGGCACTGGGCCTGATCGCCCTGCTGCTGTTCATTACCTTTGGCTCGCTGAAGCAGACCATCATTATCCTCTCCAACATTCCCTTTGCGCTGACCGGCGGGGTGGTGGCGCTGTGGCTGACCGGCGAGTTTCTGTCGGTACCCGCCTCGGTGGGCTTTATTGCGCTGCTGGGTATCGCGGTGATGAACGGCGTGGTGATGATGTCCTACTTTAATCAGTTGCGCGCCAAGGGGCTGGATATACAGACCGTGGTCACCGAGGGCGCAGTGCGCCGACTGCGCCCGGTGATGATGACCGCGACGACCTGCGCGCTGGGACTGGTGCCGCTGTTATTGGCCAGCGGCCCCGGTTCAGAAATACAGAAGCCGCTGGCGATTGTGGTCATCGGCGGGCTGATCAGCTCCACCCTGCTGACCCTGTTCCTGCTGCCGATTATTTATCGCCGCTTTCACCAGGCCCTTCCCGACAACGCCAGAAGCGCCTAGGAGTTCACTTTATGTCGACACAACAGCGTTTAATACTGACCGTTCCGCCCAGTCTGGAAGATGAACTGGTGGACTACCTGCTGAGCCTGGAGAGTGTCACCGGCTTTACCTCCTACCCGGTGCGCGGGCACGGCGAAAACCGTCAGCTTTCGATAGCCGAGCAGGTGACCGGGCGCCAAAAACGGGTGCAGTTCGAACTGATTCTGAACGCCGGGCAAGTCAGCACCGTGCTCGACGGCCTGCGCGACAACGTCGGCAGCGATATCTTTTACTGGTATCAGGATGTGAGTGGCAGCGGCCGCCTGTAGACGGTCACTCAGCGTTGAATCCAGTGCAGCACGTCTTGGGCGGCAAGAAAGCTTTCCGCCTCGCGACCGCTGAGCATGGCCAGCGTGGCCAGCAGACCGGCTTCCACGCAACTGCCCGCGGCCACAGTGACCGAACGCGGGGCGTCCATCACCGGCCAGCCGGTGCGGGGATTGAGTACGTGGGGGTAGCGCTTGGCATTGTTCAGCAGAAAGCGGCGGGCATCGCCACTGGTGGCCAGCCCGCCGCGCTGTAACTGGATCATCGCCGATTGCAGGCCGCCGATATTCTCCACCCCCACCAGCCAGTGGGGCTGACCGGCAGGCGGCGCGGTGGCAAACAGATCGCCGCCAAAGTTGATCAGAATCGGCGTATCGGTAAAGGCTCTCACCAGCGAGGCGGCACGGTCTACCGCGTATTCCTTACCAATCCCACCAAAGTCGATCTCCATCCCCGGTTGCAGACACAGTACCGGCGACTGCCAGCGCAGCTTGTCCCAGCCGACGATGCTCAGCAGCTCGTCGATTTGTGACTGGCTGGGCAGACGGTCACTACCGTCGAATTTCCACGCCCGGCGCAGCACACCGGAACTCAGGTCAAACGCACCGTCGCTGAGCTGGTAAGCCTGCTCGGCAAAGTCCAACAACTGGGCAGTTTCAGCATCAACCTCCACCGGCTCGCCATTGGCATTGTTAATGCGGTACACAATATTGTCATCGCGATAGCGGGAGAAGGTGGCTTCAATACGCCAGGCCTCGGCGGCTACCGTATCGGCAATACGCCGGGCCAGTGCCTCGTCCTCACTGTCGATCAGCACCTCACAGGGGCTGGCCATGGCCTGAAACTGCCCGGCCATGCCGGTATCGGTTTTCGTGAGGACAAGTTCCCTTTCCATACTCAGTGCAATGCCATGACCGGTGAATTGTCGGGAAAGTATCAGCTACCCTGGCTGGCTTGAAAAGCCGTCAGGACTTTTTCCTTGCTGAGCAACTGTGGCAGCACCACTTCTGCTTTGCCATCACCAGGGAAAAACACATACAGCGGTACCCCGGAGCGCTTGTAGCGAGCCAGTAGACGACTGACCTCCGCGTCGCGGTTGGTCCAGTCGGCCTTCATATAACGAATGTGCTGTGCGGCCATGGCATTCTTGATGGTATCGGTGCCCAACGCCACTTTCTCATTGGCCTTGCAGGTAATACACCAGTCGGCCGTCACATTCAGAAACACCGGGCCACCATCACTGCGTAGAGACGCGAGGCGATCCGGGCTGTAGCGCAGGGCATCACCATCGGCAGTCAGGGGAAAGGCACTGCCGTCATCGCGAGCGGCGCTGTGTACTGGCACGGGCTCACTCAGTGGCGACGTCGTGGTCAGTACAAACACTGCGCCCAGACTGGCGACAAGCGCCAGACCACGCTGCCAGCGAACCGGCCTTTTCCAGAAATACACGGCCACGGCAATCAGCAGGCAGCCGATCAACACCAGCATCGCGGCATTGATACCCGCCTGACGGCCCAGCACCCACAGCAGCCAGATGCCGGTCAGATACATCGGAAAGGCCATCACCTCTTTGAGGGTCACCATCCAATTGCCGGGGCGCGGCAGCAGACGCCCCAGTCCGGGCACAATCGACAGCAGCAGAAAGGGTGTCGCCATCCCCAGTGCCAGCGCCAGAAACACCGTTAGCGCAATGGCCATCGGCTGAGTCAGGGCAAAACCCAGCGAGGCGCCCATAAACGGCGCCGTACAGGGACTGGCCACCACCACCGCCAGTACGCCAGTGAAAAACGACCCGCTTAAGCCGCCTTTTTCCACCAGCCCTTGGCCGACACCCGCCAGCTCCGCGCCCAGTTCAATAACGCCGGAAAAGCTCAAGCCCATCAAAAAGAACAGGTAGACCAGTGCTGCCACAAACCACGGTGACTGCAACTGATAGCCCCAACCCAGCTCCTGCCCGGAGGCGCGCAGCACGACCAACACACCGGCCACCAGCATAAAGCTACACACCACACCGGCGGTGTACACCAGGCCATGCATTCGACGCTCGCCCGCCGTGCTGTCGCTGCTTTCCAGCAGGCTGATCGCTTTGAGCGCCAGCACCGGAAACACACAGGGCATCAGGTTCAGGATCAGGCCGCCGGCAAAGGCCAGTGCCGCCATCGCCAATAACTGTTGCAGAGAAAACACCTCGACAGGCGCACTGGCCCCGCCACTTTCGGCAGGCGCCGGGGCAGAATCAGTAACCACTGCGTCGGGCGCATCGACCCTCATCACCGAGTCACTGGCGGAGTCAACGCGGTAAAGCCGGTGATTGGGCGGATAGCACAAACCGGCATCGGCGCAGCCCTGAGAACTGAGCTTCAGTGTAAAAGGCCCCCCATCGGGCAGCGGGAGACGGGCAATGACCTGGTGGTAGTACACCTCCACATCGCCAAAATATTCATCCTGTTTGTGCTTACCCTGAGGCAGCTTCAGTGCCAGCTTGTGGGGCTGCCCACCCGCCACGAGCGACGCCTTGAAGCGGTGGCCGTAAAGGTAATAGCCGTCGGCTATGTCCCACTGCATCAGCAGCTCATCGCCATCGATACGCGGCGTCATCCGGTAGGCGGTCTCCACCGGAAGAAACTGCCCGTCATTGGACTCCACGGCGGTATTCAGCGCGTAGGTCGGCGTGGACGATAGCAGGCTCGACAGCAGCAAGCCCGCCAACATCGCAAGCGAGAGAATCCAATTTTTCATATCAGTCACCCGTCCAGACCCACAGGGAATAAAAAAGGCGCAACTTCACAGGAAGGGCGCCCGAAGAGCCGCCAGCGCTGCCTTAAGGCACCACACTGGCGGCGAGGGAGTAAAACCGCTTAGAAGTCGTACACCACACGGAGCATGACCGCATCGACGTCGGGGTACAGTTCCTGCCGAGTCAGCTCGCCAAACGTGCCGTCGGGCTCATTGCCGGTTTGCAGGTAGTACTCCAGCGCGACACTCCAGCTATTGTCAGCCGTGTCCTGTCCCAGTTCGGCACCAAAGGTATAGCCGTTGAATTCACCCAGCCGGTAGTCCGCTGAGGCTTCCACCTTGTCGTTGCCTGCCACGGGTTGCGTGCCGTCCACAAAGAACGGGGTATAGAAATCCGCCGCGCTCTGCTGGTAGACCCGCACGTGGGGTTCAATGTACAGGGTGTCGCCCATTTTCCAGCGATAGCGCAGGTCGATGGTATGCGAGGTAATGCCCCAGTCATCCACCATCAGGCGGTAGGAGGCATCCAACACATCGCCGCCGATATAGCGTTTGTACTGACCGAAAATACTGTGTTTCAAGCGGCTGTCCGGGCGGTTCTCATACACCACCGTGGGCAGATTGGGCTCGTTGACATTGGTAAACAGCGGGCGACCGGTAACCGGGTCAACCACGCTGATAATCTTGTAGGGGTCGGTCAGGTAACCGCTGGACTGACTCAGCGAGTAGTTGAGCTGGAACAGGCTGTTCTGGTCGATGACCTGGGTAACGCCCACAATCACGTCGAACAGCGACTTGGTGTCGTTGCTGCCGTCGCGGGGCTGCGTCGCATCGGCTTCCTGCATCACACCAAAGGCTATCGGCTTGCCGCCCACCGGGTCGATGCTGTCCACACCTGCCGAGGCACCGGCCATCCAGGTGGTATTGCCGCCGTTGGTATCCCAGGCAAAGGAGGTATTGGCCGACAGCGACTGGTAATCGTATTCCGACGACAGATTGCCACCCAGCACCATGGTGAGGTCTTTCGAGATTGGACGCTCCCAGGCTGCGTTGAGCGCAACACGGGTATCTTTGAAGGACTCATCCAGTGGAATATCGCCAGCGTTGACGGTATAGCTGCTATTTCCCGACGGCGTCGTGTAGGTTTGCGGGCGATCCGTGGGCACCGCACCACTGCCCGAGGCGCCGGTCAGGGTGTCCAGTGTCAGTTTCAGCGACAGGGTTTCGTCGGTATCCAGTTGTTTGACCGCCTTGATAACCGGCTCGGCCGCCGTCACCCGGTCAGCCTCGTTGTAAAACAGCAGCGCGGCACTCACATCCCAATCACCCACATCGTGGGCGTTCTCGGCAACGGCAACATTGGCGCCAACCAGCGCGCAACTGGCAGCCGCCAGCGACAGGCGAATCGATTTCTTACTGTGGGTTTTCATCGCGTTTCCTGGCTCCCTATCAATTACAGCCGCAGCCACCGCCGCCGAAGCTGCGGCCACCACTGGAGGCTTCTTTACTGAAGTAAATGTGATCGTCCAATGACGAACGCAGCGGTGAGCTGTCCAGTGCCATTTCCGGCTTGGCCAGGTTTTGCCGCTCCCAAGGCTCTACGCCCATGTTGCTGCAGGCGCTGAGGGAGAGTCCGGCGAGTAAGATAAACACTAGCTTTTTCATGGTGTTCTCGCTTAACGGTGAGGTGTGAAGTCGCTACTGCCGAATGGCATTTTTGATCTTGCCATCCAGCTCGTCAGGGGTGCTTTTGGTAAAACCGATGTGCTTCAGCAGCAGTTGACCGCGGCGGTCGAACAGATAGGAGTTGGGCATGCCCGCCACCTTGTACTGCTTGGCAAAAATCCCGTCGGGATCGTGAAACACCGGAAAGGTCGGCTGAAATTCCTCGATGAATTCCCTGGCACTGTCGGCGTCTTCATCCAGATTGATGGTGACCACGGCCAGGTCGTCGCCGTATTCACTGACCAGCCGGTTCATAAAGGGAAAGGACGCCCGGCAGGGATCACACCACGAGGCCCAGAAATCCAGGTACACCACTTTGCCGCGGTAATTAGCCAGGTCGAAGCTGCCTGACTGAAAGTTTGCGGCATGGCTGATGCTGGCCGTTAGCATCAGCAGCGGGGCCAGAAAAAAAGAACAAAGTCCGTGGCGAATGGTCATAGCGATCTCAGCCTTATTGTCGATGTTGCAGACTGTAGAGGCGCAGACTTAAGAAAAAATTAAGAAACCGGATGTTGCGCCAGATCGCTCCCGCCGCCGGTTTACTCACCGTGGGAAGTTTCTTATAGTCAGCGTATTCACGCCTTACCGAGGGTTTCGTCCAGTGAACAATTAATGCCTCCGTCGTAACGACGGCCTGCTCTTGCTCCTCCTGACGGGGGAACTGTGTCTGGCATTAATGGTAATCACAATGACGAAGCGCTTCCTGACACTGGACAATGTGTCCTATACGCTGCCCGATGGCCGCGCCCTGTTTTCCCAACTGAACACGCAATTTGATCTGCAGCCCACCGGGCTGGTGGGCCGTAACGGCGTGGGTAAATCTCTGCTGGCTCGCATTCTGGCCGGGCAACTGGCTCCCACTTCGGGACACCGCCAGGCATCCGGGCCGGTGCGCTACCTGCCTCAGCAACTGGCGCCGATCGCGGGGAGCACCGTCGCCGACCTCGCTGGTGTTCAGCCGGTTTTGTCCGCGCTTGAGCGCATTGAACAGGGCAGCGCCGCCACGGAGGATTTCGACGCGCTGGGCGAGCAGTGGGATATTCGCCAGCGCCTGCAAACGGCATTGGCAAACGCCGGACTGCCCGAGCTAGGCCCCAACAGCCCGGCCGATGCACTCAGCGGTGGCGAGGCCATGCGAGTGGCGCTGGCCGGTGCCATGTTATCGGCGGCGGATTTCCTGATTCTCGATGAACCCAGCAATCACCTGGACCGCCCCAGCCGACAGGCGCTGATTGAGCAGCTGCAGCAGTGGTCGCGAGGGCTGATTGTCATCAGCCACGACCGCGACTTACTCAATAGCCTCAGTCGTATTGTCGAACTGTCGCCTTCCGGCCTGCAAAGCTACGGCGGCAACTATGCGTTTTACGCCGCCTGCAAAGCCAGTGAACGACAGGCCGCGCAACAGCAGCTCGACCACGCCAAGCTGGCACGCAAGCGCGAAGAAAAGACCATACGTGAACAGCGCGACCGACAAGCCCACCGGCAGGCGCGGGGCAAACAGGCGCGGCAGGAAGGCGGTCAACCCAAGATTTTGCTGGATGCCCGGCAGCAGCGCAGCGAAAACTCCTCTGGGAAAGCGCAGCGCCAACAGGCCGCGCGTCAGGCCGCATTAAGGGAAAACGTACTTGCCGCCCAGCAGCAGCTTGACCGCGACGCCGACATTACGGTGCACCTGCCCGTCTCATCAGCGACACCGCCACGCCGCGTGCTGAATCTGGAAAACCTGAGCCTGCCCTTTGGTGCCTGCACCACGCCGATCACCCTCAATCTCAGCGGACAGCAGCGCGTCGGCGTAGTCGGCGCCAATGGCAGTGGCAAGTCAACCCTGCTCAAGGTCATTGCCGGGCAACTGTCACCGCGCGGCGGGCACTGCCATCTCACTGGCGAGCTGGCCTATCTTGACCAGCGCCTGACAACACTGGACCCACACCAAAGTGTGCTGGCACAGATTCGGGCGGCCAATCCCGTCGCACCGGAAAGCGAGCTGCGCATGCAACTGGCCCAGCTCGACCTCGACACACAAAAGATCACGGTGCCCAGCGGCACGCTGAGCGGCGGTGAGCAGCTCAAGGCAGCCCTCGCCTGTCTCCTCTATGCGGCCTTGGCACCAGCACTGCTATTGCTCGACGAGCCCAGTAACCACCTCGATTTGCCGTCGCTGGCCGCACTGGAGACGATGTTGGGCGCGTTTCACGGCAGCCTGATGGTGGTCTCCCACGACGAGACGTTTCTGAACGCTCTGAGACTGACTCAACGATTGTCTTTCGAGCCACCGGGCATCCACCTGTCGGCCTGGTGACGCGGCTCCCGGCGCGAGCAAAGAGTGATTGATAACAATTCTCACTTGCTCTACCATCCCCAGCTTTTCTGCTCACGCTGCTGAAGGACACTCCATGCCCTATAAAACGCTACCGACCGCACTGCTGACCTGTGGCAGCCTCGCCCTGATGTCGGCGGCCGCCGTTGCTGCCGAACGCACCGAAGAGATGGTGATTACCGCCAGCCGGGTAGAAAAACCCCTGAGCACGATTCCTAACACCGTCACCCTGATTGATCAGGCCGAGCTGGAGCGTCAACTGTCGATTCAGAACGACCTGTCCACGGTACTGGGCAACCTGATTCCCAGCTTCTCACCGTCGCGCCAGAAAATGACCAGCGCCGGGGAAAGCCTGCGCGGTCGCAAACCCCTGTACCTGATTGACGGCATTCCCCAGTCCAACCCCCTGCGCAGTGGCGGCCGCGACGGCCATACTATTTCGCCGCTGATGCTAGAGCGCGTGGAAGTGCTGCACGGCGCCAATGCCATCCACGGCCTCGGCGCGGCGGGCGGCATCATTAATCTGATTACCAAGCGCCCCAGCGACAGCCTGGAGCAGAGTCTGCGGGTGGATATCGGCTTTCAGACCGAACGCCTCAGCGAAAGCTTGGATCGCGGGGTGAACTACAGCCTGTCCAACCGCATTGACCAGTTCGACGTGCTGGCCAGTGTTGGCTACCGCGATAACGGAATCGCCTACGACGCCAACGGCAAGGTGATTGGCGTGGACAACACCCAGGGCGACACCATGGCCGCCGAGGAATATGACCTGTTCCTGAAAACCGGTTACAACTGGGACGACCAGCGCATTGAGCTGATGGTGAACCGCTTCAATATCGAGAGCGATCATAAGTGGGCCTCAGTACCCGGTGACGAAGATGCCGGCGTGCCCAGCGGCGCGGTTCGCGAGCAGCCGCCGGGCGATGGTGCACGCAACCGGGTGACCACCATCGGCCTGAGCTATGAAAATGCCGAGATGCTGGGCCACAGCTTCCGGGTACAGCTTTTCAGCCAGGACTTTGAAGCGACCTATGGAGCACAGATTACGCCCATCGCCACGTTCCAGGATCCGGCCTACGGCCCCGATGTGATTGACCAGTCGCAGAACAATTCTGAAAAACGCGGCCTGAAGCTGACACTGGTGAAAGACGAGCTTGCGGGGCTGCCGCTGTCGCTGGTGTACGGCATCGACGTGCTGGAAGACGAGACCTGGCAGGCGCTGATCCAAACCGACCGTACCTGGGTGCCGGAAACCCGCTACAACAACTACGCCCCTTATGTGCAAGCGGAATTTACCGGCATTGAACACGTGACCCTGACCGCCGGGGTACGCCATGAAGAGTCCAAGCTGGAAGTGGACGATTTCACCACTCTCGCCAGCTACGGCAGCCGCTTTGTGAAGGGCGGTGAACCTGACTTTTCCGAAACCTTGTACAACGTCGGCGGCACCTACCAGTTCACCGAAACGTGGCGCGCCTTTGCCAACTACTCGGAAGCCTTCTCCATGCCGGATGTGGGCCGGGTACTGCGCGGTATCAATGAAGACGATCAGGAAGTGGAGAAGTTTCTCAACCTCACCCCCATCCTCACCGAGAACAGCGAGTTCGGGCTGGAGTATGACAACGGCACGGTGAATGCGCAGCTCAGCTACTACATTTCCGACTCGGATTTCGGCCAGCGCCTGCAGCGCGGTGCGGACGGCATTTACACCGTAAAGCGTGAAAAAACCGAAGTCGACGGCATTGAGTTTCGCGTTGGCTGGGCCGTCACCGAGCTCGATACCCTCGGTCTGCGCTACGCCGAAGCCGAAGGTCGCTACGACTCCGACCAGGACGGCAAGGTCGATTCCGATCTTGGCGGTACCAATATCTCCCCCGATCGCGTCAACCTGAGCTGGGACCGCCGCTGGACTGATACCCTTAGCTCACGTTTGCAGGTGAATCACCTGCGCGACCGCAGCGTGAAAAACAGCAGCGATGTCACCATCAATAAATTCAACGGTTACACCACCGTCGATGCCAGCGCCGATATTCAGGTGGGACCGGGCGTGCTGAGCGTGTCGGTACAGAACCTGACCAACCGCGACTACTTCACTTACTACTCCCAGAGTAGCCCCAACGATCTGCGTAACTTTAAGGGCATTGGTCGCAGCTTTGGCCTCGCCTACCAGCTTACTTTCTGATCCTTGGCTGAAGTGAATAATGTGGGCGCGGCACCGCGTCCGCGCAAAACGCGGCCACCGGGGCTATGGCGCTGGCATATGTGGGCGGGTCTGGCCGGGCTCGCCATCTTGCTGGTGGCGGCCGTCACCGGCACCGCGCTGGTCTATCAAAAAGAGCTGATCGCCACCGTCGTCACCCCCGACGCCGCACTGCCAGCGCACTACAGCCACAGCCAGCTCGCCAGCGAACTGGGCAGACTGGCCGATCAGCGCGGCATTGATCCCGCCCTGAAACTGAAAGCCCCCAGCCCTCTCGAGCCCTACTGGACGGTCCGCCACGACGACAGTCTGGAGTTGCTGAGCATTGGCTCGCTGGAGCCCTACGTCGAGCGACTGTGGTTTCTGGAGCTCATGGCGTTTATCCGAGAGCTGCATGTCGATCTGCTCAGCGGCGAGTTCGGGGAAGCCCTGCTGCTCATCAGCGGTATCCTGGCCTTATTCCTGTGTATCAGCGGGCTTATTCTGTGGTGGCCGGGGCGAAGAGCCTTTCGCTGGCGCTGGGTATTTCCGAAAAAAATCCGCCCTTCCCAATGGCTGCAATACCACCGCCACTCCGGTGCGCTGACCAGCCCGTTAATGCTGCTGATTCTGCTGACCGGTAGCCTGATGCTGTGGCAAAAACTGATTTTCCCGCTGCTGCCCCCCGGCGCCGTACTCCCCGCCAATGCACCCGCTCCCGCGTCCGCCGACAACACCATTGCCGACGGCTATCTGCACATCCAGCAACAGCTTCCCGATAGCTGGCCCACGTACATCACCCTCAGTGAGGAACAAGGCGCGCCCAGTCTGAAAGTGCGCGTTCGCCTCAACGGCGAGTGGCACCTCAACGGCCGCAGCACCGTCTGGCTCAATACCCACAACGGCGAATTACGCCGCACTGAGCGCTCAGACCAAATGGCCGTCGAGCGACGCCTTATCAACCAGCTCTACCCCCTGCACTCTGGCTTCGGCATGAACGCCATCTACCGCCTGCTCACCCTGTTCTGCGGCATCGTCCTCACCTGGCTGGCCCTCACCGGCGGGCTGCATTACTACAAACGGTGGAAGCATCAGCGCAGGCGGACGCGATAGACAAGTCGCTGTTAAGCCACAAAAGCAAAAATCGGGATGGCCTCATAGGCATAGCATGAGACAAAGAAAGCCTGCTACGCTCTGTCCAATTCTCTGCATAGTGAATCGCCGCCGTGAGTCATTCTCTCCACGATCTGGGACTGGTTCCGTTCTTTACCCAGCAGCTTGCCGATATCGACCTGATGCAGGAGCGTCTCGGCCGTGTCAGCGCGGTACAGCGTTCCAAAATGACGGTTCTCTGCGAGTCGGCGGAGCACGTCGTTGAGCTGTCCTCTACCCTGCTGCAGGCCACCGCCGTTGAGCGTCCCACCGTCGGCGACTGGGTGGTGTTGGATACGTCCCTGTCAAAAATAGAACAGGTTCTTGAGCGCAAGAGTTTGTTTAAACGGCTGGGGGCTGGCAGTCATCAGGAGATTCAGGCGATCGCCGCCAATATCGATATTCTATTTATCGTCACCTCCTGCAACGAGGAGTTCAAGGAGTCCCGTCTGGAGCGCTATTTGGCCCTGTGCGCCGAAGCGGGAGCAATGCCGGTGATTGTGCTGACCAAGGCCGATCTGAGCGACGACGTGGACAGCTATGTGCGCCGGGCGCGCAGTACGCAGGCGGGTATTGCCGTGGAAATCACCAACACCCTTGATCCCGCAACACTCGACGGAATTCGTTCCTGGATTGGCAAGACCACTACCGTTGCTCTGGTCGGCTCATCCGGCGTTGGCAAATCGACACTATTGAATAGCCTTGCCGGGGAGTCACTGACCGCAACCGGAGGCATTCGCGAGCAGGACAAGAAAGGGCGCCACACCACCACCCATCGCGAGCTGCACATCCTGCCTACCGGCGGCCTGTTAATCGATGTGCCGGGGATGCGTGAGCTGAAAGTGGCCGATATCGAAGGCTCCCTTGGCACCGTGTTCGACGATATTGAGACACTGGCCAGACAATGCCAGTTCTCCGACTGCCAACACGACACGGAACCCGGTTGTGCAGTGCAACAAGCGGTGGAGGATAACCGGCTCGATGGCCGCCGCTTGCTGAACTATAAAAAACTGTTACGCGAAAACGCGGTCGCAAACGCCAGTCTGGCCGAGAAGCGAGCGCAGGACCGGGGCTTCGCCAAAGTCGTCAAGCAGGGTAAGAAAATCAAGCAGATGAAAGGCGAGCATTAAGGCAGCCACACGAGAACTAACGCCAAAAATCAGGCGGGACGTTCTTATTCCGGCCCCTCCAGTCGAAGCGACTGCAGGCCCTGCTCAATACTGTCCAGATGTTCCCGCAGCCCGGCTTTGCTGGCCGAGATGCCTACCGCCAGAATATCCAGCACGGTCATATGCGCCAACCGCGAGGGCAACGGCGTGTAGGCGCCTTTGTCGTTGTCGACGTCGATGTAAATCGGCAGATCGCTGATCTCGGCGATGGGGCTGCCACTGGGAGCCAGCGCGATCACCGGGGCGCCGCTGTTCTGGGCGAGCTTGATCACGTCCAGCAGTGAGCGGGTGCGCCCGGATTGGGAAATCGCCACCACCACGTCGTCGGCGTGCAGCGACATGGCCGACATCGCCTGCACATGCGGATCGGCATAAACGCTGGCGCTGATTTGCAGGCGGAAGAAGTTGTGCTGGGCGTCGTGGGCCACCGCCGCCGAGGCGCCAAAACCGTAGAACTCCACCCGCCGGGCATTGCCCAGCAATTCCACCGCTTTCTCGATGGCGTCGACCTCGATGCTGTCGCGCACGCGCTTCAGCGCTTCCATGGTGGCGTCGAACACTTTGAAGGTGTACTGGCGGGCGCTGTCGTCGTCGCGGTAGTCCACCGCCGCATACTCGCCGCTGTGGGCCACGTGCTGGGCCAGCGCCACTTTGAAGTTCTGAAAGCCGTCGCAGCCCACCGCCCGGCAGAAACGCACCACCGTCGGCTCGCTGACATGGGCTTCCTGCGCCAGATCGACGATGCGCATATGAATCACCTCGCGACGATTAGCGAGGATGTAGTCCGCCACCTTGCGCTCGCTGCGGCGCATGGCTTCGCGGTTGGTTTCAATGGCGCGGATGATGTTTCGGGGTCTCACGGCACACTCAGGCTGGCGAATATGGGCCGATTGTACCCTATGCAAACGCGCTGGGGTGGCTGCGGGTCACAGGCTCTTTTTATTTCCTTTAAGAAATAGTTTCTTTTTGACATCTTTTGCAAGCCTACCTAGTATGGTCATCTCATCTGCCCTTACTTAATAACAACAGTAATAACAACAACGGGAACTGACGATGAAAACCTGCCATACGGTCTGCGGCATTTGCGAGCAGGGCTGCGGGCTGACGGTCACCACCGACAACAACCGCGTGCTGAAAGTCGAGCCGGATAAAGACAACCCCTATAGCTGGCGGGACTACTGTATCAAGGGCGCCAAATCGCACCTGTCACTCCGCCACCCCGACCGCATTACCACACCCATGAAACGGGTCGGCGACCGCTATGTTGCCGCCAGCTACGACGAGGCGATTGCCGATATCGCCACCCGCTTTAACCGTCTGATCGACGAGCACGGTCCCAATGCCATTGGCAGCTACACCGGCAATCCGAACGGCTTCAACTTTGGCAGCGCGCTGTTTCACACGATGCTGCTGGACGCCATTGGCACCGAAAGCCGTTTCTGGGTGGGCTCGGTCGACCAGAATGCCTTGCATGTTGTGTCCGACGCGATGTACGGCAATGCCTGGGTGAGCCTTCAGGCAGACATCGATCACTGCGACTATTTTCTGTTAATCGGCACCAATCCACAGATCAGTACCATGTGCTGGATCGGCTATTCACCAGACGGCTGGAAGCGAGTACTGGCCCGCAAAGCCGCCGGCGCCGAGCTGGTGGTCGTAGACCCGCGCCGCACTGAATGCGCGGCGAAGGCGAGTCGGCATATTGCCCCGTTGCCGGAGAGCGACTGGGCACTGGTGCTGGCCATGATCAAACTGATTCTGGAGAACGGCTGGCGCAATCCCCAGCATGCCGACCTGCTCGAAGGGCTGGACACTGTGCGGGCCATTGCGGCGACGGCAGACCTGAATCAGCTCAGCGCCTGCTGTGATGTGCCGCTGAGCGAGATCGAAACGCTGGCCCGCGACTTTGCCCACGCGCCCAGCGCCATGGCCATCGCCCGTACCGGGGTGAGTCAGGGACGCAATGGCGTGCTGGCCCTGTGGCTGGTGCAAGTGCTGAACTACATCACCGGTCGCGTCGAAACCGAGGGCGGGCTGTATTACGTCAGCGGTGTTCTCGATTTGCTGGATGTGGGCGACACCCTGTTCCCCCACTCCGACGCCATCAGCCGTGTGCGCGGCAACAAAAATGTGGCCGGCGCTCACAGTCTGGCGGAACTGCCCGATGAGATCACCACACCGGGGCCCGGGCAGATTCGCGCCCTGATTATTAATAGCGGCAACCCGGTGGTCTCCGGTCCCGACGGCAATAAACTCGATGCGGCGCTGGCGCAACTGGACTGCCTGGTGGTAATCGATCAGTTCCAGCGCGAGAGCCACCGCCATGCCGACTGGCTGATTCCCGGCGACCATTTTCTGGAACGCACAGAGATCAATCCCTTGATTCAGGCGCTCAGCCCCAGTCCGCGGGCACAGCTCAGCCGCGCGGCCGTATCGCCCCCCACCGGCATGCGCTACGAATGGGAGTTTCTGCGCGACCTGACACTGGCGATGAACAAGCCACTGATACCGGGCAAGCGTTGGCTGAATCCGCTGATCGCCGCCAGTAAACGGCTGGCGGCATGGAGTGGCAAGCCCCAACTGACACTCAATCCAATGCTGATGGCGAGAATGCTGATACGCGATAACCCACAGCTTCGCTGGCGCGATATTGTCGAAGCGCCCCACGGCATTGGCGATCCGGCACAGCGTCCGGAATTCGGCCGACTATTTGGCAAATTGCGGGAGCAGAATCGCCGCGTCGATCTGGCACCCGCCGCGTTTGTGGACGTGTTGCAGCAACGCCTCACTGAATCTACCGCGCGCGATCCGTCGCAGCCTTTTCAGCTCATTTCCCGCCGCCGAATGAAGATGATGAATTCCTGGTCCATCGAAACCAGCATGGACGGCATGCATTCGCGGGAAATGACCGGCAGCACCGTAGAGATTAATCGCCAGCAGGGCGAGACACTTCACCTGTTCGACGGCCAGAAAGTAACGCTGCGCTCAGCCAGCGGCAGTATCGAAGCTCAGCTCAAACTGTCGGATGAGGTGCGCAGCGGGGTCGCGGTCATGGAGCATGGCTGGGGCTATCGCACCTTTAATCCCGGCCGTGGCAGCAGTCGCCACCACGGCGGCGTGAATCGCAATCTGCTGGTCTCCAATGCCGACGTCGACCCGCTTTCCCGCGTGCCCCGCCTGAACGGCACGCCGGTGTCGATTGAGCCTGTCGCCGTCAGTCCATAGCAGCGCGAGAGTCAGGTGCCAGCGTCGGCCATTCCCGATAGAATAGCCGCCCATGGACGTCTCTCATATTCTCGACTCACTCAACGACGCACAGCGCGACGCCGTCACCTCCGACAGCCCCGGCACACTGGTACTGGCGGGCGCAGGCAGTGGCAAAACCCGCGTGCTGGTGCACCGCATCGCCTGGAAAATTCAGGTGGAAGGCCTGTCGCCCTACAGCATTATGGCGGTGACCTTTACCAACAAGGCGGCGCGGGAAATGCGCGGCCGTATCGAAGAACTGCTGGGCACCCAGTTGCGCGGCGGCATGTGGGTGGGCACTTTTCACGGGCTGGCGCACCGGCTGTTGAAGGCTCACGCCCGCGAAGCCAAGCTGCCGGACAATTTCCAGATTCTCGACAGCGATGACCAGCTACGCATGCTCAAGCGCATTCACCGCGAGCTGGAGCTGGACGACTCCCGCTGGCCGCCGCGCCAGTCAGCCTATTTTATTAACGGCCACAAAGACGAAGGCCGCCGCAGCGCCCACATCGACGACTACGGCGGCGACCTGTATCAGAAGACCATGCTGCGGGTATACCGCCGCTATGAAGAGATCTGCCAACAGCAGGGCGTCATCGATTTTGCCGAACTGTTGCTGCGGGCTTTGGAGCTGTGGCGCGATAACCCCGCCGTACTGGACCACTACCAGCAGCGCTTCAAGCATGTGCTGGTGGACGAGTTTCAGGATACCAACGCCGTGCAATATGCCTGGCTGCGCCTGCTGGTAAGCAAGGGCATGGGGATTACCGCCGTGGGCGACGACGATCAGTCCATTTACGGCTGGCGCGGCGCACGCATCGAGAATATCCAACAGTTCTCCAAAGACATTCCCGACACCCGCATTATTCGTCTTGAGCAGAACTACCGCTCCACCGGCACCATTCTCAGCGCCGCCAATGCGGTGATTCAGAACAACAGCCAGCGGCTCGGCAAAGAGCTGTGGACCAGCGGCGACGACGGCGATTTGATCACCCTGTTCGCCGCCTTTAACGAACAGGACGAGGCGCGCTTTGTCACCGACCGCATCGACGAGTTGCTGCGCCAGGATTATCGCCGCGCCGATATCGGCATTCTGTACCGCAGTAACGCCCAGTCGCGGGTATTGGAAGAAGCGCTGATTCGCACCGGGCTGCCTTACCGCATTTACGGCGGCCAACGTTTCTACGATCGACTGGAGATTAAAAACGCGCTGGCCTATCTGCGCCTGATTGCCCTGCGCGACGACGACACCGCCGTGGAGCGGGTCATCAACACCCCGACTCGCGGTATTGGCAACCGCACGGTGGAAATGCTGCGCGAGTATGCTCGCGACCACCAGCAGTCACTGTGGAAATCGGCGTTGGCAATGATTGAAAACGGCGCGCTTACCGCCCGTGCGGGCAATGCCCTGCGTGGCTTCCTGTCACTGGTGGAAGACCTCGCCGAGCAGACCCGCGACATGGAACTGGATAGCGCCGTCGACTACGTGGTGGAGCACTCCGGGCTGATCGAGTTTCATCAAAAGGAAAAAGGCGAGAAAGGCCAGGCGCGGGTGGAAAACCTGCAGGAACTGGTCAGCGCCGCGCGCAGTTTTGTGCCGGAAGATCCCGACGCCGATCCGCTGCGGGAATTCCTCGACCGCGCCGCACTGGACGCCGGTGAGCAGCAGGCCGACGAGCACGAAGACAGCATTCAGTTGATGACACTGCACTCCGCCAAGGGGCTGGAGTTTCCGATCGTATTTATGGTCGGCGTGGAGGAAAACCTGTTCCCCCACAAAATGTCGATGGACGACCCGGAGCGGTTGGAGGAAGAGCGACGGCTGGCCTATGTGGGCATTACCCGCGCCGAGCAGCAGCTGTTTTTAAGCTACGCCGAATCTCGCCGCCTGCACGGTCAGGAGAACTTCAACAGCCTGTCGCGCTTTATTCGCGAAATTCCCAATGAGCTGATTAACGAAGTGCGCCTGAACAACACCGTGACCCGGCCCAGCAGCTTTGCCAGCAGCCATATTGCCGCTCAGGCCGCCGCCGATTGCGGCATCGCTCTGGGCCAGCGGGTGCTGCACAGCATCTTTGGTGCCGGGACCGTACTCAGTTTTGAAGGCCAGGGTCCCAGCGCTCGCGTTCAGGTCAATTTTGAGGACGAAGGCAGCAAGTGGCTGGTGCTGCAATACGCGAATCTGCAATTACTTTAAGCCCCGCCGCACAGGCCGGGGCACAACAATAAAAAGGGAAATCCCGTGACCGCATCATCGCGCTCCTACACACCGCTGATTATTCTCGCGCTGGTCGCCGCACTGGTGACCATGAGCTGGCTCTACGTGGGCGAGCGCGGCCGCCATTACCTGCCCCAGAACGATCAACGCGCTACCGCCAGCGGCCAGGAACGCGTCTATCACTGGAAACTGGTGACCACCTGGCCGAAGAACTTTCCGGGCCTGGGCACCGCCCCGGAAAAATTTGCCCAGGTGGTGAATCGCATGAGCAAAGGTCGCCTGCAAATCAGTGTATACGGCGCCGGGGAGCTGGTGCCCGCGCTGGGCGTATTCGATGCGGTGTCGGCGGGCAGCGTGCAAGCCGGGCACGGCGCGGCCTATTACTGGAAAGGCAAGCTGCCCTCCTCCATCTTTTTCACGACCGCGCCGTTTGGTATGACCGCGCAGGAAATGAACGGCTGGCTATACCACGGTGGCGGCATTGAACTGTGGCGGGAAGCCTACGCGCCCTTCAATCTCGTGCCCTTTGCCGGTGGCAACACCGGCGTGCAAATGGCCGGCTGGTTTAACAAAGAGATCAACAGTGTTGCCGATTTGAAAGGCCTGAAAATGCGCATCCCCGGCTCCGGCGGCGAAGTACTGAACCGTCTGGGTGGCACCTCGGTCACCCTGCCCGGCGGCGAGCTGTACACCTCACTGCAGACCGGCGTGATCGACGCCACCGAGTGGGTGGCCCCCTTCAACGATCTGGCCTTTGGCTTTCATGAGGTGGCGCGCTATTACTACTACCCCGGTTGGCATGAGCCCGGCTCCACGCTGGAGCTGATCATCAACAAATCAGCCTACGAGGCCTTGCCCGATGACTTGCAGGCCATTGTGGAAGTGGCCGCACGCTACGCCAATGCCGATATGCTCGACGAATACACGGCGCGCAACAATCACGCGCTGAACGAACTCGTCGACAAACACGGCGTGCAGCTTCGCCAGTTGCCGGACGACGTCATGCGGGCGTTGCACAGCACCTCGGATGCCTATCTGGAAGAGCTGTCGCAAACCGATGAGCTTACCGGCCGCGTGTATGCCAGCTGGAAGCAATTCATGGAAAACGCCAAGAACTACCACCACATTTCCGAGCAGGCCTATATCAACGGCCGCGATTTGTAGCCCGCTACAGGTTCAAACGCAGCTCGGCCGATACCGTTCTCGGCGGCAACAGAAAGCCCATGTGGGAACCACTGAAAATGGGCATATCGGCGGCGAAGTGGCGGATGGTTTTGTTTTCCAGATTTTTTACATGGGCCATCAGCTGCCAGCGGCCGTCGGGATCAACCAGCCCGGCGTGCAGGTTCACCATAAAGTAGCCGTCCTGACTGTCCAGTGGATCGGCATCCAGATCAAACAGAATATCGTCCCGCCAGTTCACATCGGCGCCGAGCATCAGCGCCACTGAATCCCGCCATAGCGGGATCGCGGTATTGCCCCCCAGGGTCGCACTGTACTTGGGAGCGCGGGGCAGGCGCGAGCCACTCAAATCGCAGAAGTCGCCGCCATTGGCCGCGGTGCACGGACCATCTTTGAAGGTGTCGAAGCGCGCATCGCTGTAACCCCAACTGGCATAGAGCGAGGTGCCCTCCGCCGGACGAAAGCTCAGATCAAACTCAGCCCCTTGCGTCGTCGCCTCGGCAGCATTACTCACAATAAAGCCGTTACCGATAAAGGCCTGAATCTGCATATCACTGAACTCGGTGCGGTACAGCGCCGCGTTCAGGGTGAGCATGCCATCCCAGCCGGTGAGCTTGTAACCCAGCTCAAGCGCTTTGGCGCTCTCCTCTTCAAACCCCGACTCCTCTGCGGTGCGCGCCAGCGGATTATAGCCACCGGCTTTGAAGCTCTCGGCATAGCTCGCGTAGAGCAAGTCGTCGCCCAGCTCATATTTCACCGACAGCTTCGGCACCAGCGTCGACTCCTTGCGGCTATCGTCCAGCGTGTATTCGGTAACGCCGAAGGCGGCCGTCAGCAGCAGACCTGTTTCCTCGTAATTCTGATCCAGCAAGACCTGCTTCTCTTCCTCAGACGCGCGCAAACCGGCAATCAGGCTGAGGCGGTCGGTCACTTTCCAAGTGAACTGAGAGAACAGCGCCAGCGATTCGGTGCGCTGATCAAAGCGCTGGAACAATGCATCGCTGAGCACCCCGTAGAGCAGATCTTCAATCGGATTAGTGACGGGGCCCAGCAAGTCGTTGAGCAGCGTGTCGAGCAGATCGATACCCAGCAACGGCACCACCAGATCGTCCAGCGGCCCCTCGGGCAACATCCGCAGTTCACCACGCAGATTATTCTCCGAGCGGTAGGCAAAGGCGCCAAGCAGATACTCCAGTCGACCCGGCGGGCTGCTCAAGCGCAGCTCCAGCATTTGCTGGTTGTAGTCGGTGCGACGCCCCCAGTCGGCAATCGGCGCCGATGCGGTATCGGCATCCAGATACAGCCATTCATCGGCGCGGGCATCGCTGCCAATCAGGGTCAGTGTGTGCTCACCCACATCCCAATTCACCTCCAGATTGACGACCTCGGTATCACTGCGACTTTGATTGGGCGCATCGGCATGGCTGCGATAATCAAAATCGGTCTCCAGCGTGGGATCAAAGCGGCCGTGGAGAAATTCCGCAGCGCCCGTCAGTAAGAAGGGCTCCCAGCCCTGACCCGAATCGCGGGATTCGCCTTGATAATAGGTGAGCACCGCCGACAACCGATCTGTTGGCGTGAACAGCAGCTTGGCACGCAGGCCTTCTTTATCGACCCGTTTTTCGCTGCTGCCCCGCAGCGTATTGCGCACATAGCCGTCCTGTCGCTGCCGCGTGGCGGCGATACGCAGCGCGAGCCGGTCTTCGATTAAGGGCGCGTTGAGCATCAACTCGTAATGCTCACCATTGAACTGCCCCCAACCGATCATCGCGCTGGCCGCCCACTCGTTCTCCGGATTGGCGGTGCTGATGCTGATCGCCCCCGCCACGGTGTTCTTGCCAAACAGGGTCCCCTGCGGCCCCTTGAGCATTTCCACCCGGCTGATATCCAGAAACGCGTCTTGCAGGAACGCCGTTTTCCCGTAGTAGATGCCGTCCACATACACGCCCACCGCCTGCTCCATGCCGTCGTTAATCGGCGAGTTCAGACCGCGCATGCCCACCTGCACATAGCCCGGCGTCATATTGATCTCGGTGTTGGGGCTTGCCAGCGAGATGTCCTCAAAGGACGTGACTGCGGAGTTCTTCATGCGCTCGGCACTAAGGACTGACACCGCGATCGGCACATCCTGAATCGATTCCGATCGTTTCTGGGCGGTGACAATCACCTCTTCCAGATACGCCGGTCGCGGGCTGTTTGCCTGGCTGACGGTCTGCGCCTGAGCGGGAACAGCCAGCGCAATGACAAGGGCGGTGATGGCTTTTTTCATTATTGTTTCACCTGATGTCGAATGGGTGGAGTCGGAGTCCGTTTACTGTCGCGGCAGACAGAGCCGCTTCATCACGACAAAGGCATATGCCGCGAGCAACAGCGCGACGAGCAGCACGGCGCCCAGCGCTGACGGCGATCCCGGCGAGGCATCGTCTGCCAGCCAGTGCCGCAGCCAGATAAAGCAGGGCCAGATGACAATCAGCAGATACAGCCCCATGGCGGCAGCAATCTTGAGCAGCCGGGGGGTATCAACCTGAAAGGGCTTAACATGAGCGAGCGCATCCATTCTCAACTTCTCTCCACGATTTACAGGGGTTTGACGACTGCGAGGTACAGCACCAGCAGGCCGGTCACGGAAATCAGCGGCGTGGTCACAATCAAAAACCACCAGTGCTGGTGCAGGACCTGCTCATAGCGCCGGGCCGCATCAGCTCGGCCACTGAGACGGATCTGCCGTTTGTTACCGCCAAAATGCGACAGCCAGTAATCGACAATCTCAATGGGCAAGAACACCAGCACCACAATGCACAACTTCAACGCCAACCAGTAATGCTGTGGCCCCCAGGCGCCGACACTGAGCAGCGCCAGTCCGCTTAACAGCAGCAGCGGGAAGGCCGCGTGTTCAATCAGCACACCGTGATCGAAGCGCTCCATCGCCAGATTGCGCTGAGCAATGCGCTCGGGATTGCGCGGATCACGCTGCCAGGCGCGCATCACCGGCACCAGATAATTGAGGTAAGCCACCGCAGTACTGCCCAGCCAGAGCACGGCAAAGCTCAGGTGCAGAAATTTGATGTGCAGATAATACGGGGCGAGTTGTGCGCCCAATTGCTGAAAAAACATTGCCCTGACTCATTGTTATTGATTATTTTGGTACGGCAGTATTTCTATACCATACCGTATGGTACGGTTTTATTATTGTCAATATATTTGACTAAATTGGATGGCACTTTATGGCGGACACAGGCCGACGAAGTCGCGAGGACTTCATTAATGCCGCGCTGGAGCTGCTAGCGGAAACCGGCTCAGTCAAAGCCCTCACCATCGATGCCCTCTGTGAGGCACTGCAGGTATCCAAAGGCAGCTTTTACTGGCATTTCAAAAACCGGCAGGCGCTGATCAGCGCTCTGGTCGACGCCTGGTCAGGGGTGTTTCACGAGAGTATTCACCAGCGCATCGAGCAGGCCAGCAACCACAACCCCCGCGACACCTTTCAGTCGACAATTCAGTTCTGGCTGAGCGGCAACTTTATGCGCATGGATGCGGTGATGCGTGACTGGGCGCGACAGGAGCCCGCGGTAGCGGAGGCGGTCGCTCGCGCCGACCGCCTGCTGATGGATTTTCTCTGCGAACAATTCAAGGCACTGGGGCACAGCGAGACTGAAGCCCGCCGCCGCGCCAGACTGCTGATCGCCATCGGCGTGGCAGAAACCCAGATTGGCCACTTACCCCGTGCGGGCGGTATTGAGGAAGAAGTGCTCTGGGTCAGCCGGCATCTCATTGAGGCAGACTGACCCCGAACGCAGCCCCGTCTAACGACGGCGAAAGCGCACCGGCAAACCGTCGGTGGGAAAAGAGATCGGCACCGGGTTGTAAGGCATGACGTAATCCGGCGCTACCTCAATGCGGAAGTGCTTGAGCAGATGGAACAGCACAATCTTCACCTGAATTTCGGCAAAGTTCAGACCGATGCATTTGTGACTTCCCCCGCCAAAGGGCAGCCACTGATAAAAATGCCGCTTGTGCTCGGCGCGTTCCGGCGCGAAACGCTCTGGATCGAACTTGCGGGGTTCGGTCCACCACTCGTCTAAATAGTGGGTCATCAGCGGCGATACCCCCACCGAGGTATTGGCGGGAATACGATAGCCAAAGATCTCGGTTTCACGCACCGTACGCCGAGGGATAACCGGCACAGGCGGGTACATCCGCAGGGTTTCCTGCATGGCGTACTGTGACAGCGGCAGTTCCGCCAGCTGATCGAAGTCTGGCGCATCGGTATCCAGCGCCTGCATCTCGTTCCAGAGTCGATCCTGCCACTCGGGGTGCTTCGCCAGCAGGTAAATCATTGAGCACAGGGTACTGGTGGTGGTGTCGTGGGCGGCAAACAGCAGGAAGATCACGTGGTCGCGCACCGCCTCATCGCTGAGCATATTGCCGTCTTCATCCCGGGCCTGACAAAACTGGGAGAAGAAATCCGGCCCCGGCGACTGGCGCTTGCTGGCGATGTGTTTTTCCACAAACTGTTCGAGCACCCGGCGACCATCCAAGCCCTTCTTCCAGGTAGTGCCCGGAATCGGCAATTTCACCACCGCCAGCGAAGCCTCCATGGCATGTACGAAGGCGCGATTCAGGCGCTGGGCCTCATCACCGATCGCCACCCCCATAAACACCTGAGCCGCCACATCCAGCAACATGGATTTGGCCAGCGCCTGAAAACTCAGGGTTTCCTCGACGGTTTGCTGCGACAGGCGCTGCCCGATCATGCCGTTCATGGTATCCACGTAACTGGCCAGCACGTCTTTTTTGAAGGCGCCCTGCAGAATACGGCGGTTTACCTTGTGGTCGGCAAAGTCCATCAGCATCAAGCCGTTGGGAAACAGCCGGTCGAGGAAGGGGTCCCAGGCCTTCTTGCTGGAAAACAAGCGCTCGCTGTCTTTCAGCACCAGCTCATTGGCCTCAGGACCGACCAGTGCGACGGTGTGCTGCAACATGGCGCGGTTGCGGAAAATCCGCCCGTAACGCTGGTACTTCTCCATCGACATGCCGAGGTAGTCGGTCAGAAAACGTACCGTATCGCCGAGAACCGGCAAGGCACCGTCGTCGCCGGGAATATGCTTCAGGTCGCCACTGGGGCGACGGGGCATCGTCAGATAATCCTTATCGACCGCAGACTTTTGCATGCTAGCGCTCCCGTTCAGGCCTGTGCTGTCTCACTGTGATCCACATTGGCGAGCTGCGCGCGCAGATCTTTTTTGAGGATTTTGCCCGAGGGGTTACGAGGCAGCGCGGGCACTTCGTGAATGTGTTTGGGAATTTTGAAGTTGGCAATGCGGCCGTGGCAGAACGTCACCAGCTCATCGACTGACGGCAGGCTTTCCCCACCCTTAACCACCACCGCCATGGGCACTTCGCCCCAGCGCTCATCGGCGCGACCAATCACCGCCACATCGGCAATATCGGGATGGCTCATCAGCAGGTTCTCGATCTCCGCCGGATAGATGTTCTCACCGCCGGAAATAATCATGTCTTTGACCCGGTCCTGAATATACAGATAACCATCGTCGTCGAAGATGCCCGCATCGCCGGTGTGTAACCAACCATCGACAATGGTTTCTGCGGTCGCCTCGGGACGCTGCCAGTAGCCCTGCATGAGCTGTGGCCCGCGCGCCAGCACTTCGCCCACTTCGCCGGGCGCACATTCCTGCCCCTCGGTATTGACGATTTTCAGCTCGGTGCCAAACACCGCGCGACCGCAGGAACGCAGCAGGCCCGGCTGCCCCGCCAGCGCGCGGCGGTGATCGCCCGCGGTCAGGAAGGTCAACGCCATGGTCGCTTCAGTCTGACCATAGCCCTGCACGAAGTCGCAATCGAACACCTCAATACACTGGCGCAGCAGCGATTCGGAGATCGGCGAGCCGCCGTAGTTGATGGTTTTCAGCGCCGAGAAATCGTAGCCACTCATATCCGGCACCATCGCCAGCGAGAATTGCAGCATCACCGGAATCACGGCCACCGTGGTGATGCGCTCGTTCGCCAGGGTCTCGATCATACCCACCGGGTCGTAGTCGCGATGAATCACCATCGACGAACCGTAGATTACCCCCAGCATGGCGCCGACCAGACCCACCGCATGGAAGGTAGGGGCGATCACCAGTGAGCGGTCCTCTTCACAGGGCCAGATGCCGGTACTCATCGGCGACTGGTAGCTGTTGAGCAGGACATTGCCGTGGCTGATCAGCACCCCCTTGGGATGTCCCGTGGTGCCGCTGGTATACATATGAAACAGAATATCGTCACCAGCGATCGTCACCGCGCTGGCCTGCCCGGCGCCCTCGCACCACTGCGCCAGCGATGGGCCGTCACCATCGCCATCCAGCATGACGCGCGGCAACTCGCCGCAGCCTTCACATAGCGGGGCAAACTCGGCGTCGAGAAACAGCTTTTTCACACCCGCGTCAGCAGCAATGTAAGCCACTTCGCCTGGGGCCAGACGGTAGTTGACCCCCACCGGAATCACCCCGGCACGGGCACAGCCCATAAACACACTCAGATTGTCGACCGAGTTCTTCGCCAGAATGGCAATGCGGTCGCCCTTCTTCAGACCATCGCGCTGCAGCGCCGCCGCGATGCGTTCAACATGCGCATGCACCTCGCCAAAGCTCAGATCCTTGCGATCATCTTTCATCATCGGCTTATCGCCCCGCCGTGCGGCGTGGAAGGGCAGATAGTCGTTGAAACTGCTGAATAAGCTGCTCACGGTGACACTCCTTGGAATTTCTTATGCATTATTGTTGTTCCCCGAGACCGGCACGGGGCGATACTTGGGATTGTCGACCGCCAGTTTTGCCGCGGCAATGTCCTGCAATGCCCATAACAGGCGCCGGTCGCCAATATCGACCTCGCCGCGAGCGATCAACGCACAAAGTGAGCGTCGCAGTGTGCGCAGCGCTTGTTCTTCAGTATTTCCCAGCAGCCGTTGCAGGCCGTCACGCTCGCGCGCCGTCACCGCCTCGCCCTGCGCCAGTTGGCGCTGCACAATACCCAAACTGTGCAGGCAAACCCGCAGACCATATTTCAGACTGGGATCGTCGATAGCAGGCAGTACGCGGTCTCGCAGAAAACCGTCGATGGCGGCGCAAAGCTGCTCGCCACTGGGGTAGTCGCTGCTCATGTGCGCTCCTCAATCAATCGGATAAGATCCACTTCACACTCGGAAATCCGGCGCCCAATCGCCGCGCGCTCCACCGACACCTGCTGGCCGCTCAGGTGAACGGCGCACTGGTACAGGCACAGCACACCCCACTTCAGCACCCCGAAGATTTCCCAATAGGCCAGTTCATCGTCGGTGACCGGCGTTGCTTGCCCAGTGTTGTAGGCCGTCAGCAAATCGGCTTTGCTGCCAAAGCCGCCGACCGGCTGGTCCACCTGCGCAAAACGCCAGGAGTTCACACACAGCCAGCCAAGGTCTTCCACCGGGTTGCCGATATGCGCCAGTTCCCAGTCCAGCACGCCGCTGAGTCCCTGCTCGTCGACCAGAATATTGCCGTTGCGGAAATCCCCATGTACCGGCGCCGGAGGACGAGATCGGGGCGGGTTGGCCGCCAGCCAGGCAAAAGCCAGCTCGAAAATCGGGATCGGCTCGTCAAATTCACGGTAGCGCTGCCGGTAGCGGGCGAGGTCTTCGGCTACCGAAAAGCGTGGCAAGGGCAAACCCGCAATGGGCATTGCGTGGAGCCGCGCGAGGACCTCGCCGCACTGGCGGGCCAGCCGCTCACGGGCAGTGGCCAGTTCGGGCAGCGTGAGGATGCGCTTGGGCAGCGACTCACCGCCGAGGCGGCGCATCACAAAACCCGCTCCAACGTCGCCGCACTCCGGCGTGATCGCCAAGACCTCCGGCACCGGCAAGCCGGCCGCAAAGGCCGCGCGAATCACCTCGGCTTCCTGGCGCTTTTGCAGGGCGTTACCGAACTGGCTGGTCTCGTCACCACAGCGCAGAATCAGCGGAGCGGGTTCGCCATCCAACAGTGCATCCACCGCGAAGATCTGCGCCGCCGCACCACCGGTCAGCGGGCGAATAGATTGAACCCTGCAGTGATAGCCGCCTTCGTCGGCCAATACCTCGCCGAGCATCTCGCTGACGGCATTCACGACATCAGCTCCGCATCGCGCTCGCCAAAGTCCCAGCCCTCGCCGCGGGCATAGCGTTTGAGCACGCGTTTGGCCAGCGACTGGATATGCACTTCATCGGGGCCATCGTAAATGCGCGCCTCGCGGGCGTGCCGATACATGCGGCTCAGCGGCGTGTCGTCAGTCAGGCCCTCGGCGCCGTGAACCTGAATCGCGCGGTCGATGACGTTGTGCAGCATGCGCGCGCCCGCCACTTTGATGGCAGCAATCTCCACCCGCGCATCGTCGCCACTGTCGATGCAGCTCGCCGCGTGCAAGGTGAGCTGGCGACAGGCCTGGATTTCCTGAAAGCTGTCGAAGACGTGTTGTTGCAACAATTGTTTGTCGGCCAGCGGAGAGCCAAAGGCGCGACGCTGCTGCAGGCGCTCGCACATCAGATCAAAGGCCCGCTGGGCCTGTCCCAACCAGCGCATGCAATGGAAAATGCGCCCCGGCCCGAGACGCTTCTGGGCGATGAGAAAGCCCTCGCCACGACCGCCCAGCAGGTGGTCGGCGGGCACCCGCACATTGTCGTATTCCGCCTCGAAGTGGCCGCCGTTAATTCCCAACACCGGGGTCTCCCGCAGCAGGCGATAGCCCGGTGTGCCCATCGGCACCAGAATCATACTGAAGGCGCTGTGCGCCGGGGCGTCGGGCTCGGTGCGACACATCACCGTGGTGTAGGCGGCAATATTGGCGCCGGTGGTGAACCACTTGCGGCCGTTAATCACCCAGTGGTCACCATCGAGCACCGCGGTGGTTTCGATTTGCGTGGGATCGGAGCTGGAGACTCCCGGCTCGGTCATCGCAAAGCTGGGGTTGATCTCACCTGCGGCCAGCGGCATCAGGTATTTTTCGCGCTGCGCCGTCGAGGCATAGAGGTCGAGCATCATCGAGTCCTGCAGCGTGTAGGTGCCAAAAATACGCTGCGCAAACTCGGAGCGCCCAATCACCTCATTCAGGTAGACGTACTCCATAAACGGCATACCCATGCCACCCAGCTCGCGCGGATGCCCGAAGGCCCACAGGCCCTGCGCCTTGGCTTTTTGCGCCAGCTCAGCCAGCACCGCCTCGGCACGGTCGTGATCCGCCGACTGCATCAGCGGCTCACGGGGATAGATTTCCTGCTCTAAAAACACCCGCAACTGTTGGCGGATGTCGGTCCAGACTGGCGTCATTTTATTATTCTCCGCCTCAGTGATCGACTCTTGCCAAGTCAATCAACGTGCTGCATTATTGTCAAGCATATTGACTTGCTTGCATACGGAACCGCGCCGCTACGCGGCCCATAATAAGAGAGACGCCAATATCATGAGCACCCCGCTTACGCCCCTGGGCAATGTCCATCATGCCGCCTACCGCTGTGTCGATGCGGAGCAGACGCGCTGGTTTTACGAGGATTTACTCGGCCTGAAGCTGGCCGCCGCCTTTGAGGAAGATATCGACTTTGGTGAAAATCTCGGCCGCAACCGGCACTTTCTTCACATCTTTTTTGAGCTGGCTGACGGCAATTATCTGGCTTTTTTCGACGAGCCAGGCATTTCCAAACCCGAACATTTTGGCCGCAAAGACAGCTTCGATATGCACATTGCGCTGGAAACCGAATCACTGGAAACGCTGAAAGCCTGGCAGGACAAACTCAACGCCGCGGGTAAAACCTGCCTGGGGCCGGTCGACCACGGCTTTGTACACTCGGTGTATATGTACGACCCCAACGGGATTCAGGTCGAGATCACTTGCCGGGCGGAAAACGGCGAGGCGATTATGGTGGAAGAAGCCGCACACGCTCGCGAGGCACTGGCGGCCTGGACAGCGAAAACCCGTCCACAGAAAGAATCCGTGTTCGGCGCCGAGCGCCTCGATAAACGCGGCCGCGGCTGAGCAAGCCGCCGCGTTTACGCTTAATCCGCCAGACGCTGACACTGCGCAACAATGCGTCGCGCAAAGAGTCTGGCGGTCTCCAGATCGCCGGGCAGCGGCCCCTCTTCAACACTGGCATCGGCGGGTGATTGGGCCATCAGTCCGGAAAACGCCCCGAGATAATTCACATCATTGCGCTGCGCCGCCTTGGTGTTGGCAGCGGGCAATCCGGTGCCGACCCAGAGCATGCCGTGCTGCATCGCGAAAGTATGCAAGTAGCTCAGCGTGGCCGACTTATCGCCATTGATGGAGGCCGAGTTGGTAAATCCGGCGGCGAGTTTATCTTTCCATTGCTGCGCCATCCAGCGCCCGCTGGAGGCATCGGCCACACGCTTGAACTGCCAGGAGACACCGCCCATATAGGTGGGCGAGCCAAAAACGATGGCATCGGCACCGTCCAGCAGGCTCCAGTCAGCGTCACTGATCTCACCATCTTGATTGATGGTAATACAACTGGCGCTGACACCCGGTTCAGCCGCAATGGCCTCAAACAGCACCTGCGCCAGGCGTTCGGTATGGCCGTAGCCACTGTGGAATAACACGGCAATGGTCGACATGATGGACTCCTTATTATTATCGCTCTGCTATGGTCAATACCGGTCTCAGCGCTCCGGCGCAACAATGGCCACCGGCCCCCAGTTGCGGTTCAGTGCCTGCTTTAACCCCTTGTAAGCGGTCTTGCCAATACGCGCTTCAAGCTGCTGTTCAATACCAATCAGAATGCGCTCCGCATCCCGGCGAATGGCATCGGCGGCGGGGCTGAACTGCACGATCTTGGCGCGTTTGTCGCGCGGATCAGCCACCAGCTCCAGAATTTCCTCATCGCGCATGCCCTGCAAAATCTGGTGGATGGCCTGACGGCTGACACCGAGATTGCGGGCAATGTCCGCCGGGCGGTTAATACCCGCCGTGACATTAAGCATGATCATCGAACGGCTGCGGTTCATGCGCGCCCAGCCCGCTGCTTCAAGACTGGCCTGCAGGCTTTCGTCCACCCAATACAGCGCGTAGGCCAGGGTGCCAATCAGGTAGTCCTGCTCCTTATCCACCAGTTTTTTCATGGTTTGCCTTACTCCCTAAAACGATGGCCCATTGTAGGCCAATGCGGGCGAAAACGGGGCAGCTTTATCTTGATTTATTGTAAATAAAATTGACAATATAGAGATCCGACAAAGACCACACAAGGAAAACGATAATGAGTGCGTCCGGTAAAAGCTACGAGCGAATTCCCTACCTGATCTTTTATCAGGACAAAAGTCCGTTCAAAGAAACCTACGGCGGGCCGCTGGATTTTGGCGCGCTGAAATCTCATCACCTGAAGCCCGCCAATCCGCGCTGTAACACGGTGATTTTATTTATGCACCCGGTGGGTGGCGGCGAGTATCTACCCATGGTGGTGGCGCTGGCGAAGGCCGGATTCCCGGTGATTTACTGCCAGAGCCGTTACTCCGGCAATGACAGTGCGCTGATTATGGAGAAGGTTGCCATCGACATGGGCAACTGCATCCGCCACGCCAAAACCGAACTGGGCTACGACAAGGTCATTCTGGCAGCCTGGAGCGGCGGCGGTTCGCTGTCGCTGTTCTATCAGAGTCAGGCGGAACAGCCCAGCATCCGGCAGACACCGGCCGGTGACCCGGTAGACCTGACCATACAAGATTTCATCCCCGCCGATGGCTTGATGATTCTCGCCGCGCACGTCAGCCGCGCCCACACGCTCACCGAGTGGATGGATGCCTCGATTCAGGATGAGAGTGACCCCGACCAGAAAGACCCGGAACTGGATCTCTACAATCCCGCCAACCCCAATCAGGCGCCCTACAGTGATGACTTTCTGGCACGCTATCGCGCCGCCCAGATCGCCCGAAACCGGCGCATTACCGGCTGGGTAAAGGACAAGCTGACCGCCTTGAAGTCGGCGGGGCGCGAACACGATGAATTTGGTTTTGTGGTGCACGGCACCATGGCCGACCCGCGCTGGCTTGACCCGGCCGTCGACCCCAATGAGCGAAAAGCCAATTGGTGCTATTTAGGCGATCCGCAGGTGGTGAACAATGGCCCGGTCGGACTGGCACGGTTCTGCACCCTGCGCAGTTGGCTGTCGCAATGGAGCTATGACGACTCCAATGCCGACGGCGTGCGCTGCGCGGCGTCGATCTCGGTGCCGACACTGGTGGTCGGCAACACTGCCGACGACGCCTGCACACCCAGCCACACCCAGCGCCTGTTCGACGCCATTGCGCACGACAATAAGGAGCGTCACGATATTGAAGGCGCGACACACTACTACTTCGGTCAGCCCGACAAGCTCGCCGCCGCGGTGGCGGTCTGCGATGACTGGCTCACACGAAAAGGTTTTGCGGACTGAGCTGTTGTAAGGAAGGACGTGCCGGGCTGCCAGGCCCGGCACGCGAAGCCGCTTACAGGCTGGGATTAATCAGGTATTTCTTGCCGGTGGCCTGCTGGCTGTACTCGGCGACCACGTCGGCCTGCAATACATCCAGCAGCGACACTTCATCGCTGTAGTGGCTGGCAAAGGTGCTGTGCAGCTCATCGGCCACGCGCTGGCGCAATTCGCCGGCGCGCTCCGGTCCGACCTTGGCAATGAACGGCGTCAGCAGCCAGGCATTAATGCCCCAACTGAAGCCGAAGTTGCGGTGGATAATCGTCGGCGACAAATCCAGGCTGCCGTAGATGTAGAGCTGCTTGAAGGTATTGGAGCCGTAGGGGCCCGGCAGCTCGACATCTTTCAGCGCCGCCTTTTCCATACAGGTGAGAATACGGCTACCCAGCTCACCGCCGCCGGTGGCGTCAAACGCCAGATAGGCACCCGTCTCCTCAATCGCCCGGGTCAGATCGCTCATAAAGCTGTCGTCGCTGGAGTTGCAGATGTATTTAGCGCCCTGGGATTTCAGCAGCTCGACCTGCTCGGGCTTGCGCACAATATTAATCAGTTCAATGCCGTCTTTCTGGCAGACACGATTGAGCATCTGCCCGAGATTGGACGCCGCCGCCGTGTGGATCAGCGCCTTGAAACCTTCACGGCGCATCGTCTCAACCATACCCAGTGCCGTCAGGGGATTCACAAAGCAGGACGCGCCGTCGCGGGCCGAGGTGCCATCATTCAGCGGCAGGCACTGCATCACATTCACTTTGCGGTACTGACAGTAAAGCGCGCCATCCATCACCGCCACGGTTTTGCCCAACAGCGCCTGCGCGGCGGCGCTCGCACCGGCCTTGACCACGGTGCCCGCCCCTTCATTCCCGGCCGCCAGCGGCTTGCCGATTCGCGGTTTGACGCGGTTCTCCAGACCAGGACGCAGCTTCGCGGTGTACACGGTATCGGCACCACTGCCCGTGGTTTTGCCGGTGCTGACATCGGCGGGGGCAATCAGTGTGGCCTGATCCGAGGGGTTGATAGGGGTCGCTTCAATGCGCACCACCACCTCGTCGTCGCCCGGCTCGGGGATCGGCGAGGATTTCAGTATCAGCTTGAGGTAGCCGTCGTCGGTGACCAGCGAGCGCAGTTGCAGGCCGGTATCGGGAAGCGTGTCGTGCATGGCAAATGCCCTTCTGATTATTGGACAGCTAGCCTAGCACTTTCCGCCCCCCACGCTCACCTTTGCGGAAAAGCTCGCTCGCTCACCACTGCAGATTCAAGGCGGCAAACAGCTTGCGACCCGACTTTTGACGGCTGTTGTAGGTGCCGGGGAAGAACACCGTGTCCAGCACCTGCCCAAGCACTTCCTCATCGCTGAGGTTGCTGCCACCGAGCGTCAGAGCCCAGCGCATATCCGGCGAGGCCAGGCTCAAACGCGCGGAATAGGTGGTATAGCCCGGCGAAAAGCTCACGGGATCGAGGTCGCCGTCGGTGTACTGATCGCCCTGATAGAGCACATCGACCGCCGCACTGACCGCCAGGCCAAACAGTGGAAACTCCAGGGTCGGTGTCAGGCTGGCGGTCTGCTTGGGAGCAAAGGATATACGGCGGCCGCTGAGATCCTGCTGGGCATCCACGCCATTGTTGATCGGTGCTGGCGCAGCCGGATAGCTGTCATAGCGGGCATCAAGCAGGCCCAGCGAACCATTAATCCGCAGGATGGGGAGCGGCGTCAGCCAGGTGAAGTCCATTTCCACGCCGTCGGAAATCGCGGTGGCGGCGTTTTTCACATCGAAGAACGCGCCGTTAAAGGCCAGCACCTGCAGGTTTTCGAATTCCGTCCGGTACACCGTCGCATTTACTTGCAGACTGCTGCTAAAGAAGGTGCCTTTGAAACCCGCTTCCACCGTGCGCGCTTCCTCGGGCTCAAAGTTGAGGTCTTCACCGCCGAAGGAGGAGGCGTTGAAGCCACCGCTCTTGTAGCCACGGGCAATACTGGCAAACAGATTGCTCTGTTCATTGAGGTAATACTGCACCGACAGTTTCGGCGACAGATCGCTCTCGCGGCGATTCAGATCGTCGGCCTGGTAGTCTTCAGCACTGAGCGCCGTCGCCATAATACAGAGACCCAGTGCGGCGGTGCGGCAGCTTGCCTCGCCGGTGGCCAGCGCCGTTTTGCGCTCGCGGCTGTAACGCAGGCCCGGGGTAATGACCCAATGCTCGCCGAGCGACCAACTGAATTGCGCAAAAGCCGCATAGGCAGTGGTATCCAGGCCATAGTCCAGGATATAGCGGTCGTCACCGATAATCGCCGACCCCAGCCCGGAGAGCAGGCCCAGCCCCGCCAGATTCAACCCACCCAATAAACCGCCGGAGCCCACTGAAGTATTGCCGCTGATTAGCTGCAGTGCATCATCGGTCGTGAGGTAGGAAAGCAGATCCCGCCCGGCGCGAATTTGAGTGGTCTGATCAAACCGCGAGTCGAGGTAATACAGCCCGGCCACCAGATTGACGTCGTCGCCCAAACCAAAAAGGCTGTCGGCAGACGCCGTAAAGCGCAGCTCCAGCGAATCCTGTTTGTAGTCAGAGCCCACGCCGAGATTGGCGAGGTCAGCCGGGGAGGCATCGAGATCGGTCAGGCTGTCGATCAGCAGCGTGCTGGTAGCGGCAATACCGGTCACCACGGTGTCGCGCAGCCCGGCCAGTTCACCCAGCGACCACTCCGCCAACAGCGATACGCCATCCGAATCCTTGTTCACATAGCCAGGGGTATTATACGAACTACGAAAGTTATAGGGGTCATCTTCGACTTCAGGATCATAATTGCTCAAGAAAGTGCGCGTATCTTCGTCGAGCTGATGAATCTGCAAGCCCCAGTAATTCGCCTCGGTATCTGAGCGAAATGCGGTCAGCGCCAGATGCAGGCGATCAGAGGGGTCGAAAAACAGTTTGATACGCTGGGCACTCTGACGGTGCTCGTCGTCTTGACGGTTGAGGAACTGGTTATACAACTCACCGTCGCGATCGCGCTCCATCAGCGCCAGACGCATACTCAAGCGCTCCCCCATCGGCACCGTCGCCGCCGCCTCTAACTGCTGCTCATCGGTATCAAAGCGCTGATAGGAGAGCTTGCCGTCCAGCTCGCGGCCGGGGTCAACGGTACTCACATTGAACACCCCAGCCACGGTATTCTTGCCGAACAGCGTGCCCTGCGGGCCGCGCAGCACCTCGACGCGGGCGATATCAAACATGGCCTCACTGAAATAGGAAGGGCGATTGTAGAACACCTCGTCCTGCACAAAGCCGACTGAACTTTCAAAGGCCGCGTTTAGGGGGTTGGAGCCAAAGCCACGAATATTAATCTGGGTGAGCGCCGGATCGGTGTCGGAAGAAAAGCGCACATTGGGAATATAAGGCGCCAGATCCTGCAACTTGACGGCACCTACCGACTTCATGAATTCACCGCTGACCGCCGTCAGCGAGATCGGCACATCCTGCGAGGACTGCTTAACTTTCTGGGCACTGACCAGCACCTCTTCAATCATGCGCGGCATCGCGGCGTCCGCCGCATTCAGCGGCGACGATGCCAATCCCACGGACAAAACTGCTGTCAGCGGCGCTGCGGCGCGCCACCCAAACCCACCACTTTTGAACATAAGCATCCATCTGTTTTTATTATGTGGCAGCCCGTCGGCAAGGCCGTGACGGACCGGATATTATGTCAACTTTATTTACATTATTAACGGCTTTATCAAAGCGGGTCAACTGCCCGCAAAAATAAATTCGTGGCACGGATGCTGGACAGTCTAACGCCATTACTGTCAATATTGTTGACAAATAACAAGAGGATGCCAAGGTGCTGGAACTGCATACTGTGCCAACCCCCAACGGTCACAAAATTTCGATTGCGCTGGAAGAACTGGCGCTGCCCTATCGTATTATCGAATACGATATCAGCAAGGGGGAGCAATTCAGTCCTGAACTGCTGGCGCTCAACCCCAACAATAAACTGCCAGTACTGCGTGATCCGCAGCCCGCGAGCGGTAATGAGCCAATCACCGTCTTTGAAACCGGCGCCATCCTGATTTACCTCGCCGAAAAAACCGGCCGACTGCTGGCCGCCAGCGGCCCCGAACGCTATGCACAATTGCAGTGGCTGATGTTCCAGATGTCGGCCGTCGGTCCATTGCAGGGACAGGCCCATCACTACGTGCGCTACGCAAGGGTAAAACAGGACTATGCGCAACAGCGCTATCTGCAGGAAACCCTGCGCCAATGCCGGGTACTGGATACACAACTGGCCGAGCAGGAATACATCGCCGGGGCATTTTCCATTGCGGACATTGCCCTGTGGCCCTGGTTGCGCGCACTGCCGCTGATCGGCATTGAACTGGCCCCGCGCTTTCCTCATCTCGCCCGCTGGTTTGCGCAGCTTGCTGCACGCCCCGCCTTTGA
Source organism: Spongiibacter tropicus DSM 19543 (assembly GCF_000420325.1). Lineage (NCBI taxonomy): Bacteria > Pseudomonadati > Pseudomonadota > Gammaproteobacteria > Cellvibrionales > Spongiibacteraceae > Spongiibacter > Spongiibacter tropicus. The sequence goes on along the minus strand of NZ_ATUS01000001.1, from coordinate 2,057,731 downwards.
GCGCGGCAAGGATGTGATCAATGGCTGGGTCTACGAACTGCCGCCGAATTTCTTTATGGAGCTCGACGAAACCACCTGGTCCTATTCCTTCGGAGAGGAACAGTATCGCGACCGTCGGGAGGCGCAGTCATGAAATCACTGTTTTCTGTGGCCGGCAAAACCGTATTGATCACCGGCGGTTCGCGGGGCATCGGTGCGATGCTGGCGGAAGGCTTTGTGCGCAGCGGCGCGACGGTATTTATCAGCGCCCGCAAGGCCCGCGAGCTGGAGGAGTGCCGCGCACGGCTCGCGAAACTGGGCGACTGTCGCAGCCTGATTGCGGACATGTCTACCACCGCAGGCGTACAGGCGCTGGTCGACGCCGTGACCCAGCACACCGACACACTGGACGTGCTGATCAACAATGCCGGAGCGAGCTGGGGAGCGCCACTGGATCAGTTCCCGGAGTCTGGCTGGGACAAGGTGATGAACCTGAATCTCAAATCCCTGTTCTTTCTCAGCCAGCAGTTGCTGCCGTTACTGCGTCGCGCTGCCCGGCCCGAGGCCTACGCCAGCATCATCAATATTTCCTCCGTCTACGCACTGATGCACTCGCCGCTGAACACCTACTCGTACTCCGCCAGTAAAGCGGCTGTCATCGCGTTAACCCGCCAGCTCGCCGCAGACTTGCAGGCCGACCACATCAAAGTGAACGCCATTGCTCCCGGCTATTTTCCCAGCGCCATGACCGCGCCGCTGGATGAACAGGCGATGGTGGCGGAGATTCCCGCCGGGCGCATGGGCAGGCTCGAAGATATTGCCGGTACGGCGATTTATTTGGCCTCGACGGCTTCGGACTATATGACAGGACGCACTCTGGCACTGGATGGCGGCATACTGGCCAGCCGCTAGCACCGCAACCGTATTTGATAGAGGAAGACAGCCATGACTGGCGCGCTGACAGGACTTCGCGTCCTCGACCTGACCCACATGCTCTCCGGCCCGTTCTGCACGATGACGCTGGCCGACCTGGGCGCCGAGACGATCAAGATTGAGCCCCTTCAAGGTGAGGGCACCCGCAAGCTGCTGGCCACCGACCCCAAGCACTCGCTACACGGCATGGGGGCGTATTTCATTACCCTCAACCGCAACAAGAAGAGCGTCGCCATCGACCTGAAAAGCGAGGACGGTCTGGCGCTGTTCTATTCGCTGGTGAAAGAGGCCGATATTGTGGTGAACAATTTTGCTGCCGGGGTGCCCGCCAAGCTGAAGATCGATTACCCCCACCTGAGCGAGATCAACCCCCGCATTATTACCTGTTCCGTCACCGGCTTTGGCGAAGATGGCCCCGGCGCCAATCGCCCTGCCTTCGATCAGGTGGCCCAGGCCTACGGCGGCGGCATGTCGATTACCGGCACCGATGCCAGCCAGCCGATGCGCGCCGGGATTCCCATCGGCGACCTGGGCGGCGGCATGTTCGCGGTCATGGGGATTCTGTCTGCGGTGATCGAACGACAGCGCTCCGGGGTCGGCCAGCATGTGGATATTTCCATGCTCGATGCACAGGTGTCGCTGCTCAACTACATGGCGACCATGTACAGCATGTCGGGCGAAGACCCCGAGCCCATCGGTAACAGCCACTTTGTACATGTGCCCTACAACAGCTATCCCGTCAGCGACGGCCACATCGTGCTGTGCGTGCTGACCGACGGCTTCTGGCAGAACCTCAAAGCGATGCTCAACTGCCCCGCCCTCGACAAACCGGAATACGATACCCAACCGGGGCGTCTGGCCGACAAGGCCTTTATCGACGCAACGCTCGCCAATATCTTCAAGAGCAATACCCGCGCCCACTGGCTGGCCGAGTTGGAGAAATACCGTATTCCCTCGGCGCCGGTGAACCGTTTCTCCGATGCATTAAACGATCGCCAACTTCGCCATCGACAAATGGTGGTGCCACTGCAACACCCCTCCGGCGACAGCGTCGAAGGGCCGGGCTGCCCCATTAAACTGTCGCGCAGCCGCCCCGAGCACTACCACCCCGCCCCCGTGCTGGGACAGGACAGTGATGCCGTGCTGACGGAGGTTCTGAGGTTGGATGAACAGGAAGTGGCCCGCCTGCGAACGGCGGGCGTGATTGTGTAGTTAGCCGTCAGGCACGGCGCACATAGTCTTCGCTGAGCTGCCAGAGCTTTTCAGCGGCGGCGTCATCCTTACCCCAGGGCTTGATGCGCTTGGGCTTGCAGTCGGCAAAATACTCGCCGGTCACGCCTTCCAGACCGGGCGACGTCGCCACATAGATCGAGGTACTGGCACCTTTGTCAGGAGAGCGAAAGAAGGGCTTGAGAATCAGCGACACCGTTCTGGCCATCAACCCGCCATCCTGCTGACCGAGGCCGGTGCTCACCGCGCCGGGATGCACACAGTTTACGGTGACCCCGGTACCCGCCAGTTGTTTGGCCAGCTCGCGGGTCCACAGAATATTGCAGAGCTTGGAGTGCCCGTAGACCTTGAAGGTTTTATAGGGGTGGTTGGCGAACTCCGGGTCGTCGAACTGCACCCCCTTGGCGAAGGCGTGGGCCTCGGACGCCACCGAGACAATGCGTGACGGCGCGCTGTCAATCAGCCGCTGGCGCAGCAGTTCAGTCATCAGGAAGTAGGCCAGGTGATTGACCGCAAAGGTTTCTTCAATGCCGTCGGCGCTGAGCTTGCGCTCGGTGTTGACCACACCGGCATTGTTCAGCAGCAAGTGCAGCGGTTTCCCGGTATCCAGAAACTCCTGGGCCGCACGGCGAATATCCGCCATCTTTCCCAGATCAGCAATTAACAGCGTCAGTGCCGCATCGGCGCGAAGGGCTCGCAGCTCGGCCAGCAGCGCCTCGCCTTTGTCGCGGTTGCGACAGACGATAAACAGTTCGGCGCCCTGTTCTACCAACGCTTTCGCCGTAGCGCGACCAATGCCGTTGGTCGCGCCGGTAATCAAACACACTTTGCCCTGCATCATTATTATTCTCCCGTTTACAACGGGTCGGGGCTAACGCTTAATCAACTGCGCGAGTCCGCCCGTTATCATCAATGGCAACAAACACGAATTCGCCTTCGGTAACTTTTACCGGCTCTTCGTCGTCGTATTCTGTGGTCCACACCTCAACGTTTACGCGAATGGAGCTGCGGCCGACTTCCAGAATTTCGGTATAACAACTGACAACCGCGCCAACATTGACCGGCGTCAGAAACGCCATTCCGGCAACGGCCACCGTGGCAATACGGCCACCGGCGCGGCGACCAGCGGTAATCCCACCAGCCAGATCCATCTGCGACATCAGCCAGCCGCCGTAGATATCACCGTCAGCATTGGTATCGGCGGGCATCGCTATGACTTGCAGCGCCAGGTCGCCATTGGGGGCCGGCACGTCATCAATGTCACGCATAAAAGCTTCTTCCTGCATTAATGGTCATTATTGAGGGCCCAGTTAACGGATGCGCCCTAGTAATGTCAATCTAATTTCTCAGCTGCGTATCCAGGCTGGCAACCACGTCGCCAACTCGGGCCACATCGCCAGCAAGGCCAGCACAAACAGCTGCATGACAACAAAGGGGGCAACCCCGCGATAGATATCGCTGGTCGCCACCGACGCCGGGGCAACCCCCCGCAAATAGAACAGAGAAAAACCAAACGGCGGCGTCAGAAATGAGGTCTGCAGATTGATGGCAATCATAATACCCAGCCAGATGGGGTCGACACCCATCATCAACAGAATCGGCCCGACGATCGGCACCACCACAAAGGTGATTTCGATAAAGTCGAGAATAAAACCGAGCAGGAAGATCACCAGCATGACCACGGCTGTCGCCGCCACCACGCCACCGGGCATACCGTGGAAGGCTTCGTGGATCAGCTCGTCACCGCCAAACCCCCTGAAAACCAATGAGAATACCGCCGCACCGATCAGAATCATGAACACCATGCAGGTGACTTTCATCGTCTCACGGGACACGTCACCGAGCAGACTCAGGCTAAGACGGCCGCGCAGAAACGCCAGCAGCGCCGCGCCCAGCGCCCCGACACCGGCCGCCTCGGTGGGCGTCGCGGCCCCGAGTAAAATTGAACCCAGCACTGCGGCGATCAGCATCACCGGCGGCAGCAGGCCGTGCAGTAAATGGCCCAGCGAGGGTGCCTTCAGATCGTCCGCCGGGGGCGCACGGTGCGGCTGCAACAGCGCGACGCCCAAGACATAGGCCATATACAAACCCACCAGCAACAGCCCCGGAACCAGCGCGCCGATAAACAGGTCGCCAACCGACAGCGTTTTGGGGCTGAACACTCCCATCTCCAACTGCGCCTGCTGGTAAGCGCTGGACAGCGTATCGCCCAACAGCACCAGGGCAATCGACGGCGGGATGATCTGGCCGAGGGTGCCCGTTGCGCAGATCGTGCCGGTCGCCAGCGCCGGATCGTAGCCGCGCTTCAGCATGGACGGCAGCGACAGCAGGCCCATGGTGACCACCGTGGCCCCGACAATGCCGGTGCTGGCCGCCAGCAACATGCCCACCACCACCACGGAAATTCCCAGGCCCCCGCGCAGGCGTCCAAACAGCGACGCCATGCTGTCCAGCAATTCTTCAGCGAGACGGCTTTTCTCCAACAGCACGCCCATCATCACAAACAGCGGCACCGCCAGCAGAGTAATATTGTTAATGGTGCCAAACAGGCGATTGGGTAAGGCGGCAAGAAAACTCGGATCAAAGTGGCCGATGCTGATACCGATACCGGCGAAAATCATCGCCACCCCGGCCAGACTGAAAGCCACCGGATAGCCCAGCATCAACACCAGACAAATCACCACGAACATCAGCAGTGGCAACAGCTCAACGGGCATGATCGGCCTCCCCGTTGATCAGCACCAGCGCATTGCGCAGCAGTTCGGCGACGCCTTGTAAAGCCAGGTTTATGGCCATCAGTGGAATCAGGCTCTTCAGTAGAAACACCGCCGGGATGCCGCCCGGCTCCACCGAGCTTTCGCGAATCTCCCAAGCCTTGGCGCTGAATTCCCAGCTGGTGATCAGAATCAACCCACAGAGCGGGAGCAGAAACAGCAGTGTTCCCAAGCTGTCGACCCAGGCCCGCTGGCGGGACGAAAATCGCTGATAAAAGATATCCACGCGCACATGGGCACCGTGTTTCAGTGCGTAGGCCGCGCCGAGCATAAATACCGTACCGTGGAAGTAGCTTACCGATTCCTGCAAGGCGGTCAGGCCCTGGCCGAAGCCATAACGCATTACCACAACGGCAGCGGTAATCAGCACCATCAATGGCACACACCAGGCCAGTGCGCGGCCCAGTGCCTCGGTAAAGGCGTCGATCAGTTGTAGTGTCACTTTCATTATTGTTGGCGTGCTCGGGTCGACGTCAAAGCGCTCCATTATAGTCGCAGCAAGCGGGCCGTCGCCATGCGTCACACCGCTAAACACGGTATCATTAGGCGCTTTTATGGCCGGATTCCCCCTCGTATGACTGACGCGACCTTCGCCGACAAAGAAACCCGACTCGAACTGTTCGCCGGCATTCACCCGGCCAATCAACAGCCCGTCTTCGAGCAGTGCCTGGCGACGCCCTGTGACAAAGAAGGCGAGTACCGTCTGCTGAAGTCGCCGCTGTTTGTGCGCGGCGTGGCCGCACTGGACCGCATTGCCCTGAACCCGGATGCAAGAGGGCGCTTTCAAGTAGTGGAGCGCAGCGGCAACCTCTGTCTGCGCGTCTTTCTGCGCGAAGCCAACAGCGCACTGGAAGAACAGCTCACCGCCGAAGTGGAAAAGCTAGGCGGCAGCCTGGATGTCAGCAATGAGCGCGCACTGGTCTACAGCCTGTATTTCGGCGTAGGGTTTCTGACCGTGGAAAAACTGTTCGACAAACTGATTGCTCGCGGCGAAGCCAAGTGGCTATACGGCAATGTTTACGACGATCAGGGTGAACCACTGAACTGGTGGCAGGACATGGTCAACGCCTGAACCGCGCGACGATTACACAGGACACGATGCAATGCTGATGCTGATTTCACCGGCGAAAACGCTGGATTTCGACACCCCCGCGCACACCGCGCAGTACAGCCAGCCGGATTTTCTGGACGAATCCAAGGTGCTCATCAAAGAACTGCGCGCACTTGCCCCGCAGGATATTTCGGCGCTGATGAAAATCAGCGACAAACTCGGCACGCTGAATTACCAGCGCTTTGCCGACTGGCAGACGCCCTTCGCTCCCGACAACGCCAAGCAGGCGGTACTGGCCTTTCGCGGTGATGTGTATACCGGCCTCGACGCCGACAGCATGAGCGACGATGACCTGGCCTTTGCCCAGCAGCATCTGCGTATTCTGTCCGGTCTGTATGGCCTGTTGCGCCCCCTCGACCTGATTCAGCCCTACCGCTTGGAAATGGGTACCAAGTTTGCCAATGCCCGCGGCAAAAACCTCTACGAATTCTGGGGCAATGACATTACCGAGGCGATCAATGCCCAGCTTAAAGAAGCCGGGCCGCTGGTGGTGAACCTGGCCTCCAACGAGTACTTTGGCGCCGTGAAGCCAAAGGCGCTGAATGCCGAGATGGTCACCCCGGTATTCAAAGACTTTAAAAACGGCAAATACAAAATCATCAGTTTTTACGCCAAAAAAGCGCGGGGACTGATGAGCGCTTACATCATCAAAAACCGTATTACCGACGCCGAACAGCTCAAAACCTTCGACGTGGACGGTTATTACTTCAGCCCTGAAGAGTCCAGCGACAGCGAGTGGGTCTTCCTGCGCGACGAGCCCGCCTGAGGCTTATTCCATCGCCAGGATCTGCTGCCAGTGCTGCGGGTCGACCGGCATGATCGACAGGCGGTTGCCGCGCTTCAGCAGCGGCATATCCTCCAACTGCGGATTGGCTTTCAATTCGCTGAGCGGGATCAGCCGCTCGAGCTTGCGCACAAAACGCACGTCCACCATATACCAGCGGGGGTTGTCCTCGCTGGCCTTGGGATCGTAGTACTTCGATTCGGGATCACGAGCAGTGAAATCCGGATAGCCCTCACGCACCACCTCGGCAATCCCCGCCACTCCCGGCGTTTTGCAGGCGGAATGATAGAACAGCACCTGATCGCCCACCTTCATCTGGTCACGCATCATATTGCGCGCCTGATAATTGCGCACACCGTCCCAGTGCTCCGTGGCCTTGGGTCGCGCTGCCAGATCGTCAATACCGAAGGTATCCGGCTCAGACTTCATCAACCAGTATTGCATCCTGTTCTCCCCTTACCGACACTGTGCCCGCAAAAGTGTATCGGGCCGCCGCGAGCAGCGTCTACGAAAAGCCTCATGGCATAAACGAGGATACCCCATGGAAAAACCGTTTTCCCAAGCCTGTGAAAACAACAAGCGTCCCATTCTGGACGGACTGCTACCCGTGATGAAGCAGGTGGACAGCGTACTGGAAGTCGGCTGCGGCACCGGTCAACACGCCGTATTTTTTGCCGAGCACATGCCCTGGCTGCGCTGGCAGAGTTGCGACCAGCCGGAATATCTGCCCGGCGCGCGGCTATGGATTGACGAGGCTTCACTGGACAATCTGCCCGCGCCTCTGCCCTTTGAGGTCAACGCCCTGCCCTGGCCCGAGGGTCAGTTCAAAGCGCTGTACTCAGCCAACACGCTGCATATTATGAGCTGGACATCGGTGGAGCGTTTCTTTGCACGCCTCCGCGATGAGCAGCCCTCGCTGGAGTGGCTGTGTATCTATGGTCCGTTCAATTACAACGGCGCCTTTACCTCGCCGAGTAACGCCGAGTTCGACGCCTTTCTGAAACAGCGCGACCCGCTCAGCGGCATCCGCGATATCGAAGCCGTCGATGCCCTGGCCTCGGCGGCAGGTTTCACACTGCAACACGACCACGCACTGCCCGCCAACAACCGCCTGTTAATCTGGCAGCGCTGACGCAATCAGCAGGCAAAAAAAACCGCGGCACTGGGCCGCGGTTTTAGCTACTTTCCTACTGAACGATGCCGATCAGGGCTCGTATTCGTAGTCGTACTCGTACTCTTCTTCCTCGATCTCAGCAGCGGGATCGTAATCGTACTCGTAGCTCTCTTCTACGCTTTCCTCTTCTTCAAGGTCAGCAGCAGGCTCATAGTCTTCAACCTGCGCATCGACTACAGAAGACTCTTCTTCCATCGGCTCTTCAGTGGCGGGCATGTAAACCTCATCCACCATCACGTCCTGCTCGCCCAGCACTTTCAGCTCAACGCGGCGATTTTCCGCACGGCCTTCAGCGGTGTCGTTGCTGGCGATAGGCTGCTCTTCACCGTAGCCACGTGCGGTCAGGCGACCACTTTCAACGCCCTGATTAACCAGGTAGTTTTTCACTGACTTGGCGCGGTTCTGCGACAGGTTCATGTTGTAGCTGTCGCTACCCATGCTGTCAGTGTGGCCTTGCAGCTCAACATTGAAGCCCGGTGAGCTGCTCAGCGTCGCCGCAACACCGTCGAGAATGGTTTCCGCATTCACGGTCAGTTGTGCGCTATTCAGCTCGAAGTTAACGCCGCGCAGTACGACAGATTGCTCACCGCCACAGCCGTTAGACATGACCTCGGTGCCAGCCGGTGTGTCAGGACACATGTCGTCGGCATCAACTACGCCGTCGCCATCGCCATCCAGTGAACAGCCCTGTGCGTCAACTTCTTCGCCAGCAGGGGTGTTGGGGCACTTGTCGAGGTAATCAGCAACGCCGTCTTTGTCACCGTCCAGCGGGCAACCTACGCTGTCCACCTGTACACCGCGGGGTGTGCCGGGGCACTGATCCGCTTCATCGGCAACACCGTCGCCATCTGCATCCTGAACGCCGTATTTCGCGTCGAAGAAGTTGTAGCGCAGACCCAGCAACAGGCTCTGTGACTCGTATTCGGTTTCCAGGGTGGAACTGCCCGCATCAAAAGTGGGGTCTTCTGATACGGCGTAACGGTAACCGGCATCCAGTACCAGACGCGGCGTCAGGTTGTAGTTCACACCCGCACCCAGCTGGCCGATCATCACGTCATCTTCAACGCCGTCCAGATCCATGGTCGCCATACCCAGACCGCCACCCACGTAGGGGCGCAGGCGCTCACCGGCACGGAAGTCATACCACAGGTTACCCATCAGCGACTCAACTTCCAGCGAGGAGTTGCTGCCTTTGATGTCGTTTTCGCCAACGTGGTATTCCAGCTCAAGACGCAGCGGGTTAGAGAACTTGTAACCGAAGCTGGCGCCGTAGCCGAAGTCGCGATCGTACTCGGTATCGAGTTCGGTGGACGTGCCGACCGGCTGAGCCATCAGACCCAGATCAATCAGAAATTGCTCGAAAGCACTTGGTGTTGGTGCATCGGTTCTCAGGGTACCGTCAGCGTCAAAAACGTCGGTATATTTAGTGTGGCCGCCAATGTAGAAGCCACTTTCTTCTTCAGCATTCGCTGCACCAACAGTAGACGCGACCAGCACGCCCGCCGCCAGAGCAGACTTCATCCATTGCTTGCTCATAGCAATCCCCCAGTTCTGAGTTATTTATTCCAGACAATATCTGAATGCACTCGATACTAACCGATATTACGGCGCAATTTTAGCGATAAGAGTCACTAGCTTAGTAAATATCCAACAACTTTTGTGCCAGCACCACAAAATTCAGGCCGCAGGCAGGGGCACTGCGTTACCATAGCGCCCTGTTTTATCGGAGGGCTACCCACCATGCCAAGCGAATTGCTTTCCCCCGCTGGCAGCCTGCGCAATATGCGTTACGCCTTTGCCTATGGCGCCGACGCGGTCTACGCAGGCCAGCCCCGCTACAGCCTGCGGGTGCGCAACAACGAGTTCAAAGACCTGGAAATCCTGGCCACGGGCATCAACGAAGCCCATGCACTGGGCAAACAGTTTTATCTGGCCTCGAATGTGTCGCCGCACAATAACAAGGTGCGCAGCTACATTCGCGACCTTGAGCCCGTTGTTGAACTCGGCCCCGACGCCCTGATTATGGCCGATCCCGGCCTGATGATGCTGGTGCGCGAGCGCTGGCCCGATCTGCCAATTCATCTTTCTGTGCAGGCCAACGCGGTCAACTGGGCGACGGTAAAGTTCTGGTATCAGAACGGCATACGCCGGGTCATCCTGTCTCGGGAACTGTCACTGGACGAGATTGAAGAAATCCGCCAGCGGGTCCCGGAGATGGAACTGGAAGTCTTCGTTCACGGCGCACTGTGTATAGCTTATTCCGGCCGCTGCCTGCTGTCGGGCTACATGAATCACCGCGACCCCAACCAGGGCGCCTGCACCAATGCCTGCCGCTGGGAGTACCAGGCCCACGAGGCCAAAGAGGATGATACCGGCGACCTGATCGCCGTGCAGAGCTTCGAACCGGAACCCGCCGCCGAGCCGGGCCCCGTGCTGCTGCAACAGGCGCAGCGACCGGGCGAGTACATGCCCGCCTATGAAGACGAGCACGGCACCTACATCATGAACTCAAAAGACCTGCGCGCCGTACAACATGTACAGCGCCTGCAGGAAATGGGCATTCACTCACTGAAAATCGAAGGGCGCACCAAATCGCATTACTACGTGGCGCGCACCGCACAGGTCTACCGTCGCGCGATCGACGACGCGGTTGCCGGCAAGCCCTTCGACATGGGCCTGATGGACGAGCTGGAAACCCTGGCCAACCGCGGTTACACCGAGGGGTTTTACCGCCGTCATCCACCCAAGGAATACCAGAGCTACGAGCAGGGCAGCAATCCCGCACAGCGCCAGCAGTTTGTGGCGGAAGTGGTCGATGTTGCCGGTGATGATCTGGTGCTGGACGTGAAGAATCGCTTCGCCTTGGGCGACGAGCTCCTGCTGATGAGCCCCTCGGGCAATCGCCGCTTCCAGTTGGGCAGCCTGCTGGATAAAAACGGCAAGGCCATCGAGGTGGCGCCGGGATCCGGCCATCGGGTGCGACTGCCCATGGGTGAAGCGCTGGATGAGCAAGCCTTGCGTTTTGGGCTGCTGGTAAAGGATATTCACAGCACAGGCTGCTAGGCTGTAGCCCAATGATTGACTTGGAGATTGCTGTATGGAGCGACGCAAATTGCGCCTGATGCGCGGCCTGATCAATGTCAGTTTGCTGAGTCTGATCTTCGCCGCCGCCCTGCAACTTCTGGCCAGCCTGGTCGGCAATGGCTATGCCATCGCACTGGGGCTGGTCGGTGTCGGCCTGACCTTTTACTGCTACCGCCGCGCCGATCGCGAGGACGCGGGCAGCTTTGCCTACAACCTCTGGCGCATTCTGCCCACACTGGCCTTTGTGCTGCTGCCGCTCGCCATTTTTTGGTACGGCAGTGACGCCCAGTGGAGCAGCACCGAAATCCTGATGCTCACCCAGATCCTCACCAGCTATGTGCTGCCCATCGGTTGTCTGCTAGTGGTGGAGCGCGGCCTGAAAAAAGCCCAGCAATGAGCCGCGCTAATCGTTCTGCTTGAACGGCAACAGCTCGGCGGCTTCCTGTAAATAAGCATCGATGTGCGCGTCTTCCTCAACGAGGAAACGCTGCACGGCATCGGCGAAAGCGGGGTCGGCTAGCCAGTGGTTAGAGTAGGTGCGGATCGGCGTAAAACCCCGCTGAATTTTGTGCTCGCCCTGAGCACCGGGATCAAAACGCGACAAGCCTCGCTCAATGCAGTGTTCGATACCCTGGTAGTAGCAGGCTTCAAAGTGCAGAAAATCGCATTCCCGCACGCAGCCCCAGTAGCGCCCGTACAGGGTGTCGCGGCCCTCAAAGTTCAGCGCCGCCGCCACCGGCTTATCCTCATGATACGCCAGCACCAGCAGTAGCTGCTCCGGCATGGCGTGGGCGATCGCCTGAAAAAAAGCTTCCGACAAATAGCCACCGTGGCCGCTGCGCTTGGCGTAGGTGAGTTGATAGCAGTGGAAGAAGAAGCGCCATTGTGCCTCGCTCACGGCATCGCCGCGCAAGCGCTCAAGACGCAGGCCCTGCTCGGCCACCACCCGCCGCTCCTTGCGCAGGTTTTTGCGTTTGCGCGAGCTGAAGTCGGCCAGAAAATCCTCAAAGCACTGATAATCGCGATTAAACCAGTGGTATTGCGGCCCGCTTCGGCGCATCAGCCCCGCCTGCTGCCAGGCCGACGTTTCGTCGAGGTCGGGGAAGAGGATATGTAGCGAGGAGGCATTGAGCTGCTGCGCCCGCGCCTGCAGTTGCGACACCACCGCAAGCATTACTTTGTCGCGATCAAGATCGTCACGCAGAACCAAGCGCGGCCCGGTGGCCGGGGTGAAGGGAATAGCAGTCAGCAATTTGGGGTAGTAATCGTGACCGTAGCGCTCGTAAGCGTTGGCCCATGACCAGTCAAACACGTACTCGCCGTAGCTGTGAGATTTGATATACAGCGGCATCAAGCCGCAGAGCTGCCCGGCCTCATGCAGCAGCAAGTGCTGGGGCTGCCAGCCGGACTCGGCACAGGCAGCACCGCTGTCTTCCAGTGCCTGCAGAAAACTGTGGCGGAGAAAGGGATAATCGCTGCCCGCCAGTGCATCCCAGTCGGCCGCCTCCACCTCGCGGATACTGGCAATAAAACTCAGCTCAAGCACGGGCGCCACGCTCATCCAATACCTAACTCAGCGAAGACGTAATGCAGTGCAATGCCGATAAATATCGCCATGCCCACATAGTTGTTATTCAAAAAGGCCTTGAAGCAGGCCTCACGCTCGCGATGGCGAATCAGCTTCTGCTGGTAGATAAACAAGCCCGACGCCACCATCAGCCCGGCATAGTAGATAAAGCTCATCTCGAATTTCGGCCCGGCAATCGCCAGAATCACGATCGCCGAGGCCTGCAGCATGCCGGTAATGGCCCGGTCGTCGTCACCGAATAAAATGGCGGTGGATTTCACGCCGATCTTCAGATCGTCGTCGCGGTCAACCATCGCATAAAAGGTATCGTAGGCCACCGTCCACATCAGCCCAGCGATGTATATCAGCCAGATTTCCAGCGGCACCTCATTGCGCACCGCTGCAAACGCCATTGGCATCCCCCAGGAAAACGCGGCCCCCAGCACCACCTGTGGCAAATGGGTATAGCGCTTCATAAACGGGTAACAGGCCGCCAGTGCCACCGCGGCAAACGACAACAGAATCGTGAGGGTGTTGGTAAACAGCACCAGCACAAAGGCCAGCAGGCACAGTGTCGCAAATAACAGCAGTGCCTCTTTCTCCGTCACGCTGCCCGTCGCGAAGGGACGGTTGGCCGTGCGCTTCACATGGGCGTCGATCTTGCGGTCAGCAAAGTCATTGATCACACAGCCGGCGGCGCGCATCAGATAGGTGCCCGCCACGAAGATAAACAGCAGGTGCAGCGGCGGCAGCCCCTCGGCCGCCAGCCACAGCGCCCACAGGGTCGGCCACAGAACCAGATAGGTGCCGATCGGTCGGTCGATGCGCATCAGCGCAAAATAATGGGGCAGCTGCTGACGAATATGCTGTAGCGTCGCGTTCATCCTATCTCCTCGTTGCTGCCGGGCAGTATACCGAGGGGATCACCAGGGCTGGAAGGCGGGCAGGAAGATCTCGCCCACCAGAATACGGCGATCGCCATGGACAAAGCAGGAGCGGCGGCCCCACAGTTCGGTGGAATCCTCACTCAGTTCAGCTAGTGGCAGGGCAGAGGCTCGAACCCGGCAGAGTTCGAAGGGCTCGCGGCGCATGCTGCGGTCGGCAAACAGCAGATGGCCCAGCGGGCGACTGTCCAGCCCGCGCAAACGACGCAGATGGCCGGTCATGCTGCTCAGCGGCAGAATACTGCGGGCGTAAACCCAGGGCTGCTGGTGACAGCACAGCAGCACTTCGCGAATCATCGCCCAATCGCGATCGCCCAGGCCCAGCAGGCGACGCTCTGACAATTGCGGCACACCCCAGTATTGCCGCAGAATCCGCACGTGAAATTCACCCCGGCTTTCGCGCCGGAGATGCGCAGTCAGGGAACCGGTGTCCAACAGCCACGAAGCCGCAGTGAGAGGTCGATTACCTCCCACAAATTGATTAGCTGGCAGCCAGCGGGGCGCTTCGCGGTAGCATCGGTTTAATTGAAGGGCGTACAATGTTGGGTTTCCAGTGGTTTGATCACTGAATAGTGGCTGCCGGAACGCCGGGAGAAAGAGCACCGGCTGTTGGCAGTCCATTCGCTGAGTGCGGCAGAATGCGTGAATCGACGACGACTTGCAAGCCAGCAGCCATAACGAGTCAACAGTTACACACCGTGGCAGCCGCGTAATAAAACGTAGAAATAATTCGAGCAGGAACGTGTATGAGTAAGTGGGAATGTATTGTTTGTGGATGGGTGTACGACGAGGAAACCGGCGATCCGGAATCCGGTATTAAACCGGGTACTCGCTGGGAAGACGTCCCCGAAGACTGGCTCTGCCCCGACTGCGGTGTGGGCAAGGAAGATTTTGAAATGATCGAACAGTCTGAGCCCAGCAATCTCCCCCATCATGAGGAACCCGCGAGCGCAGGCAGCGAGGCTCCCATCGTCGTGATTGGTACCGGCCTGGCGGGCTACGGTCTGGTTCGCGAGCTGCGCAAGTTCGACAAAGACACCCCGATCGTAATGATCACCTCTGACGATGGCCGCTCCTACTCCAAGCCGATGCTGTCTACCGGCTTCACCAAGAATCAGGATGCCGATGCCCTCGCACAGAAAGATGCAGGTGGCATGGGTGAAGACCTGAACGCCAGCGTGTGGACCATGACCAAGGTCACCGGCATCGATACCGCAGCCCAGACCTTGACCACCGGCGGCGACACCGCCACTCAGGTTCACTACAAGAAGCTGGTACTGGCACTGGGCGCCGAAGTCATTCGTCCGCCGATTGCCGGCGACGCTCTGGACCACGTTTACTCCGTCAACGACCTGCTGGACTACGACGACTTCCGCAAAGCTGTCGCCAACAACGATGTTAAGAAAGTCTGCATTATCGGTGGTGGCCTGATCGGCTGTGAGTTCACCAATGACCTGATCAATGGCGGTCTGCAGGTGGAAACCGTTGATCCGCTGGGCTACTGCCTGCCTACGCTGCTGCCAGAGCCCGCGGGCAAAGCCGTGCAACGTGCACTGGAAGAAAAAGGCGCCACCTTCCACTTTGGCCCGCTGGTCACCGAAGTGAACAAGGCGGCCGACGGCGTGACCGTGACCCTGAACAACGGCAACACCATTGACTGCGATCTGGTGCTGTCTGCGGTAGGTGTTCGCCCGCAGGTGGAACTGGCCAAGTCAGCAGGAATTGAGGTGAACCGCGGTGTGGTCACCAACCGCCTGATGGAAACCAATGCGCCCAATGTCTACGCCATGGGGGACTGCGCCGAAGTCTCCGGTCACGTGCTGGTCTACGTAGCGCCACTGATGGCGCAGGCCCGCGCACTGGCCAAAACCCTGAGCGGCGAGCCGACTGAAGTCAGCTACCCGGCAATGCCTGTCACCATTAAAACACCGGCCTGCCCCGTATGTGTGGCACCGCCGCCGCGCGATGCCAAAGGCGAGTGGCAAATCGAAGAAGACGGCAATAACGTGGTCGCCAAATTCGTCGATCCCGCGACCGGCGATCTGCTGGGCTTCGCCCTGACCGGCGAAGGTGCCAAACAGAAAATGGCCCTGCAGAAACAACTGCCGGCCATCATGCCCTGAGCCTGAACGGCACTGACACTAACCCCGCTGCGGCGGGGTTTTTTGTGCCTGTCCGTTTTGCCCATTGCATTTACCTGTGCGCTTCGCTGCAATGCAGAAAACCAATAACAGATAAGCACACCGCCATGTCGCTCTACGAAAAATACCTGCTGCCCAGCGTGATCGACCGCGCCTGCTCCATGCCCGAGGTAATGCAATTGCGTGCCGAGGTGGTCCCCCAGTGCCGGGGTCAGGTACTGGAAGTCGGCATGGGCAGTGGCATCAATCTGTCACTCTACGAAGCCGACAAGGTCGACTGGGTCTGGGGGCTGGAGCCCTCAGAGGGCATGCGCCGCAAAGCCGAGAAAAAACACCTCAAGAACAGCCCCGTGGAAGTGCGCTGGCTGGACTTACCCGGCGAGCAGATTCCCCTCCCCGACAACAGTGTGGATACCGTGCTGCTCACCTTCACGCTGTGCACCATCCCCGACTGGCGTGCCGCACTGGCGCAAATGCACCGGGTACTGAAAGACGATGGTGAGCTGCTGTTCTGTGAACACGGCCTGTCGCCCGATGCCGGAGTGGCACGCTGGCAGAACCGCATCACGCCAATGTGGAAATGCCTCGCTGGCGGCTGCCACCTCAATCGGCCCATCAACGAACTGCTGACCGAGGGCGGCTTCGACATCACCGAAATCACACAGCGCTATATATCCGGTGCCCCGCGCATTGCCGGCTACGTATTCAGTGGCAGGGCCCGCAAAGCAGCGGCCTGATCCCCTCTTGCGCTGGCTCGACGGCCGGTCGCAAGGTAGAGTGCAAAGTCAGCCCCGGCGCGACACCATGCGCGCCCACGCACAAGCCCAGCAATACGGATACCGCTCATGCGAAAACTGGCCCTGCACTGGCAAATTGCCATCGCTATCACCCTCGCCGTACTGGCGGGTCTGCTCAGCGGAGACACCGCCGCGGTTGGCGGCGTCAAACTTGTCGCCGTTTACGCCTTCTTCGGCACCCTGTTCCTCAATGCACTGAAAATGCTGATCGTCCCACTGGTCAGTGCCTCAATCATCAGCGGCATGGCCGGTATCGGCGGTCACAACCTTGAACGCCTCGGCGGGAAAACGCTGCTGTTCTACGCCTCATCGAGCCTCATCGCGATTCTGATCGGCCTTACGGTCGTCAATATCATCGCTCCCGGCACGGGTGATACGCAGGCGCTGGCCGCCAGCCTCAGCAGCGATGATCCCGCACTCAGCGATACGCTTGCCAAAGTCGAAGGACGCAGTGCCGCCGATGTGGTGCAGGTGTTTGAGCGGATGATTCCCACCAATGTGATTGCCGCGGCCGCCGAAGGCCAAATGCTGGGCCTGATCTTCTTCAGCCTGCTTTACGGCTTCTTCCTCGCGCGCAGCGAATCCGCCCACGCCGAAGTACAAATCAATTTCTGGCAGGGCCTGATGGATATCATGACCGCGATGACCATGTGGGTGATGAAATTTGCGCCCATCGGCGTCTTCGGCCTGGTCGCCAAAACGGTGGCCACCACCGGCTTTGATGCCTTTACCCCCATGCTCAAATTTTTCTTCGCGGCCAGTCTCGCGCTGTTGCTGCATGCCTTCGTGGCCATGCCGCTGATACTGCGCTACCTCGGCCGCGTCCAGCCGAAAAAGCATTTTCAGGCCATGGCACCCGCCATGCTGACCGCCTTCTCCACAGCCTCCAGCTCCGCCACCCTGCCACTCACCATGGAATGTGTGCAGGACAAATCCGGCGTATCCAAACGCACCAGCGGTTTTGTATTGCCTCTGGGTGCAACGGTGAATATGGACGGTACCGCGCTTTATGAATGCGTCGCCGCCATGTTTATCGCACAGGTCTACGGACTGGAACTGAGCTTTGCCCAGCAGTTCACCGTGGTCATGATCGCTCTGCTCACATCCATTGGCGTCGCCGGCATTCCCGCTGCCAGTCTCGTCGCCATCTCGGTGATTCTCGGCGCCATTGGCCTGCCACTGGAAGGCATCGGCCTGCTGCTGGTAACAGACCGGATACTGGATATGATGCGCACTGCCGTGAACGTCTTCAGCGATTCCTGCGCCGCAGTCGTCATTGCTCGCAGCGAGGGAGAACAAACTCTGATCGCCATCGACAGTCCCGGCAGGAAAGCTTAGGCCAAACGTTATTTTACTGCAGTGGGAAGTGGCTCAAGCTTGATAATCAAGCCGCGAGCCACTTCCATCATCACCAGTACCTGACACGGTGGAAATTGTTCCAGCAGCGACAACGAGCGATAACTTGTCCACTCAGCGACCGGATCAAAGGTATCCCGACGCTTGAAATTGAGCTGCTTCAAGCCCACCAGACACTCTCCCTGCATTTTTGCATCGCGCACCGTTACCGCATCCAGCCGCGCAGCGGGATAGCGCTTACTGATAGCGTGGTAGGAATAGTCTTCAGCGAGGACTAACGGTGAACAGAAGCACAGCATCGATAAAATGCCGCGCCTTAAAAACCTAGTCATTTTTTTTGATCCCATCCGACAACGATGTCGTTATCCAGTGTTATACGAAGTCCATATCGATTACTGCCACGATGATTGTACTTCCAAATCTCTTTTTTCTTTGTCTTGAGGACTTTCTGGTCAATATCTTGCGGTTTACCCAGGGAGTCCATTAACTGCTCTGCTGTTTGTCCTTGCCAGAATGACTTGTCCATTAAAGCATTAACGATTTTCTCATCATGGTACTTCAGCATTAACGCTTCCCTGCGACGCTTTCTATTAACTATCTGTAGCCAGATAATCGCACTAATCGCTGCGCCAACAATAACAATCAGTGGGAACCAGCCTACTCTCTCTACCACGTTTAATAAGATATAAACGGGAATAGCAAGACATATGAAAATCGCCCATCCCTGCATCTCTGCCTTCGTCATTCGTTTCGCCATGAACCCTCCTTGTGGCAACTAGCCTGCTCCGTGCTAAAAGTCGTCTACCCTTCCAGCCGCCGATACAGCGATCGCAAACTGATCCCGGCAATTTCGGCGGCACGGTCCTTGTCACCCTTGCAGTGTTCCAGCAGTTTTTTCAGGTAGTAGCGTTCCTGATTTTTCAGATCCAGCCAGGGGCCGTCACGTCCCTCAGACGGCATCGAGCGATGGGTCGCCGTGTCGACTTCCTGGCTGAAGCAGCGTTCCAGTACCGGCACATCGATGATGCTGGAATGCGCAAAGATGGTGGCGCGTTCGAGCAGATTACGCAGCTCGCGGATGTTGCCGGGAAATTCGCGCTGCTGGAGTCGTTTAACGGCGGAGTCGGTCAGCCGGTAGCCGCCATTGGGGCTGAGTTTTTTGAGGATGGAGCGCGACAGCAGGGCAATGTCTTCCCGACGCTCTCTAAGCGGCGGAAGATGGATGGGGAAGGCATTGATCCGGTAGTAGAGATCTTCACGGAATTCGCCCCGCGCAATCATCCCCGGCAGGTCTTTGTTGGTGGCAGAGACCAGCCGGAAGTCGGCAAGCTTGGGCTGGGTGCTGCCCACGGCCCGGTAGCTGCCGGTTTCCAGCAGGCGCAGCAGCTTTACCTGCATGCCCAGTGGCACATCGCCGATTTCGTCCAGAAACAGGGTGCCGCCTCGCGCCGATTCCAGCAGGCCCGGCTTGTTGCTGACCGCGCCGGTAAAAGCGCCTTTGACGTGACCGAATAACTCGCTTTCAAACAGCGTCTCGGTCAGCCCGGCGCATTCCACCGTCACCATGGCGCTGTCGGCGCGACGGCTGGTGCCGTGAATGGCCTGCGCCGCCAGCTCCTTACCGGCACCGGACTCGCCCAGCAACAGTACCGAGGTTTCGTGGGGCGCGACCAGGTTGATCAGCTCCAGCATGGTGTTAAAGGCGGCACTTCGCCCGACCATCTGGCTGCTGCTGATTTCGGCGCTGGCGCTTTTGACCGGCTTGAGGACCTCAATGAAGTAGCGCAGTTTGCCGTGACGATCTGTCAGCGGCAGCATTTCCACGTCGATATGCTCGCGGCCACGTGGGGTGTTGTGGATATGCAGTACGCGCTCGCGTTGACCACTGCGGGTGCAGGCCTGCAGAGGGCAACTCTCACCGGCCTGATCGCAGGGACGGTCGTAGCCGTGTGACACGCGGTAGCAGTAGTCGCCCTGGGGAACGTCACCGAAGCTGTCGACATAGCGCTTGTTGCTGGCGAGTATCCGGTACTCCGGCGACAGCAGTATGGCGGGATAATCCAGGCTGTCGAGCAGAGAGCTGAAATCGAGGTCGGCGTCGGTCGCGATGTGTTGCATGGTGTTTGCCAATATTGACAGTCAGGTTGTCAATATTGGCATAAGACTGGCAGCGCCGCGACTCCGGCGCAGCTCAATCACCTTGTCGGCAAGCCCAGCCAGCGACGTGCAGCCGGAATATGACGCAACACGGCAAACTCCATGAGCGCCATGCACACAAGGGATATTCCCACCACCGGCAGCACAAGGGCCAGCCCGAGGATCATGACCGTTACGCCGACAGCCAGCCGGTGCTCCGCCGGGAATGACGGCGCTCCCAGGCGCTGCGCAGGTTTGCGCCGTCGCCACAGCACGAAACCGCTCGTCGCTATGATCATCAGCCCTACCGCCGTGAGTACACCGAGCAGCTGATTAAACCAGCCAAACAACTGCCCCTCATGGGCGGCAACCCCAATACCAATCGCCCGATCGACCAGCGGCCGCTCATCGAAATGGCGGCTGCTCAACAGCCTACCGCTGCGGCCATCAATCCAGGCCTCGGCACGCAGGGGTCGATTCTGGCTCTGGGATGCCAGCTTCCAGACACCGGCTTGTTGTTTGTCGGGGCTGAGTTCGACGGGGGGCGCAAAATTCAGATCGACAGCCCGCGCCATCACCTCCGTGCTGAGTACCGGCATCGTTTTCGGTGCCGCACTGTGAGCGTGGTGCTCGCTGTGACCGACCGACCAGTCCTGCTGCAGTGTCGGCTGACCCCACTGGCGGACTTCTTTAAAGGCACTGCCCCATACCAGCGCCCACGGCAGGCCCGTGAGCAGCAGGAACAGCGCAAATGCCGATATCCAGATGCCAGTCACCGCGTGGAGGTCGCGCCACAGCACACGGCGTCCCTGTCGCAGGCGTGGATAAAGAACACCGGCAAGCCCAACGCTGTGGCGAGGCCACCATAGATACAGCCCGGTGAGAATCAGTACGATGGCCCAGCACGCGGCCAGCTCCACCAGCACCGAGCCCACATTCCCTGCCAGCAGCTCGCCGTGAAATGCCCTGACCTGACGCATGAACTGCGCCTCGTATTCAATCTGCTTGAGAATCCTCAGCGTTTCCGGATGCACATAGACCAGATGCTTGATGCCATGCAGCCCCACCGCGATTTTCACCGCATCATTGGGTTCAAGCGGCAATTCGTAGTTGATGAGCCGGCTGCCCGGCAACGACGCCAGTGCGGCATCGATTTGCTGCTGAGGCGAGGCCAGCGGCCCGCTGACGGGCAATTCTCGATACGGCGCATCCAGCCACTGTTCGACCTGCGGCTTGAACAGATAGATGGCCCCGGACGCCGCCAACGTCAGCACAAACGGGATACAGAACAGGCCCGCGTAAAAATGCCAACGCCACAAACGGCGGTATAAAGCGCTGCGCCGCCCTGATGGTTCAGAGGTCATAGGACAGGCTCACATAGCCGGTGCGGCCCGGCCAGGGATGGGCAACATAGTCGATGTCATTGCGCAGATTATCGATGCCGATGCTGCCACTCAGTTGCGGCGTAAACTGGTAACGCGTTTTTACGCCCAAGCGCAGATAGCCGTCTTGCGCACCGTAGACATTGTCTTCGCGGTCGCGGTTGTCGAGGCGACCGTAGCTGTCGCTGGCATATTGCAGATTCGCCCCCACATCCCAACGCGCATTCACGTGGTAATTCGCCAGCAGATTCCCCCGCCACTTCGGCATGCGAGTAAACTGATTACCGACAATGCTGCGGTCAACGCGGTTCTGGGTAATTTCGGCATCCGTCCACGCCAGATTCGCGCGCAGGTTCAGACCCGGCGTAAACACATCGTAGGCGTTGAAGATCAACTCCACGCCCTCGGTCTCCACCTGATCGACCGGAACAAAGGTACGCAGCGAGGTGCCTCCGGCCAGCATGGTGGTCTGCGACTCAATGACATCCCGAACGGTTTCCTTAAACAGATTGACGCGCACATAGCCGCTGCCCAG
The DNA here is from genome assembly GCF_000420325.1 of Spongiibacter tropicus DSM 19543. NCBI lineage: Bacteria > Pseudomonadati > Pseudomonadota > Gammaproteobacteria > Cellvibrionales > Spongiibacteraceae > Spongiibacter > Spongiibacter tropicus. Next base: position 2,035,804 of record NZ_ATUS01000001.1, on the reverse strand, counting down.
CCGCCGCTCAATCATCAGATTGTGGTGCAGGCCGCGCTCCGGTTTCAGATCGGGATTCGCGGCATTGACGCTGTTGTAGGCCTGGTACTGACTGAACAGCTCTTCGACTATCGGGAAGCGGTAGGCCCGGGCCAGTGCGTAGCGCAGCTGCCAGTGCTCAGCGGGCTGAAAGCCAAGCGAAAGTTTGGGTGAGATACTGCTGTCATCGCGAGACGGCACCTTCACCACGTCGAGACCCGGCGTCGCCGCCTGATCGTCAGCGTAGTAGCCGCCATGACTTTTCCAGTCCTCGTAGCGACCGCCCAACGTTGCATCCCAGGCCTCACTGATGGTCCAGCTCAGTTGCAGGAACGCCGCGTTCAAGGTCGTTTCACCGCCGCTGCGATCCACCGCCTGCGTTTTGCGGCCCGCCCGGTAATCACTGCTGCGGTATACCGTGGTATTGAGTTCGTAGTGCTCGTGACGCAGACCGGCGACCAGATCCACGTCCTCGCCAAACACGCCGTCCACCGACCATTTCAGCTCTGCAGTTGTCCAGCCGGTATCACCGAAATCCGTTACTTGCCCGCTGCCGTCAAACGACGGCGCATTGGGGTTTGCCGCCGAACTGCGGGCTTCATCACGCAAGATGTCAAAGCGATTGAGGTTGGCCTCCAGCGCACTGCGCTCACTCAGTTCGCCGCGCAAGCGCAGCCCCACCGACAGGCTGTCGCGGTCCTGCTCGCTCACCCCCAGCCGGGAAGCAGGCACCGAGAATACCTCACCGCCTTGCTCGACGTTGCCCTCCCAAACCGCATTGCCGTTGCTGTCGCGCAAATAGCTGTTGGGGCGGGTGCTCAACCCCTCGCGACCTTCGTAGGCGATATTGGCCAGCACCGACCACTGCTCCCAGTCGTAGCCCAGCTTCATTTTGATATTGTCAGTGGTTGTCGCCACCACGCCGCTATCGCCAAAGTACAGGCGCGAATTGCTCAACTCATCGCGAGCCCGAATCGCCCCGCTGACACTCTGCGGCGGCGCGCCGGTATCGCTGCCACCATAGAAGTAGGTCTGTGGCTGCGCATCACTTTCCAGACGGTTGTAGGAGAAGTAGTAACTGGCATCGCCAACCCGGTTGCCGTAGGAAACAAAGGTTTTGTAGCCATCGAGTTGCTCGTCAACACCATAGGCCTCGAAGCGTTGAGAGAAGTAACCCACATCCACGTGGAATTCTTCGCGCTCCGAAATCGCGGTTTCGATCAGCACCACGCCGCCCATGGCATTGCCACTATACTCAGCGGAGAACGGGCCGTAGAGCACTTCGACCTGCGCTATTTCGCTGGCCGATACCAATGTCCAGCGCGGCGCGCCGTTCCACCGGGACTGGAGGAAATAATGCAGCGGCACCCCGTCGGCAAAGACCATCGACCGCGAGGTCTGGAACATATTGCTCCCGCGAATCCCCAGCGTGCCGTTGGCATCGCCGATGAAGCGACGGCGAATCACCAGGCTGGGCTCGTATTTCACTAGGTCTTCGGTGGTCGTCGCGTTGATACTCAGCATATCTTCCGGGCGAAGAATGCTGTTGGGACTGGTGAACGACGAATCGTCACTGCTGCGACGCTCCCCCCACACCCGCATCTCTTCAACAGCGGTGTCCGCCAGCGCCGACAGCGCGGGAAACAGCAACAGCACCAGAGCGGCGCGCGACAGGCGATAAGTCATTCCCAATTTCCATTAATCCGCAAAAACGGCGAACCCTATTACAGTGATCAATATTTAGACAAAGTGGCAAATTGTCGCAGCCACCGCCGCCGCCCAGCGCAGCTGTGTCAAAAGTGACGCGAATAGTGACAAATTTGACATTTTTCGCGGCGCCCGTTTTGGGAGCGTCGCCAAGAATCCGCTTATTTCGGGGAAAAACTTAATGTTAACAATATGTTGGAACTATCAAACGCCGCGTCAGCGAGGTTGGCATAATTCCTGTTTATAAGCACATAAGGAATAAGCTTATTCCAATTAAATATGGACAATGGCGAGCACCTCCTGAAAGCGGGCCGCCCCTGACAGCAAGAGGACTTCATCATGACTGACAATATCCGCGTGGATTTCGACCACAAACCCGAAGTCGTCCCGTTTTTTGACGAGCCCACCAACACCTTTTCTTACGTGGTCAAAGACCCGACCTCCAAGTCCTGCGCCGTCGTCGACTCCGTGATGGAAATCGACTACGCCGCCGGCCGCCTGTCACTCGACGGCGCCGATAAAATCATCGACTACATCCGCAGCCACGACCTGAAACTCGAGTGGATCATCGAAACCCATGTGCACGCCGATCACCTGTCGGCAGCGCCCTATATTCAGGAAAAACTCGGCGGGCGCGTCGGTATCGGCTCGCAGATCACCGTGGTCCAGGACACCTTTGGCAAGATTTTCAACGCAGGCACAGAGTTCGCCCGCGACGGCTCACAGTTCGACCAGCTGTTTGAAGATGGCGATGAGTACACCGTGGGTAACATGGTCTGCCACGCCATCCACACACCGGGCCACACACCGGCCTGCATGACGCACATTATGGGCGACGCGGCCTTTGTCGGCGATACCCTGTTCATGCCAGATGGCGGCACCGCACGCGCCGATTTCCCCGGCGGCGATGCCCGCATCCTGTACAAATCGATTCAGCGGGTGCTGTCGCTGCCGGATGAAACGCGCCTGTTCATGTGCCACGACTATATGCCCAATGGCCGCGAAGTGGAGTACGAAACCACGGTTGCCGCCGAGAAAGAAGCCAACATCCACGTGCATGTGGGCACCAGCGAAGATCAGTTTGTTGCCATGCGCGAAGCCCGCGATGCCACACTGGGCATGCCGCGCCTGATCCTTCCCTCGCTGCAGGTCAATATGCGGGCGGGCCACCTGCCCGGCGCGGAGGACAACGGCACTGTCTATCTGAAACTGCCACTCAACGTACTGTAAGGGCCGCGAGGACTGACCATGGATTACAAACAACTCGATAACAATCTGACCGTCTCCGGCCAATTGACGGTCGACGATCTCACCGCGCTTGCCGAACGCGGCGTAAAAACCCTGATCTGTAACCGGCCCGATGGTGAGGGCGGCGATCAGCCCGGCTTCAAAGAGCTGGAAGCCAAGGCTGCCGAACTGGGTATTCAATGCCACTATCTGCCGGTGGTCAGCGGTCGCGTTACCGATGAAGACGCCGCAGCGTTTGGCGAGTTGCTGGCGGCCCAGACCGAACCCGTGCACGCCTACTGCCGCAGCGGTATGCGCTGCACCACCCTGTGGGCACTGAGCCGGGGCGAGCAAAAATCACTGACGGACATCGTCGATGCTGCCGCCAAAGCCGGTTACGACATGAGTGGTGTGGTATCACGGATTGCCGCCAAAAACGGCGGTACAGAAGCCGAGGGCATGGCGACCTACGACGTGCTGATTGTCGGTGGCGGCGCGGCTGGCATCTCTACCGCCGCCAGCCTGAAAAAACGCTGCCACGGTATTTCCATCGCCATTATCGACCCCGCCGACACTCACTATTATCAGCCCGGCTGGACGCTGGTCGGCGGCGGCGTATTCACACCGGAGCAAACTGCGCGCAGCATGGCGTCGCTGATCCCCAAAGGCGTGGAATGGATCAAGGCGGCAGTGGCGGCATTTGATCCCGACCACAACACGGTCATTCTGGAAGGCTGTCGACTGCTGCACTACAAGCGGCTGGTAGTGGCCGCCGGGATCAAGCTCAACTGGGGCGCCATCGAAGGCCTGAGCGAAACGCTGGGCAAGAACGGGGTGACCTCCAACTACCGCTACGATCTGGCGCCCTATACCTGGGAGCTGGTGGAAAACCTCAAAGGCGGCAAGGCGCTGTTTACCCAGCCCCCCATGCCCATCAAATGCGCCGGCGCACCGCAGAAGGCGCTGTACCTGTCCTGCGACCACTGGTATCGGGAAGGCCGTCTGAACAACATCGATGTGGAATTCTACAACGCCGGTGCGGTGCTGTTCGGCGTGGCCGATTACGTGCCCGCGCTGATGAAGTACATCGACAAATACCAGGCCAAGCTCAACTTTGGCCACACGCTGACCCGCATCGACGGCCCCAACAAGACCGCATGGTTTGCCACCAAGGATGATGCTGGTAACGATATCGAAGTCAGCCGCGAGTTCGACATGATTCACGTCGTACCGCCGCAAGTCGCGCCCGACTTTGTTCGCAACAGCCCACTGGTAGACGAGGCCGGCTGGGTGGATGTCGACCAGAGCACACTGCGCCATAAAACCTACGCCAACATCTGGTCGCTGGGCGACGTGATGAATGCGCCCAACGCCAAAACCGCAGCGGCAGCCCGTATGCAGGCGCCGATCGTGGCCAACAATATTGCTGCTGACATTGCCGGTCGCGGCGACCAGATCTCCCACTACAACGGCTACGGCTCCTGCCCGCTGACCGTGGAGCGCGGCAAGATCGTACTGGCGGAGTTCGGCTACGGCGGCAAGCTGCTGCCCAGCTTCCCAAAATTCCTGCTCGACGGCACTCAACCCACCCGTCTCGCCTGGCTGCTGAAAGAGAAGCTGCTGCCACCGATTTACTGGCAGGGCATGCTCAAGGGGCACGAGTGGCTGGTGAAACCGGTCATCGGCGAAGACGCCCCGGCCAAGAAATAACCCACCCTGTTGCGCCACTCTCGTGGCGCTGTTTTCCCTTCGGGGATCAGGGTAATGCCATGCTTACGGAGAGGACCGCGTGTTGAAAGCCTCGCTCAGCCAATACTTCCCTATTCTCAGCTGGGGTCGTCAGTACAACCGCAGCCAATTGGTCTCAGACCTGCTGGCCGCAGTAATTGTGACGATCATGCTGATCCCCCAGTCGCTGGCCTATGCTCTGTTGGCCGGGCTGCCGCCGGAGGTGGGACTGTATGCATCGATGCTGCCGCTAGTGGCCTATGGCTTATTGGGCAGCAGCAACAGCCTGTCGGTCGGCCCGGTGGCGGTCGCCTCGCTGATGACCGCATCTGCGGTGGGGCGGGTAGCCGAGGTCGGCAGCATGGGCTACCTCGAAGCCGCCACCTTGCTGGCCGCATTCTCGGGCCTGTTCCTCCTCGGTATGGGTCTGTTGCGCATGGGCTTTCTGGCGAACTTCCTGTCGCACCCGGTCATCGCGGGCTTTATTACCGCTTCGGGCATTATCATCGCCATCAGCCAGGTTCGCCATCTGCTGGGCGTACAGGCCCACGGCGACAACCTTTATGAAATCGTCATGAGCCTGACGGAGCACCTTGGCGATACCAATTTCGCGACGCTGGCGGTCGGCGTGCCGGTGGTCATCTTTCTGTTCTGGGTGCGCAAAGGCTTGCAGCCCGTGCTGGAAAAGCTGGGCATGTCACCGTTCTCTGCTGCCATGGTCAGCAAAGCCGGTCCGGTGGTTGGCGTGGTGCTGACCAGTGTCGCCGCCGTGGTGTTTAATCTCGGCGATCGCGGTGTGGCGCTGGTTGGCAGCGTGCCAAGCGGTCTGCCAACGCTGTCGCTGCCGCCGCTGCACCACCCGGCCTGGCAGGAGCTGCTGATTTCCGCGATCTTTATTTCCATCATCGGCTTTGTCGAGTCGGTCTCTGTAGGCCATACGCTGGCCGCCAAGAAGCGGCAGAAAATTTCGCCCAATCAGGAGCTGATCGGCCTCGGCGCATCGAATATTGCCTCCTCAGTCTCTGGCGGCTACCCGGTCACCGGCGGCTTTGCGCGCTCGGTGGTGAACTTCGACGCGGGTGCGGAAACCCCGGCGGCAGGTATGTTTACCGCCGTGGGCATCGGGCTTGCGGCGATTTTCTTCACGCCCTATCTGGCCTATCTGCCCAAAGCCACGCTGGCCGCCACCATTATTGTGGCGGTGTTGTCGCTGGTCGATCTGTCGATTCTCAAAAAGACCTGGAACTACGGTTACTCCGATTTCATCGCCGTCGCCAGCACCCTGGTGGTTACCCTGATGGTTGGCGTAGAGGCCGGTGTTGCCTGTGGCGTATTCGCCTCGCTGGCACTGCATCTGTACAAAACGTCCAAGCCGCATATGGCGGTGATCGGCGAAGTGCCGGGCACCGAGCATTTCCGCAATATCAACCGCCATCAGGTGGTAACCCACGAGGAGATCCTGTCACTGCGCATCGACGAGAGCCTGTACTTTGCCAACGCCGGATTTATTGAAGACCGCATCTACGCCCTGCTGGAGGAATACCCCAAAGCCAGACATGTGGTGATTATGGGCACGGCAATCAATGAAATTGACCTCAGCGCGCTGGAAGCACTGGAATCGATCAACGAGCGACTGGGCGAACAGGGCATTGCCCTGCACTTTTCTGAACTCAAAGGCCCGGTGACGGATGTGCTGGAGAAAACCGATTTCCTCAAGCACCTGAAAGGCCGTGTATGGCTGTCTCACCACCAGGCCATTGCCGGCATTCTGGCTGGTGCAAACGAGGAGCAATCATGAGCCAAGAACGCGTCAAACCCCTGAAGATTCTGCGCAATATCGCCTCCATGGCCTTTGGCGTGCGCAGCCGCAAAGGCATGGAGGAAACCGGCGAAGCCGGCAAGTTTCATCACTATGTGCTGGGTGCGGTGTGTTTCATCGCGCTGTTTCTGCTCACCGTGAACGGCTTGGTACGGCTCATTCTCAGCCAGGCGGGCTAGCTGCTCCGCATCAGGTATTCATCCTGTCCGGTCTGCGGATCACCCTGCTCCTGCACAACTAAAAACCCGCGGGAGCGGTAAAAGCGGGCACTCTTGGTATTCGACTTATACACCGCCAGACTCAGTGGCGCCCGGTGTTGCAAGGCGTCGTCGAGCAGTGCCGAGCCCACGCCCTGCCCCTGAAACACCGGATCGACAAACAGGGCCGCCAGCACATTTTCGCAGAGGGAGTAAAAGCCCTGGATGCGACCATCGTGCACAAGCACACGGCTCTCCGCGGCGGGCAGGTATACCGTCCGCATGTCCTCGACACGGGCCTCCCAATACGCGGCATCGATAAAGTTATGTGCCTCAATGGACGCCGCCAGCCAGATTCTCAGCACCTCGTCGCAATCATCGCTGTGATAATCCCGGATCATCCCTTCGCCTCCGCCGAGCGCTCTGACGCACGCGCAACAATGCCCAGGGTCATCTCGCGAAAACCGCGTCGCAACTGCGCCCCGAGCAACACACTCACCAGCGGCGCCAGCGGGCCGCGCAGGCAGAAGCGTGACTCGTAGTGGGAGGTATTGGCGTTCAGTTCACTGAGGTAATGCTGGCGTGAACTTTCCAGCAGGCCCAGCGGCAGGCGAATACCGTATTCCAGAAACTCGCCCTCGCGATTGGCACGCACCGTTTCGGTCTGAGGCATGGCAAACCACGGCAGCACCCGAACCCGCATCCGAATCGGGCTGCCCACGGCAAAGCTGGAATCACAGGCCACCACAAAGGGGTTCCACTCCGGGTAGTCATCCGTTTTGCAGATAACCTCCCAAACCCGCTGGCGAGGTGCCCGGATGCGCTCCCGTTGCACAATTTGAAACATACGCTTTTGCCTTGCTTTAAAACCGTAGAGCACGCTGCACGCGCTGTTGCAGTTGCTCCGTGGGCAATGTGAGTTGCAACTGCTGTTTGGGGCCGCCCAAGCGCTGCAACTCACTGTCACTGAGCGCTCGTCCGGAAAACAGCAAGGCATTCACATAGCCTGCTTCCGTTTCGTAACCATTGTCGGTTAGCAATAGTAGCTGTTCGTCGATGGCCCAGCGCTCACCAACGTCACCGGCAGCTTTGGCGCCGATCTGTTCACCATCGATATAGACTTTAAACGTACCGTTTGTTTCACCCGCGTAAAAAACCACCGCAACGCGGTGCCACTGCTCGGCGGGTATCCTACCGAAATAACCGGAATTGCCGCTGGCAATGCCAATACCGCCAGCCTCGGCATTCTGGAAAAACAGGTCCGCATCGTCACTGTTATCGAGTGCCGTTTGCAATACTGCCCGCCAACGACCATCGCTTGCAGCGGGCCACAAGAGGTCCATTACCAGAGAGTACTCCCCCAGTTTGACGCGAGCGCCAAACTGGGCATTGGGTGGCACGGCGGCCGTTACTAACAGACCTTCATCCGGAGCGTAGCCAGGAAAGGCCATCACCACCGAGTCACCACCGGGCAGGGCTGGCAATCCCAGTGCCGACGCCAGAGCAAATACCGTGTCATCGCCGCCCTGCTGATAAAAACTCAGGCTCGAAGGACCGCTATCCGCTCTCAGGGGATCGTCGTCGTCAAAAAACTGCCAGGTAGTGGTCAGCGTATCTTCTGTACAGGCATGGAGAACGAGATTACGATCCATATATAGGCATTCGCTGGTGCGATAGCGCGCATAGCTGTCTAGACTCTCCCAAGCCTCTGACAGGAAACTGGCTTCGGCCTGTGCCACATTGCTAAAAAAGCGCGGCATATTGAGCGCAGCGCCTTTCTGCAAAATCACTGATACCGTTACCTTTTCATCAAGATCAGCAGCATCAACCACCCATGTTGGCTGCGCTGCACGCATCGCAGCAAATTCTGCAGCGCTTACCTGAACACGATAAAAAGCGTTAAATCCGGGCGTGTCTGACACTTGGCGCTCGACAGGATACGCCCGATGAAAATCCGTTTGCGTCACACTGCCCGGTAGCCAAGCCTGTACTACCAAAGCAGGATCAAGCAGAGCGGCATCGGCGCCATGGTGGTATCTGGCCGCACGAGCAGCTATTTCGCTCACGGCTGTCGCATCTGCATAGGCGCTGACAAGTGCGATTTCAGCATAGGCGTCCGGCGCATACTGAGCCATGAGCGCCTCAACGGCGGTATCAACAGCGGGGTCTATATCAGAGATATCGCGACTTGGGACATGATTTACGGTTGCGGATAGCCGCTGCTTTTCTGGCAGGGAATAGCTCAGCACCAAATCACTTAGACCATCGGCATAGAAATCCGGCTGCAGAAGAATATTACCGCCGTCCAATAGCTCGAACGCGGTACCACCGTGAGTGTGCCCACCCAGCGCCATATCGATCTCCGGATATTGCTCCAGCAGTTCCCGGTCGGCGCCAACACCCAAGTGACTGAGCATAATCAGTACATCAACCTGGTCGCGGTACTGACTGATGGCACCTTCGGCAATCTGCTGCCAATGCCAGTTCATGCGGATACCGGGCACAAAATCTGGGATCGGCAGGCTTTCCAGTGGCTCATCAAGCTCATTCCAGGGCACAGAGCTCATACCAAACAGACCCACTTTCAGACAGCCCAGCTGTATGGCAACAATATCGCGGGCAGCAAAAGGCTGAGCATCGCCCTGATAGTGACTATTGCTGGCAATTACCGCAGCACGTTCATCCTCTGCGTGCTGCAGCAACGTATCGGCGCCCCAGGCAAAGTCATGGTTACCGACCACCCGCACATCGAACTCCATGGCCTGAATCGCGGCAACCGTGGCAGCACCTTCCGATACCATCTCGGCGACACTGCCTTTTTCAAAATCGTCGCCACCATTGGTAAAGAGCGTATATGGCGTATCGCTGAGCGCCTGCCGATGATAGGCCTTGATCCGGCCAAACAGCTTCTCCGGGCTGCCATAGCGGGCGTGAAGGTCAGCCACATGCACAATGCGCAAATCCTGCTCCGACGCACTTTCATCGCAGGCCGGGCCAATGTTGCGCACTGCATTCAACTGGGGTTGTGGAATCAGTCGGTAGTGACCAAACTCGGTAATACTGGCTGATACTGATTCGCTGCCCTGCACCGAGCTGAGCAGCGGACGCCAAGCCTCGCCCTCCTGCCGAGCAATCACCCAGCGCCCCGAACCACCCGACAACAGCGGTAAAGTCAGTCTCGCAGGAGTCAGTACCGAGAGAGACACCGGCCCGAGGCGATACAAAAGTTCGCCGTCCTCCCCCACTACTTCAAAACGAAGTGCTTGCTGGCTATCCAGGCTGGTGGCAGACAGGCTCAGCATAGCCCCGTCACCAAAGGAAATATCTCGTGCTTCGGAAGCTTGAACCAGCACCTCCTGCACGCCGCCATCCGCACTGCCTCCACTGCTGCTGCCACCGCCACCACATGCAGCCAGCGCAATGAGAGTTCCACACCAGAATAAAAAGCCAACCCGCCCCACGATGCCTGCCCCTGTTTATTTAAAATCTTCACCGCACCGAAAACCTCGGTCGGGGCCCAAATCCTATTTGAAGCGGCGCCACTATATCATGCGTAATTGCCACAGCCGTCCGCCGACTTCCCGGGCACCATTCCCTCAGGCTCATCCAAAAGGACGATGACCGGCGCTACGTCACACTCGTACTCTGCTATTTAACTTATGGCTTAATTAATTAATTCGTTACTCGCTCAGACAGCCATCAAGCCCACAACAATAACAGCGGAAGACGCCATGACCATCAGCACAGAAAGCCGCAGCGCACTGCGGGAATTAATTGATTTACTTGAAGAAATTGACCAGCGTTGGGCCGGTCCCGAATGGAATCTGCACAGCGAGGACGATGTCGCCGCCGCCCACCGCTCGCTGATGCATGTGCTGGAGGGCGGCCTTGCGACCATGTTTGAATCCGACCCCGCCTACCCGCGCTTTCGACGCATTGTCACGCCGCAGCGCAAATTTACCGGCGATAACAGCGACGCCATCTACTTCGATACGCCGGTCAGCCCGGACTTCCAGTACGAGGTACAGGGCTCGATGAACAGCGCCGTCTATGTGTCGATCACCGTCGAGGTGGGCACCGAAGACGGCAGCATGGCCAGCCGAACGGCGGGCGTAATCAACGATACCCAGTTCGATGTGGATGCCGACGGCAACTTCACCCTGCGCGTGGGTGGCGAGCCCGCCGAGCGCAACTGGCTGCCGTTGCCGGAGGGCGCCTCGCGGCTGACCACCCGGCACTATTTTGAAGAAGCGCAGTGCGCAGCGGGCAACCCGGCCCGGGAGCCGGTACTGTCGATTCGTCGACTCGATCAGGCACCGCCACCGACTGCCCCCAATGACGAGAGTATTGCAGCCGGCATTCGCCGCGTTGCCGGGTTCGTCCGCAGCCGCACACTGGGTATGCCGCCCATGGCGAACGCCGACAATCCGGCCTTTGTCTCGATTGTGCCCAACGCCTTTCCCAAGCCGGTTAAACCCGGTGATTTCGGCTTGTCGGCCTTCGACGCCGCCTACTCCATGGCGCCCTATTTCCTGGGCCCCGATCAGGCACTGGTCATCACCGGGCGCTGGCCGAGCTGCCGCTTTGCCAACGTCAACCTGTGGACCCGCCACCAGCAGACTTTCGATTACGAGCACCGGCAGGTGTCACTGAATCGCGCCCAGACCGAAGCGGATGCCGACGGCAACTTCCGTATGGTCATCGCGCACCGCGATCCGGGGGTGCCGAACTGGCTGGATACCGAAGGTCGCGCACTGGGCATCGTGTTCTGGCGTTTCTTTCTGCCCGAAGGCGATATCGACACCCCGCAGGCCGACGTCGTCGACATCGACAGCCTGTCATCCTGAGCCGCGGAGAAAACCGAAGTGAACGCCATCGCCCCCAAACCGCCTTTTCCCATTCGCGCGCTCAACCATCTGGGCCGCGGCTTTGCCAGTCTCGGCTTCAAAGGCAAGCCGCTGGACGCCGGGCAGCTGATCGACGAGGCCTGCCGCAAATTCAAGCTCAGCGACTTTGGCCCCGGCCCCTTTACCGAGGGCATGGACGCGCTGATCGAGTCACTGGAAAACGAAGCCGCGCTGACGCCACTGGGCCGCCAGATGGCCCGCGCCGACATCATCAAAGCGCTGGGCGTGCAGCTTCAGGTACAGGACTGGTTCAACCGCTACCCGGAAATTGCCGACGAGAAAATTGAAGCGCCACTGATCATCATCGGGATGCCGCGCACCGGCACCACCATTCTGCACGAACTGATGCAGCTCGACCCGGACAACCGCCTGCCCCTCACCTGGGAAGCCGACGCACCCTGTCCGCCGCCGGAGACCGCCAGCTATCAAAGCGACCCGCGCATTCGCGCCGCCGCCAAGGAACTGCGCTTCAGCCACTACCTCATTCCCGAGGTTACCAAGATGCACCGCATGGGCGAGCAATTGCCTCAGGAGTGCATCATCCTCACGCGGCACGCGTTTCACAGCATGGTGAATTCCACCATTTATCGCATTCCCGGCTACCAGCATTGGCTGAGTCACGAGGCCGATATGGCTCCCATCTACCGCTACCACCGCTGCCTGCTGCAACTGTTGCAGTGGCGCTGCCCCGGCAAGCGCTGGGTGCTGAAATCCCCCGGCCATCTCTGGCATCTCAATGCACTGCTGGACGAATACCCGGACGCCAAGCTGATTCAGACCCACCGCGACCCGCTGAAAATTGCCTCATCGATGGCGTCCATGCTGCCTACGCTGCGCTCAATGGGCAGCGACGATATTCGCCCTTTGGAGATTGCCCGGGAATGGGCCGACAACAATATGGAAGCGCTGGACAATTCCGTGGTCGTTCGCCAGTCCGGACGCATTGCCCCGGAGCAGATAGTGGATATTCAGTTCAGTGAGTTCATGGCGGATCAGGCGGGCGCCGTCAAACGCATCTATGACACCTTTGAGCTGCCCTTCAGCGAGACCTTTGCCGAGAGCATTCGCCGCTATATCGCCAGCAATCCTCACGACAAAGATGGTGGTCATAAACACCGCTTCGAAGACAGTGGCCTCGACTACCAGACCGAGCGCAAGCGCTGCCAAAGCTATCAGGACTACTTCGGCGTCGCGTCAGAATTTTAGATCGCCGCCCCAACGCCCAATCACCCGGAAGAGGAAAACACATGTATCAACTGGACCTCAGTGGCAAGGTCGCACTGGTCACCGGTGGCAGCCGGGGACTGGGGCGCGCCATGTGCTTCGGGCTGGCTAAAGCGGGCGCCGATATCGTCGTTGCCAGCCGCAAGCAGGGGGCCTGCGAAGCGGTTGTTTCAGAAATCATCGGTATGGGACGCCGAGCGATTGCCGTCGCCGCACACACCGGCGACTGCGACAGTCTCGACGCACTGATCGACACCGCCATCACCGAGATGGGCAAGGTGGATATCTTGATCAATAACGCCGGTATCAATCCGGCCTTTGGCGGCTTGTCGGAACTGGCGCCGGCCATGTTCGACAAGATGGTGGACGTCAATCTGAAAGGACCGTGGTACCTGGCATCACGGCTGGCACCGCACATGGCGGAAAACGGCGGCGGCAGTATTGTTAACGTGATCTCGGTAAGCGCCCTCAAGCCCAGCGCCTTTATGGGCTTCTATGCCATGACCAAGGCCGGGCTGGAAACACTCACCAAAGTCATGGCGGCCGAATGGGCCGCACAGAATATTCGCGTAAACGCGCTGGCGCCGGGCAGTTATATGACCGACATGCTGAGCAACAGCTTTGGTATTCCCGGCTTTGAAGAAGCCACGCTGAACAGCAATGTGCAGAAGCGCATCGCCGATGCGGAGGAAATCGTCGGCCCCCTGCTCTACCTGGTGAGCGATATGGGGGCCTATACCACCGGCAGCACCGTGGTGGCCGATGGCGGCTTTATGGTGTCTTGAGGAGCAGTACGATGTCGAACGAGCCCACCTTTGATTGCCTGCGATTAGAGCGTCCTGCCCCGCCCGTCGTGCGGCTGGTATTGAATCGCCCCGACGCCCGCAATGCGCTGAACTGGCAACTCATTCGCGAACTGAAAACCGCTTTCGAACTGATTGATCGCGACAACCAGTGTCGGGTGGTCATTCTGAGCGGCGCCGGTAAATCCTTTTGCGCCGGTCTGGACCTGCTGGACCAGAACAACCCCGACAGCCTCCGCGCCACCATCGGCGATATCAAGGCGGGCAGTCGCAGCGGCATGCGCGCTCAGGAATATATGGCCGAAATTGCCCTGCTGATGCGGCGTATTCAACAGCCGATCATCGCCGCGATTCACGGCCATGCCTACGGTGGCGGTCTGGCGCTGGCGCTGGCCTGCGACCTGCGCATTGCCGCCGAGAGCGCCACATTCTGTACGCAGTTTATTCGCCTCGGAGTGTCCGGCTGTGACTTCGGTGTCAGTTACACCCTGCCACGTTTGATTGGCGGCAGCCGTGCCCACGATATGATGCTGACCGCCCGCGTCGTCGACAGCCATCAGGCGCTGGACTGGGGACTCATTACACGACACACCAGCGACGCCGAGCTGCGCGACGCGGCCACCGTACTGGCCGAAAGCCTCTGCGATTTCAGCCCCTACGGCCTGATCTCCACCAAACAGGCAATGTGGGAAAACCTCAATGCCACCTCGCTGCAACAGGCGCTGATGCTGGAAAACCGCAACCAGATTCTCAATGGCCTCAGCGGCGATGTTGAGGAAGCGGCCGCAGCCTTCTTCGAGAAACGCAAGCCGCGCTTTGACTGATCTTGTCATGACAAGAAACGACACAGACTTGCAATTGGCGTGCATTCCCGTATGTAATCAAAGTTTCTGGTGAAAACATAAGGATATGGCACGGGGAATGCAGATTGCCCGGCCACCACCTCTGGTAAAAGGTACTTCAATGATACGCCCTGTATTCCGCTCGCTCTCCCTTGTTTCCATTGCTGTTCTCGCGCTGACCGCCGCCTGCTCAAAGGCCCCGGATAACAGTGCCGCAACAACCGGAACCACCGGCAATACCACTGCGGCTGTCGACAGCAAGCGGCTGATGCCCACCGACCCCGACACCAAATCGCTGTACATCCAAAGCTGCTATAGCTGTCACGGAACCGGCGCGGCAGGCGCACCACGCACGGGCAACAGCGGGGATTGGGCACCGCGACTGGCCAAGGGCATGGACACCCTGCTGGATCACACCATCAACGGTTTTAACGGTATGCCTCCGCTGGGAATGTGCATGGACTGCGGCGAAGAAGAATTTGTTGCCCTTATTAATTTTATGGCCGGCCAGGAATAACAGCCCCTAATGAAACGACGCGACTTTAATAGAGCGAGTCTGCTCTCGGCCCTGTTTGCGGGCCAACTGACCCTGAAACCTCTCCACGCTTTGGCAGAGAACGACGGCAAAGCGGCCAGCAGTGCACGCCGCATTCCCTGGCAGAACTGGTCGGGCTATCAGAAGGCCAAGCCCGCCGCGCGGCTCAGTCCGAAAACCGAGGACGAGCTGGCAGAGCTGCTGAAAACCAGCGAGTTGACCGTGCGCCCGGTGGGCGCCGGGCACTCGTTCACGGCGCTGGTACCCACCGACGGCAGCATTCTCTCAACACGCCACTTCTCTTCGGTGGAGGCACTGGACGGCAACCGTGCCCGCGTCGGTGCCGGCGTGAAACTCGGGCAACTGGCCGGACAGCTTAATGAACTGGGGCAGGCCCTGCCTAATATGCCCGATATCAACCAGCAGACGGTGGCCGGTGCCTTCAACACCGGCACTCACGGCACCGGCGCCAACTTTGGGGCCATGCACAGCTACGTGGAATCGCTG
Organism: Spongiibacter tropicus DSM 19543; assembly: GCF_000420325.1. NCBI lineage: Bacteria > Pseudomonadati > Pseudomonadota > Gammaproteobacteria > Cellvibrionales > Spongiibacteraceae > Spongiibacter > Spongiibacter tropicus. The sequence continues at coordinate 2,020,290 of NZ_ATUS01000001.1, read as the reverse complement.
CGACTGGTCACCCCGCGCGGCGACATTCTGGACTGCAGCCGCAAACAGAATGCGGATATCTTCGATGCCGCCCGCGTCTCGCTGGGCAGCCTTGGCGTGATCACCGAATACACCCTGAAGAATGTCGAGCCCTACAAGCTCAAGCTGCGCACCGAGATGCGGCCCATCGAAGAAGTGTTCGATAACTTCCACGAGCTGGCGAATAATCACCGCAACTTCGAAATGTACTACATCCCGCACTGCGACTACGCGCTGGTCATTACCACCGACCTCAGCGACGAGCCGGTCAGCCCCCGTGGCGAAGACACCGACAATGATTCGGTGCGCGACCTGCAGAAGCTCCGCGACTACACCGCCTGGTGGCCCGGCCTGCGCCGCAAGCTGGTCAGCAGTGTGGCGGCCATGACCGAGCCCACCGAAAGCGTCGACTGGTGGTGGAACATCTACCCCTCTGATCGCGCGGTGCGTTTCAACGAAATGGAGTATCACCTGCCCCGCGAGGCCATCGTGCCCGCCCTGCGCAAGGTGCGTGAAATTGCCGAGACCCAACACCCCGATGTGTTTTTCCCGGTGGAAGTCCGCGTCGTGCAGGAAGATGATGCCTGGTTAAGCCCCTTCTACAAACGACCCTCTGCGTCGCTGGCGACCCACCGCTACTACGAAGAAGACTTCCTGCCTTACTTCAAATCCATCGAGCCGATTTACCAGCCGATGGAAGGCCGCCCCCACTGGGGCAAACTGCACACGCTGGATGCCGCCACACTCGCCGCGCGCTACCCGCGCTGGAAAGACTTTAACGATATTCGCCAGAGCCTCGATCCCAAGGGCGTGATGCTCAACGACCACCTGCGAAAGGTATTTACCGATGTCTGATGCACCGAGCAACCCCAGCCGTCGCCGCCTACTCTGGGCCGGTGGCGGCCTGGGCGCACTGATCGCGGGAGGAGCCCTGCTGCGTCCCGGCGATCACGGTGGTGCGCATACTCCCTACTTTCTCGCCTTGCAGGCGGCGTTGGCCGAGGCCGGTCTCTACCGGCCGACACTGGTCATCGACAAGGCCCGGCTCGACAGCAATATCGGCAAGCTCACGCAGCATATCAACGGCAATTTTGACTACCGCATCGTCGGCAAATCCCTGCCCAGCCTGCCGCTGATCAATACCGTTCGCGCCCAGACCGGCACTGACCGGGTGATGGTATTCCACCAGCCGTTTCTCAACCTGCTGGCCCGGGACATGCCCGATGCCAAGCTGCTGCTGGGCAAACCCATGCCGGTGAAAATGGCTCAGCGCTTTTATGAGTTTCACCCCGCGGACTCGGTATTTCAGCCCGACCGGCAACTGCAGTGGCTGATCGAAGGCCCGGAGCGCCTGCAGGAATATCGCCAGCTCGCTCAGGCCTTGCAGCAGCCCATGCGCATCAATCTGGAGCTGGATGTCGGCCTGCACCGCGGCGGCTTCACCGACGCTCGGGACGTCGCCAAGGCCATTGAGGTACTGCAGGCTGATCCACTGCTCAGCTTCTCCGGGTTTATGGGCTACGAGGCCCATGTGTCGAAAATGCCGGGCATTGTCGGCGGCCCACCGAAGGCGCTGGAGGCGGCCATGGGCTTTTACCGCGACTGTGTCGCCGCTGCGCAGGACGTGCTGAAAGACGCCTTCGACCCCGCCACCCTCACCCTGAATGCGGGTGGCAGCTCAACCTATCAGATGTACCAGCCACAGATGTTCGGCGGCCCGGCACCCTGTAACGAACTCGCCACCGGCTCGGCGCTGGTCATGCCCACTGACTTCGACGTGCCCAGCCTCAACGACCATGTCCCTGCTGCATTTATCGCTACCCCGGTGATCAAGGCGCTGGATAAGACCCACATTCCCGGCCTGGAAAGCGCCGCCGGTCTGCTCTCTGCCTGGGATCCCAACACCGCCCGGACGTTCTTCACCTACGGCGGCTACTGGAAATCCCGACCGGAATCCCCCGCAGGCTTACAGACCAACAGCTTGTTCGGCCGCTCCACCAACCAGGAAATGCTCAACGGGTCGGAAAGCGTTCAACTGAAGCGGGATGACTTCGTATTTCTGCGCCCCTCACAAAGCGAATTTGTCTTCCTGCAATTCGGCGATATTGCTGTGTTCGACGGCGAGCATATCAGCGAGGTTTGGCCGGTGTTTCAGCAGGGGGCCTGACTATAGGTAGCGTATATTTTTTGTAAATATTTGTTTTTATATTTTCCGACAACAAGGTATCCAGCTACTACAAAGATAAGGCAACTACCAACTTGACTTTTACTGTCTGAACGGTAGCATTCCAAGTGAATCTGAACGTCGACTCAATCGGCTAGTAGGATTCATCCGGGGCCTTTTGGCCCCTTTATTTTTTATAGCCTTACTATCCCCTCTGGATCCATGCTTGATGCTGCCTTACAAAGCACTGGATCAAGCCTGTCGAAAAACCTGTGTGCTGACTTCTTCTTAATGTAAGAAGACGGTGAAAGCTTTTGATATAGTGAAAAAGCAATCACATCGGCAGCTTGTACTAAGTATGAATCTCTAGAGTCTTTAAAAAAAGGATCTTCCACTAAGTTTCCAATCGTTAAATTTCGGTAGCCTCGGCCATAGATGCCTTGATTAGGTACTGGGTTAAATTTTCTCATTTTTCTGAGAAGTCCCTGTACTTTTTTGACATCGGTATTATCGGGAATAATCATTCCTCTATCATCAGCATTTGCCGGACCGGAGAAATTTCTATAAGACATCGTGTTTGAAAACCTCTGAATCAAAGCTTCCCAAGCCCTGACCATAACATCATAGTCTTCCGCCTTGCCTTCTTTATCAACAACGACATTGATGACACTCACATCTGGCATTCCGGCGATTTCATTCAAAAAATACTTGATAATCGTTAGACGATCATTTCTCTTTATACGAACCAGATCTCCTGGATTATTGATCATATGCGCAGAATGAATCTCTTCTCGCATAAGCAAACCAAAGCTATTCCTCATCCTTTTTCTAAATTCAATTATCCTCTCCAGAAATTCACTCCACCTCAACTCATGAACGACAAGACCAGACAGGGTAAAGTATCGGGTAGGACTGTTCTTTAAACCACAATCACCGCTTTCATCTACATACATGAAATACATAACCATCCCTGTTATTAGCTAAGTTTTAAGTAACGAGTATAGCCACAAAATTTCGCCAAACAGGGGAGGCGGGAGACAACGCTAGCCTATCCCCACATCAGGAAACCACAGCAGCATCCAGCGACGGGTCTTCTCATCCGCCGACAGCTGCTTGGGCGATACCGGCTGTGGCGCGGCAAATACCGGTGGCAATACCGCCGCATTCACAGTGCCATAGCAGCTACCATCACGCTCATAGCAGGCCCCCACCAGCACACCGCATCGGCCGCAGAGCAGCATGTCGGCCTCTCCGGCACCCTGCCGGTAGCGGTTCAGCACCGCCCCCGACTGCACTGTAAAGCGCAGCTGCCCTTTCGGGTCAGAGAGGTACGAGGCGCCGTGCAAGCGGCAGAAATCACAGTCGCAGGCACGGGGAGAATAGCGTTCAGCAGCGCCGCTAAGCTGCACGCTTACAGCAATATCGCCGCAGTGGCAGCGCCCGCTTAGCGCGTGAGGACCCGCCATCTGATAGCGGCCTACACAAAGGCCATGTTCAACACGACACCGGCCAGAATCAGGCCGGTGATATAGGTGCCCAGCGCGCCAGTAAAGCGCATGGGATTCGGCCGTGCGAGGCTGCGGGTGCCGATAATGCCAATCACGATTAACACGCGGCAGGCGGTAGCAGCGACCATGGTCCACATCACCCAACTGGCAATCTGCGCCTGGCTGGCAATGTATATCAGCAGCATCAGCGCCGGTGCGTACTCAATGGTATTGGCATGAGCGCGCACCGCTTTGTGCAGCGGGTCTTTGGGGTCATCCGGGCAACCGGAACCCACCCCCGCCCGCATTCTTGCAAGGCTTACATTCAAGCCCAGTACAAAACACAGGGCGCCGAGAATAGCGATACAAACCAGCGGCGTACTCATGATTTACTCCTTGTCGTTATTGTTGGCTCAGGCCAGCCAGAACAGACTGATCACGCCGTAAGCCAGCAGGGAGACCAGCACGATCCCCAACAGGTTGAGGCGAAAGCCCTGGCGCATCATATCGCGGATTTCCAGTTCGCCGCTGCCAAACACTACGGCATTGGGCGGCGTGGCCACCGGCATCATGAACGCGCAGGACGCCGCAACCGCCGCCGCGGCGCAGAACAGGATCGGTGACAGACCCTGCGACACCGCCAGGGCGCCAAGCAAGGGCAGAAAGGCAGCCGTGGTGGCGGTATTGCTGGTCAGTTCGGTGAGGAAAATCATCACCACCACAATCAGCACCACCAGCGCCAATGTCGGCAGTGCCTCAAGCAACGCAAACTGCTGGGCAATCCACTCCGCCAGCCCGGAACTGCCGATCATCGCCGCCAGCGACAGGCCGCCGCCAAACAGCATTAACACGCCCCAGGGCAGGCGCTGGGCCGTGGGCCAGTCAAGCAAGTGGTGGTGATCCTTGCCAGCGGGAAGGATAAACAGCATCACCCCCGCCAGAATGGCAATGCCGGTATCGGTCAGGCCCGGCAACCACTGGGTAATCAGCGGACGGGAAATCCACGCCGCGGCAGTGATGGCAAACACCGCGGCAATACGGCGTTCGGGGCGGCTCATTGCGCCCATATCGGCCAGCGCGCGCCGGCTGATATCGGCGCCGCAGTAACGCTCGATATCGCCAAAGCCCCCTCGGGACAACAGCCACCAGCAGCACAGCAACATGGCCAGTGATACCGGCAGGCCCAACATCATCCACTGGGCAAAGCCCAGCTCAATGCCGTGGCTGCTGTGCAGATAAGCGGCCAGCAGCGCATTGGGCGGTGTGCCGATCAGCGTGGCAATGCCGCCGATGCTGGCGCTGTAAGCAATGGCCAGCAACAGGGCTACCGCGTACCGGCGGCGCTGATCACCCAGCTCAAGCGGCAGCAGACCCACTACCGACATCGCGATGGGCAACATCATCACCGAGGTCGCCGTATTGCTGACCCACATGCTCAAAAATGCCGTAGCCAGCATAAATCCCGCTATCTGGCGGCGCGGTTCACCGCCAACTTTACAGAGAATGACCAATGCCAGACGGCGGTGAAGCTGCCAGCGCTCCATCGTCAGCCCCAGCATGAAACCACCCATAAACAGAAACACAATGGGATGGGCGTAGGGCTGAGCCGCGCCCGTCATCGTCGTCAGGCCCAGCAGCGGCCCCAATACCAGCGGCAGCAGCGCGGTCGCGGGAATGGGAATCGCCTCAGTCGCCCACCACACCGCCATCCACAGGCCCATGCCCGCGCACAGCCAGGCGGCCGGGGCCATGCCCGCCGGTGGCGGCAACAGTAGCGCAACCAGAAGCAGGGCCGGTCCCGCCAGCAAGGCGGGCCATTTCACAGGGCTGTGCCGGGGTTCAGTCACAGGCGACTCTCCAAAATCAAACACGAGTCAGAAGTGTAGCGGCTGAAATTAGCCGCGTGCCAGCGCTGAGATCAATAGAGCCGCTGAATAGGGCGTGTGGTACGTCGGAAAATTCCCCGTTTGCCGCTATTGACGGCGCGACGGTTTGGGCTTAAAAATCCGCCGTTCAATTTCGCGTGTACTATCATGGCATGGATTTCTTTTGATGTTTTCCGAACGCTCGGTTTTGCCGACACGCTGTGCTTAAAACCCGGCGATGTGTTCCGCTGCCGGGATGAGATCAGTGCCGCCGACTGGGTTCTTTACCCGGAGTACTGGCAACTCAACGCGCTGGTGTACGGGCTGAAAGCCCGCGTGTTTCCCAGCGAGGCGAGCTATCGGCTGGGCCACAATAAAATCGAGATGAGCCGCGCCTTTGAACTGGTCGCGCCCGCCAACACGCCCCATACCCTGATTCTGTCGAATACCCCGGAACATGCCGAACAGGCCTGGCAGGACATGCTGCTGCCCTTTGTGGCAAAGCTGCCCAAAGCCTCGCAGGGCGCCGGCGTGTGGTTGATCGATAATCGCGATGACTGGAACGCCTACCTGCAGCGCAGCGAGGTGATTTATGTGCAGGAATACCTGCCCATCGACCGGGATATTCGCGTGGTGATCGTCGGTGATGAGGTCATTTCCGCCTACTGGCGTCTGCAGGCCGAACAGGGCTTTTATAACAACATCGCCAAGGGCGGTCAGAGTGACCACAGCCCGATACCCGACGCGGCCATTCAGCTGGCACTGCATCTGGCACGCAGCCTGGATATCAATCACGCCGGTTTTGATATTGCGATGGTGGGCGAACATCCCTACGTGCTGGAATTTAATCGCCTGTTTGGCAACCAGGCAGTGGCCGGTGGCGATAAAGCCGTGCGCGAAGCGGTGCAGGCCTATCTGCTGGCCCAGTCGGAACCGACCGGGCCGAACTACCCGCGCAATCCACCGCGGCGCCTGCAGCGCGTTGCGTAGCGCTGAACCAAACGCAAAAAAGCCAGCACCGAGGTGCTGGCGTCAAGACCCTAGAGGTTGGGTTAATTCAGTGGCGCGTTAACGATCGGAATCTCGACCGGCACGACCGACAGGTTGGGACCTATAATGGTGCCACCCTCGAAGAACAGATAACCGGGAGTGCTCAGCGGCGATGTCATCAGCACATCCAAGACCGGCACAAACTGCGCAGTCACCGGACCACCGAGTCCACCCAGTGTATCCATCAGGCCGTTCTCATTGGTCAGCACTTCCATCCCTATACCAATCAGCAAATCGAGATTCTGTACACCCTGGGGAAGCACACCGGCATCCGTCAGGGGCTGTACAATCGGGTCGAGTATTGCCAGCGTGGGCGCCTCGCCACCAATCGGCAAAATAGCCAGCAGACCCTGCTGCGCCTGAGCAGCCAGTGAGCTGGCAGCGAGTGACGCGGCCAATGCGAGACGGCAAATAGTCCGACGATAGGGGTTCATAGCAATTCCTCTTGTTATTAATTAATGATGGGAAAAAAACCGGGATATGTCAGCGCAGGGATCCCGGCAAAGCGCTAGTTCAACTCGTTACATAATTCGGCTTAAAACAGCGTGTCGAAGTCCCACTTCAGTTTCACCCCATAGGTTTTCGGCGGCGCCAGCGTCACGGTGCGACCGAAATCCTGCTGGATCATGGCTTGGGTATATTCCTTGTCTTTGGCATTGCGAACAAAGCCGGTAATTTGAATGCCTAGCGGATCGTAGAAATACGACAGGCGCGCATCCCACAACTCGTACTGGTCCTGTTCGTAGAACGGCGAATTCTGCGGCGTGGTGTTGTAGCCGCTGTTGTAGTAATAATCCAGGCCGAACTCGAATGCCCCCCAGTCACCGGCGTGGATAAACTGGTTCAGCGATACGCTGGAGGTAAAGCGCGGCGTGCGCACAATCCGGTTGCCGGAGAAGTCCCGTGCGGTGTCACCCAGCAGACTGTCGGAGCCGAAATACAGGCCGGTATCGTCATCGAAACCCGCACCGTCTTTATAGTCGGTGTAGTAGGCATCGAGATACGTCGCGCCACCGGTAATCACCAGGCCCTCGTTCCAGTTGGGCATCGGCTGCCACTGGAAGTCCACTTCCGCACCTTCAATTTCAGAAGTACCGGCGTTTCGGAAGCTGACAATACCCCCTGAGGGAATGGCCACCAGTGCCGTCAGCAAGCCTTCGGTTTCGGTTTTGAACACGGCACCATTCAAGCGCAGCGCACCGTCGAACAGATCGGACTTGAAGCCCAGCTCAAACGCCGTGACTTCTTCGCGCTCAACCGGGTTAGGGTCGGTAAAGAAGTTCACGATGTTATACGTGGGGCTTTTATAGCCACGCTGCGCCGACGCAAACAATTGCAGGTTCTCGGTCGGGAAAAGCTGAATTGCGATACGCGGAGAAATGGTTTTATCTTCCAGATCCGGCGCAGAGAAATCCGCCAAGCGAATATTCTGCGACTGGTCACCCGACTTGTAGTATTCATTCGGCGGATTACCGACCAGCGGATTCACCACATCCAGATAGCTGTTGGTGATACCGCGGGTTTCTTCCTGATAACGCACCCCGGCGGTAATATTCAGCCAGCTTGTTGTAAACCAGGTGGCCTGCATATACGCGGAGTTAGACTCGGTCTCCAGAATCCCGCCGTTGCCCAATACCACATCGGGCGTCATATTAATGATCGGCCCCAGAATCGGACCGAGTATATCGGGCAGCGGCAAACCGATCAGATTGGTCGCCAGTCCCGCCGCGTTCAGTGTCAGATAAAGACTGCCGAAACCGCCCTCACCTTCCAGACGATACAGACCCGCCACCCACTCAATATGCTCCGACAGCCAGGTATCCTCGTTGGAGAGTATCTGCAGTTCATAGGTCTTCTGATTGTTGAACTGGTCTGCACTGTAGAAGTAAGCCTCCGACAACTCGGTCGAATCGAGATCGTAGTGGGCTTCATCCACATCGGCATAGTTTTCCGAGTAGATAAACTTGATATCGACCGGGCCCGGCAGCCATTCGAAAATCCCGCCGTACAGCTCGTTCATGGTCGAGTTACCGCCCAGCTTATTGTTGTGCCAGACACGATCCAGTTCGTCCGGCTCGGTCCCGGCTAACAGCAACGGTGAGGGACGGGTATTTTCCTGCGACAGCGAATTACTGGTGAACTGGTTTCCGTAGGAGCCAATCAAGGTGGCGTTAAAGGTATCGGAAATATCCCAGCGAATTTTTACCCGCGCACCCTCGGCAAATTCATCGCGCATCGGACCCGGCTCGCCAAAGATTTCATTGCGCCCGTACAGGTCTTGATGGCTTTTGAACAAGGAGACCGTCGCCCCGATACTGTCGGTGATCGGCGCCCCTAAATACAACTGATAGGACTCGGCGTTGTAGTTACCGAATTCGGTTTTCAGGGTACCGACAAATTCTTCCGGCGGATCTTCCGTCACAATATTGATCGCACCGCCAGTGGCGTTCCGACCAAACAGTGTGCCCTGCGGTCCCTTCAATACCTCTACCCGCTGTACGGCACCGAGGGTATCTTGCTTACCCTGGCTGGGGCCGATGTTAATACCGTCAATGTAGGTGGCAATGCTGGGGTCAGCGTTCGGCAGAAAGGCATCCGTACCCACGCCGCGCAGATAGATAACGGTATAGCCGTAGGCATAGGTAAAGGTCAGCCCCGGCGTGATCTTTTGCAGATCGGCGGTGGCTTCAATGCCAAAGGCGTCGAGTTTATCGGCGCCAAAGGCGCTGATCATAATGGGTATATCCTGCGAATCTTCTTCGCGTTTCTGGGCGGTGACCATCACCTCTTCCAGCAGGCGGCTGCCACGGGAAGCACTGCCCTCTTGAGCCATTGCGACCGGCGCTATCACGCCAGAGCCCAGCAACACCGAGGTCGCCAGTAAGCGGGTCTTTGTCTTCATTGTCTGTGTACCCTGTTTTAATCGTTATTCGTCAGTTGTTAGAGCACGTCCTGTGGGCTACCGTCGGCGCAGGCTCGACAGCAACAAAAGCAACGCCGCCGCATCCATCGCAGCCAGCAAAAGAAATATCGGAGAGAGTCCGCAGAGATAGGCGTAGAACAGCCACAGCGCGGCCAGCGCTTTGACCAAAGCACTGCGTGCAACCACCGTGCGACTGTCATCAACGCCAAGACGCAGATAACTCAGGCCAAAGCCGAGCACGCCCATCAGTCCCACAAACACAGTAATGGCTTGGGCGGCAGCGCCCTGATACAGCTCCTGCTGACCAAAGGAAAAAATCAGCGTCAGCAACTGCTGGTTGACCCAGGGGGTCGCCAGCAACAGGAACAGACCGAGGTCGGCGTGGTAGACCAGGCGGTGGCGGTTCTCAACGTTCACGGAAGGCATCCTGAGCCACCGCGGTATTCATAAAGTCGCGGAAGTGTTTCCACTTGCCATCCTGACAGTGGATCACGTGAACAAACGGCGACTTAATCTCCCTGCCATCGCGCTTGGTGGTGAGGCGAAGTTTGCCCACCACCACGACATGCTCGCCCTCGCAGATGAACTGATCGGCGTCGAAAACATGAATATCGACCGAGGACAACACGGTGTCGAAAAAGCCCCGACACTCCGTCAGCCCCTCGTAGTGCCCCGCATAGGGGATGACCTCGGGGCCGTAGAAATCGATCACACACTCCGGGTGCAGCAGCTCCACAATGCCGTCGACATCGTGGGCGCCGAAGCACCTGAAGATTTCCTGAGTCACTTCAAGATTACGCATTATTTTCTCCTTATTCTGCGGGGGCGATCTGAATTTTCAGTTCGGTGATGTCCTGGCTGGCTTCCAACTGGCAGAGCAGCCGACTGTTATCGCGGTGGTGAATCAGTCCCTCCAACACCTCCTTTTCCTGGTCTTCTGCCGGAACGGCGACCTCGGGCTCGTCGAGATACACGTGGCAGGTCGCGCAGGAACAGCAGCCGCCACACAGGGCGTCGATCTTCATCTGCGACGACAACTCGTCGAACAACTCCTGGAAGTCCTCCACCAGATATTCGGCAGACTGCTGCTGGCGATCGGTAACAAGCACTCTCATTGCGCGACCTCCCCATACAGCGGGCGGTAGTCCATCGCCTTGCGCTCACGCTGGGCGGCAATGGCTTCGCGGATTTCCGGGCTGGTATACATGCCGCCATTCCAGCTAGCCGACATCGACAGCGACGCCGAAAAGCTCATGTCGCGCCCCTCAATCAGCGTGCGCTTCACCCCGCTCAGGGCCAGCGGCGACAGTGCCATCAGGTTCTCAGCCAACTGCCGGGCCTCAGCGTCGAGGGCTTCCGGCGCGGCGGCCGGCGCACTCAGCAACTGCACGCGCAGGGCTTCTTCAGCGTCGATACGGGTGCCGGTCAGCGACATTCGCGTGGCCACCGACTCGCCACAGAGGCAGGCCAAGCGCTGGATGGTGCCGAGATCGCACATGATGCCGATCTGGGTTTCGTGAATAGAGAAGAAGGCACTGCTGTCAGCCAGGCGCAGATCGCAGGCCGCAAAGATGGCCAGCGATCCGCCGATGCAGGCGCCGCGCGCCGCAGCAATTACCGGCATGGGCAGTGCTTCCAGGCGGCTGATCACCGCCTGCAGATACAGCACTTTTTCGCGAATCCAGTGGTTGTAACGGGCCGGATCATCGCCCTTGCTGACATTCAGCTCGGCCAGATAATCCACGTTCATGCCGGCGCCAAAGTGTCGACCTTCGGCATCAATCAGCAGAACCCGACAGGCGCTGTCGTGCTTCAAATCCGCCAGCAGACTGTCCATCTCCTGCCAGAACAAACGGTTGTAGGCATTTCCCTTGCACTGCGTGTGCAGCGTCAGGCGGTAAAGGCCGCCGTCTTTCTGCAGGGAAAAATTCTGCCAGTCACTCATGCCTGGCCCTCCGCCAGCAGGCGTACCGGCAGCGAGGCAAAGCCATAGGCCAGCAGACCGCCGGATTGACGGCGCGACTCGCTGAGTGAACCCCCCAGCCCCACGCAGCTATCAAACAGCGTGTTGAGCATGATCTCGGCTTCCACTCGCGCCAGCGGTGCGCCCAGGCAGTGATGGATTCCTCGGCCAAAGGTGAGATGGCGGGAGATATTCGAGCGGTTGATAATGAATTTTTCCGGCTCGGGGAACATGCTTTCGTCGTGATTGGCTGCCGCCATGAAGAAAGCAATCCAGTCACCGGCCTTGATCGGCTGGCCGTTGATTTCACAGTCCTGCTTCACCACGCGGAACAGGCGCTGTGGCGGTCCGTCACGACGCAGACACTCTTCCATAAACGGGCGAATCAGTGTGCGGTCTTCTTTCAGGCGGTCAAACCATTCGGCATCTTCCAGCAGCACGCCCATCAGGTTGCCGAGGAAATAGGTGGTGGTTTCTGCACCCGCCACCACCAGGGTGATACAGAACAGGACGACTTCGTCCTTGGTCAGTACATCGCCATCACACTCGGCGCGAATGAACGCCGACATCAGATCGTCGGGCACCGACTCGCCGTTGTTGATGGCCTGGTTGCGCAGCTCGACCTTGTTGACGAAGTAGTGGAACAGCTCTTCGTTGCAGGCCAGTCGCTGCTCGGGGGTAAAGTCCGACGACACCATGAAGGCATTGGCCCAGTTGACCAGCTTTTTGTAGTCCTCACGCGGCAGACCGAACAGGTAGGTCATCACCATCGCGGGAATGACCCCGGCGACACGCTCCATGAAATCGACGGTTTCGCCCTGACAGTCCTGCACAATTTTCTGCACGTCGGCGCGCAGGCGATCGACGATATCGTCGTGAATTCGCTTGGGGGTAAAAGCCGCTTTGGCGAGATTGCGCAACGCGGTGTGGCGCGGCCGGTCATGGTTGACCAGCATCAGACTCGGGGCGCTGGAATTGGCCTGCATCGGGTCTTCCGAGGAAAACAGATCGGCGTTCTTCAATACGAAATCAACGTCTTCGTAACGCGTCACGACCCAGGCGGGAAACGGCGTGTCGACACCGGGTACCGTGCCGGGCGGGAAGTCGCGCAGCCCGTAAACCAGTCCCAGCTCACGAAGTTGTTTGTACACCGGATAGGGATTCTGGATACATTCCGGCGACAGCATATTGTCGAGAATACTTGCCGCGTTCTGCGGCGCTGCAGTGATAGCGCTCATAGCCACCTCATCATTTTGTTAACAGTTGAGAACAGGCTGGAAAACGGTGGCGTCACCATTGCAGCCAGGTCGATACGCGGTGCGTGGAACTCGGCACGGGCGTGGGAAAATTCGCGGAAACCATCAATGCCCCGATAGCGCCCCATGCCGGAGCTGCCAATACCGCCAAAGGGCAGGTCGTCGTTGGCGTACTGAAACACCACATCGTTTTTCACCAGCGCGCCGGAGCGGCTGTGCTGGCGTAGCTGGGCAAATTCCTGGTCGGCACTGCCAAAGTAGTAAGACACCAGCGGTGAGTCGCGGTGTTGCAGCTCATCGAGCATCTCGGCGAAGTCGGCGTGGGTGTTGACCAGCAACACCGGCCCGAAGATTTCTTCGCGCTGGATCAAGGCATCTTCACCCGGATCGACCACCACGGTGAGCTCGTAAGGCGAGCCGTCCAGTTTCAGGCGGTGCAGCGTCGCACCGTATTGCTCGGCGTCGTCGCAAAGCTGCTTGAGGCGCGCCCGGTGCGCATCGCTGATTACCTGCACGGCGTCGGCACCGGCTGCGCGATCCATCTCTGCCAGCGCCTGCCGCAGGGCATCCAGCAAGACGGGCAGTTGCTCCGGCTGAATCATCAGATAGTCCGGTGCAATACACACCTGACCAGCGTTGAAGAACTTGCCGAACATCAGGCGCTGGGCGAGTCGCGGCAAATTGCTGCCTCGACCCACGACAACCGGCGACTTGCCACCCAACTCCAGCGTCAGCGGCGTCAGTTTGTCGGCGGCATCGCGCATGATCGATTTGGCGATGCGTTCGCCGCCGGTATAAATCAGGTGATCGAAAGGCAGGCTCACAAACGCGCGGGCCACGTCGGCATCGCCGCAGGCCACGTTCACCTCGTCGGGCGAAAAGTGCTGGCGAACGCCTTCAGCCAATACTTCTGCACAGCGCGGAGCCAGCTCTGAGGGTTTGATATAGGCCGTATTGCCTGCCGCCAGCGCACTTACCAAGGGCGACAGCGCCAGATTCACCGGAAAATTCCAGGGACTGACAATGCCGATCACACCCTTGGGCTGATAGTGCACGCGGCATCGAGCGCCGCCGAGGCGCAGGCTGAGGTCCGCCACGCGGCGTTGGGGCTGCATCCAGAAGCCGAGATTATCCAGCGCATGATTCGCCGATTTGATCGTAGTGGTGATATCCGCGAAGCGGGACTGATCCGCCGAGCGATAACCGAAGTCTGCCGACAGGGCATCACAGAACGCCTGCTCGTTTTCCACCAGCAATTGTTTGAGCCGCCGCAGCCGGTCACGACGCAGGGCCGCCGTCGGGTATGGCGTTTTGGCCACGCCCTTTTTCAGGCCTGTATACGCAGCATGAAGCGATGAAGCATCCACCAGAAATACCGTCTCTGTTTGTTATTGTTGAGGCGATATTATTTTCTTTTAGAAACAGTGTCAACTCGACACTATTAATAAAACACAACAGTCGTTACAAAGACATTATTCTTGACAAAAACAGTTTCCAGGTTAAAAATGCGCTTAAAATCAGTGCGTTGGAGATAAAATTGGACAAGGAATGGCAAAAATTCGAGGATGTACCGGCCACCAGCGCCAATGCTCCAGAGATGTTTTTGGATTATTTCTATCCCATCCACTTCTCTATTGGCATGAAGATAGAAGCCGGATTGATGAGCTGCGGGCAACTGGATCGCCACCAGACCGTCATCATGTGGATACTGCGCTCAGAGATGCAGCGCAGTGGTGAAACGTCGATCAGCCGCAAGGACATTGTGCGGCTGATGACCAACTGGTACGACATTACCAGCAGCAGTGTCTCCAAGGCCCTGCGCGCACTCGCGAAAGAGCCCCTGCACTATATCGAGCTGACCGAAGACCCGAACTCCGGTCGCGAAAAACTGGTCACCATGACCCCTGCGGGTAAACAGCACTGCAAAACCATGATCGCCAGCGCCTGTGAGGTGATTCGACGCATTACCGACAATTTCTCAGACGAGGAAAACCGGATGGGCGTCTATATGTTTATGCGTATGGATGAAGAGTTTTCGGCCTCAGCGGATGACCACTGAGCCCTGTCCTACAAAACACTGCCCTACAAAACACCGCCTCACAGATCACCGTTAAAGTGACGATTGAGATACGCGGCGATATCGCCCTGCGGTGACATCGCGGTGTGCACCCAGGCCTTTCGCTCAAACGCCATCAACTCCAAATCCCACACACAGGCAATCAAGCCTGATGGGCTGGTGTAGCTGAACGCCGTCGGCGCATCGAGGGGCGCAACATACACATGGTGATGCAGTTCGTTGCTGTCCGCCCACCAGTCTACGAAAACAAAGTGGGATGTTTTTCCCTGATGAACACCCACAAATCCCACCTTGTAGTGGCCCGTCTGCTCGGCGGACAGGGCCAGCCGCTCCTCAGCCAACTGCCGGGCCGCCGCTACCAGATCGGGGGACAGTGGCGCGTCGTCATAGACAATGCCATAGACCTTTAGCTGCCAGTCGCCGAGCTCCCAGATATCCAGAAACCGGCAGCGCCTCGGTGCATACGGTATCGGATCGCCACTCACTGGTGTGATGCCTCCACGCCGACAATGCGCCCGTGTTTATAGAGCGTTTTCGCGCTGGCTGCATCGAAACAGGCTGTCGCTTTACCCCCTTGATAGCCGCAGATAAAGCTGTCCCAGTTGGGGCTGCCCGATGTCCCCGAATAGGACACCGCACCCGCACGCGGAATGGCCGGATCGATTTCGATGTAGCCGTAGGCATCGCCGTTCTGGATTTTCAGCCAGAGATTAAAGTCGCTGGGCAGACAATCATCATCGGCGCCACTGGTCTGCCATTTATACTTCCCGTTAACGGTGGGCTCACCGAAGAAATGGCTGACCTCATAGGCCACAACCAGCGAGGACACCTGGCAGCTACCCACACTGAAGCTCTGCATGGTCAGCGTGCCTTCGCAGTCGCAATCCGCGCCTTCACCCTCATTCATTCGGCCGCTGCGAATACTGCCACTGAGGGGCTTGGGTTTTGCGGCTTCGGCGGCACGTCTTGCCAGCTCCCGCTCCCGGGCGTCATCGGCTTCCTGCTGACGGCGCGCCTGCTCCTCGGCACGCTGTTTCTGGCGCTCAATTTCCGCGTCGCGCCGGGCCTGCTCCGCAGCGCGAGCCGCTTCCTGCCGGGCAATAGCGGCTTCGCGCTGGCGCTGTTCGTAGGCCGCTTTCTGCTCGGCATATTCCGCCTGTCGCTGCGCCATCGCCAGTCGGTGCTCTTCCTGACGGCGCTTCTGCTCGGCGTTATAGGCCGCGACCTGCTGCTGAATGTCGCGGTTTTGTTTTTCTAACTGCATGCGGGTTTCCGCCAGACTGCGCAGCGCCGGATCTTTGATTTGATAAGTGCCCTGCGCCATTTGCTGCTGCATGGTCGCCAGCCGACTGCCCTGACCATCGTCCACCCAGATATCTCCCACGGCGGCGCCCATAATATCGAGAGAGTTTTCTATTGGAATATCGGCACTGCCCGCGATAGCCCCAATAGCAACGGTAGCGAAAATCTTGCCGAACATGTCGCCGCCGCCGGAGGACTTGCTGTAGGAATTGGTCTGCCCGCCGTACTGCTGTATGTAGTTGGTGGTTTTTTGGTAGCCGTGACGCATGGCGATATCCAGCGCCGAATCGTCGTCCTTGTCACGCAGATTGGGATTGGCACCGTATTGCAGCAGTGTTTTAACAACGTCGTAGTAACCGTTATCGGCCGCCATGTGCAGGGGATAGTAGCCGTTGCAGCGCGCGTTCACATCGCCACCGGCCACCGCCAGCATTTTAATGATATCTTCAGCGGCCTTCTTGCCGGATTTTGCGGCGTAATACATGGCGGAGTAATCCCCGCTGCTGCGGAAATTGACATCAGCACCGGCGGCTATCAGCTCTCGGACCACACCCTCTTTGCCCTTATCCGCCGCCGTATGCAGCGGGCTCCAGCCCCCTTTGCCACTGCGGGTATCCATGTTGGCACCCGCCGCAATCAGGTACTGCACCACCTCGGTATAGCCGTCATAGCTGGCAAGGTACAACGCGGTGAAGCCCTTGCCATCAGCGATATTCACATCGGCACCTGCCGCCAGCAGACTTTTTACCGGCTCCAGGTGGCCGTTGTTCGCCGCATTGTAAATCGCCGTCTCATTGTCGTTGTCATTGCCCAGATCCACATCCGCGCCCAAGGCCAGCAAGACATCGACCTGCGCCGCGCGATTCCAGCCCGCTGCCAGATACAGCGGCGAATAATCTTCCCGCGACTTCAAATTCGGATTGGCCCCGGCCAACAGCAGCGCCTCAACCACCGAGGCATCAGCGCCCTGCCGCGCCGCACGGGTCAGTGCCGTCCACTCCCCCCGAGTCGCGTCGGGGTCAGAGCCCGCCGCCAGCAGTATATCCACCACCTTCTGCTGTTGGTCGAGCAGGAAAATGGCATTTGCGCCATTGCTGCCATCATAGTATTTGCTGACACGACCCAGCGGCGTGGCACTTTGCCAGCCACTTTTCTGTTCCCAGTGACGCAGCTCAACCGCAAAGTACAGCGCGTTGTAGCCCACCTCTACGCCATCGCTCAGCACATCTACATCCGCTCCGCGCACCAGCAGCAATTTCACCATATCGCTGTACTTGTTATGCGCCGCCAGCATCAGCGGGGTATAGCCGTGCACCATCTCATTGGGGTTCGCACCGGCATCGATCAACAGGCGAGCAGCATCGAGGTTGTTCGCCTCCACCGCTGACCACAGCGGCGTGACCCCGGAAATGTCGCTCTGTTCGGCATTCGCACCCGCATGCAGCAGGGCGGCAACCATCTTGTCACCATCCACCGTGGAAGCCGCCGCGGCCAATAATGCCGTATCCCCCTGCTCACCGACCGTCAGCCCCGGATCGGCACCCGCCTCCAATAAGCGCTCAAGCACGGCAAGCTGCCCGGTCTTGGCCGCCTGATACAGCGCGGTATTGCCAAAGCCGTCGCGCTGATCCACCTCACCACCCTCGGCTAGATAGCTGTCGATAAAACTGAGATCGCCCTGATTAGCGGCGGTGGTATACGGCGAGAAACTGGCACAGGCCGAAATGAGAGCGAAAGCCAGGAGGGTCAGTCCCTTAAGTAGCTTGTCCTCAAGGCGGGTCATGGCAGGGTCCTTTATGGAGGGTAAAAAATCATCATAGCAGCGCTATAACACCAAGAAACCCCTATATTGGGGATACGCTGCCGCTGTCAGGGTCGCAGCACCACGCGTTCGGGTCCGGTTATCCGCCAGGCTTGCGCAACCTCAGCCAGAGGCAAAACCTGGGTTGCAATCTTCAGTCCAGCCGTTTCTGCGGCGGCAAAGGCGGCCGCGATACTGCGCAGCAGACCCGCTTGGGAAACACTGCCGAGGCCACTGCCCATCATCTTCAGGTCTGCACTGCGCAGCATCGACGCCTTGAGGCTAATCTGCTCCCCCGCCAGAGAGCCCATATTCACGATTCGCACCGGCGGCGCTGCCGCGCGCCCACGGGCTTTCGGCAGTGCCGCCAGCAGCGCTTCCATCGATGGCCCCCAAACGTAGTCCAGTACGGCATCCATACCTTCGGCGAGCACCGCTTGGAACGCGGCTGTTAATTCGTCGTGGGGGTGTTCCAAGCTGATGAAGGCATCGGCGCCCAGCGCTTTCAGTTCGGATTCCGCCGAGCGTGAGCGCGCGGTTGCCACAATGTGTTCGGCGCCGAGATGGCGGGCAATCTGAACCGCCAGCCTTCCCGACGCACCATTGGCACCGTTGACCAATACCCGCTGTCCGGGCTGAAAATTCAGCCGTTCCACCAGCGCCGCCCAGGAAGACATGGCGGGATTCGCCATCGCCGCTGCGGTGATGTCATCGAGGTGGTCCGGCAAGGCCACGATATTGCCGCTGTCCACCACCACCTGTTCTGCCATACTGCCAAACGGCGGCGCTGGAAAGGCGAAGTACACCCGCTGGCCATTTTCCAGCACACCCACACCATCCGCCCCCGGCACCAGTGGCGGCTGTGCACTGCTGTAGTGACGACCCGCCGCCTGGGCGCGCACCAGTTGCGACAGCGCCGCCGCTTTCACCCATACCCGTTGCTGGCCATCACCCGGCTGAGGCACATCAAACTCGCCGTAGTGCGGCAGTTCACCAAATTTTTCTACAATTGCGGCTTTCATTCGGCCTCCCTGAGGCAGTACTCGGGCTACACTTCTACCCTGTTTACTTTGCGTTTCCCCCACCAGCCCACCACCCTACATTCAGGACGCGCCCGTGATCGACTACCAACCTAGCCACCTCGAACTGCTCTTCTGGCAAACCCTGTCGCTGATTGCAGCGGCCTGCCTGTTTACCCCGCTGATGAAGAAGCTGGGGCTGGGCACCATTCTCGGCTATCTGTTAGCCGGTATTGTGGTCAACCTTGCCTATGCGGGCAATTTTTCTGAACACCCTGAAGAGCTGCTGCACTTCTCCGAATTCGGCGTAGTGCTGTTCCTCTTCGTTATTGGTCTGGAGCTGAAGCCTCAGACCCTGTGGCAAATGCGCGGCGATATTTTCGGACTCGGTCTCGCACAAATGTTGGGCTGCGGCGCACTGCTCGCGGTTGCCGCAGCGCTGTGCGGGATTGCGCCCACCGCCGCCATTATTGTCGGCCTGGGCCTGGCGCTGTCGTCCACCGCCATCGTGATGACGCAGCTGGATGAGCGTCGCGAGCGCAATACCCTGCACGGCCGCAAGGCCTTCAGCATCCTGCTGTTTCAGGATTTGGCCATCGTACCGCTGTTGCTGCTGGCAGCGCTGCTGGCCCCCGCCAACGACTCGCTCAGTCTGGCCGACAGCGCTGCCAATATTGGTATTGCCTTGCTTGCCATTCTGCTGCTGATTTTGACCGGACGGTATTTGCTGAGCCCGATGTTCAGCCTGCTGTCCAAGTCTGGCGTGCCGGAAATTATGACGGCAACCGCCCTGGGCATTGTCATCGCCGCCGCACTGCTGATGGATGTCGCGGGCATGTCTTATGCGATGGGCAGCTTTCTCGCCGGTGTGATGCTGGCAGAGTCCTCTTACCGCCACGAGATCGAAGCCGATATCGAACCCTTTCGCGGGCTGTTTCTCGGCCTGTTCTTTATGGCCGTCGGTCTGTCGCTCGATATTCAGACCATCCTCGACAACGCGTTGATTATTGTCGCCGCCGCGCCGCTGGCGATGGCGCTGAAAGCCCTGGGCCTGTACGCGGTCACGCGATGGTTTGGCAGCGAACACAATACCTCGGTGCGCACCGCGCTGGGGCTGTCCCAACACGGTGAATTCGGTTTTGTGCTGTTTGCCGCCGCCGCAGGAACCGGGCTGCTGGGCGCCGAGCTGTCATCGGTGCTGATCTGCATCATCTCGGTATCCATGGCACTGGCCGGGCTCACCGATAAATTGCTGCCGCTGTTACTGCGCCAGCAGCGTAGCGGCGACCCCGAAGAGGATTACTCCGACGCCGTCGGCAGCGTGCTGATTATCGGCTTTGGCCGCTTCGGGCAGATGGTCTCGCAACCGCTGTTTGCCAACGGCCTGCAAGTGGTCACGCTGGACAATGACAGTCGCCGCATTGAAGACGCCCGCCGCTTTGGCTTTAGAGTGCACTTTGGCGACGGCAGCCGCCGGGAGATTTTACGGGCGGCGGGCATTGCCAATGTGAAGGCCGTGGTGATCGCCACCAACAACCCGCAGCGCAACAGTCAAATAGTGGAACTGGTGAAAAAGGAGAACCCGGAGGCGCGGGTTTATGTACGCTCTTACGACCGCCTGCACTCCATCGAGCTGAAAGCCCTGAACGCCGACTTCAGCGTGCGGGAGTGCTTTGAATCGGCACTGGCGCTCAGCCGCCAAACCCTGATCGGCATGGGCGCCGACGAGGCACTCGCCAGCCGCATTATCGCCGACATTCGCCGCCGTGACCTGGAGCGCCTCCGCCAACAAGTGGACGAAGGCATCATGGCCGGCAGCGACAAACTGCACATCAGGCCGGTGCAGCCTGAACCCCTGTCGCTGGACTGAAGGCTATTCCGGCAGAGGAATAAACTCGACATCGTCACCCGGTACAGAGGGAAAGCGCCCGTTGCGCCAGTCGTCGCGGGCCTGCTCAATCCGCTCTTTGCGGCTGGAAACGAAATTCCAGTCGATGTAGCGTTTCTCGAAGGACTCGCCACCGATCAATGCCAGCCGACTCTCTTCCTCCGCCGCCACACACTGCTCGCCGGGCCGGAGAATCGCCATGCTGTGCTGGGGCAGATGACGATCCCCAACTGTCAGTGACCCTTCCACCACGTAGACCGCACGCTCCTCCGCCTCAGGCAATACCAATGATTGACCGGCTTCAAGCCGCGCTTCCAGGTACAGGGTTTCTGCGTAGGTTTTCACCGGCGCGGTCACCCCGTAGGCGCTGCCCATCATCACCCGCACCGCCACTCCCCCAACATCAACAGCGGGGATATCAGCATCGGGGTAGTGATAAAACGCCGGATCAATCTCTTCCTGCCCAATGGGCAGCGCCAGCCAGAGTTGCAGTCCGTGCATGCGCTGGGGAGCCGCCAGCACTTCCGGGCGCTGGCGCTCGGAGTGCACAATACCCCGGCCCGCAACCATCAGATTGATATCACCCGGACGAATCCGCTGCTCGCTGCCCAGTGAATCCCGGTGCAGCATCTCGCCCTCAAACAGATAAGTCACCGTCGCAATACCGATATGCGGGTGCGGGCGCACATCGACCCCCTGCCCGGCGGGGAAATCCGCCGGCCCCATATGATCGAAGAAGATCCACGGCCCCACCAGTTTGCGCCGCACACTCGGCAGCACCCGACGCACGGAAAAACCGCCCAGTGCTTTCTCCTTGCCATCGAGAACCATCTCGATGCGGTCACCGCCATCGTGAACCGCACCATCCTGTTCACACACCCGGCCCAGGTTACTCATGGTTTCCTCTCCCCAGAGAGTAGTTGTCCGGACAAAGTGTAGTGCACGAAGCGCTTCAGGTCGCCACTGTTGCCAACGGTGCCCCAGCGAAAAAACGAAAGCCGGGGGCAGAGCGCGCCCGGCGGAAAAGTATGACTAGAGCTCGGGGATGATTTTCGAGAACTGTTCGATCATCGGCATGATGATCTCGGGCTTGTTCCAGTTCTCCATGCCGACACCGATGTTCACGCGGTGGATACCCAAATCACGGTAGCGCTTGAGCAAGTCGGCCGTGATCTCGCCCATCGCGACCATGGTAATTTCCACGTCGTCGGGGTTACGGCCGAAGTCTTTTACGGCCTGATGAAAGGCAGCAATGCCCTCGCCCACATCCGGCATCACCACGTCGACGGGCATCCAGCCATCAGCCCACATGGCGGCGTGCTTGGTGCCCAGCGGCCCCATTGCGCCGAACAGAAACTTGGGACCACCGGCCTGCACGGGCTTCGGCTCGAACCACACTGGATCGAAGTCGATCAGCTCACCGTGGTATTCCGGCGCCTCGTCGCGGAACAGCGCACGAGTGGCAGCGACGGTTTCTTTCAGACCGAGATAACGGCGTTTCCACGGCAGCTTTGTCGCGTTTTCGAATTCCTCTTCATTCCAGCCCACCCCGGTGCCGATGATCAGGCGCCCCTCAGACAGACGGTCAAGGGTTGCGATGGTCTTGGCCTGGGACAGCAGCTCCCGCTCCAGCAGCAGCGCAATGCCGGTACCCAGTTTCAGCTTGCTGGTTACCGCAGCTGCTTCCATCAACGAGATGTAGGGGTCCATCATTTCCTTGTAGGGCTCGGGCAATTCTCCGCCGGGGGGATAGGGCGTTTTACGCGACATGGGGATGTGGCTGTGCTCGCCGTACCACAGCGACTCGAAACCGGCCTCTTCGAGGATTTTCGCCAGATCCGCCGGACGAGGATCGTGGACCGTGTTCATGGAACTGAAACCCAGGTGCATCGTTATTCTCCATTATTATGTATTCGCAGCGTTGAACGCCGGTGCAAGCATAGAACATGCGGGAAAGACCCCGCCGGGTGGAATACGGCATATGGAGGAGAGGGCCGTAGCGCAGAGACAAAAAAGCCGCCCGCAGGCGGCAAGAGGGTGAAGGACACCCAGTTCAGCTCAGTAGCGGTAGATCAGGTCTACCCCGTAGCTGCGCGGATCTCCCCACAGCACAGATCGGTCGGCTTGGGGCTGATTGTCGATAGCGCTGATCGCGTACTCTTCATCCAGCAGATTTTTACCCCAGGCCGCGACGGACAGCATGCCACCCGCCAGCGGCATCTCGTTCAGACCCAGGCGAGCATTCCAAACGCCATAGGCCTCCAGCCGGGTGTTTTTCACATTTGACGCCAGTGAGCCGCCGTTGCGCTCATCCATGTAGTTGTAGCTGACGTTCAGACCCAAACGTCCCCAGTCGGCATCGGCAATGGTCCAGTCGGCAACGGCGGTATAGCTCTGCTCCGGTGCCGCAAAGAACACAAACTGATCGCTCACATCCTGGCCGTTAACATCGCGCGCCTTGGTGACTTCGGCATCGAGGTAGGCGTAGTTGAGCATCAGCAGCAGATTGCGGGTCGCCATAAAGGTGATATCCGCTTCCAGCCCCTGCATTTCCGCTTCGCCCGCATTGGTGATTTTGGTATCGGCAACGGTGCCGTCCAGAATGAAGTTCAGCTGCATGTCGCTGTAGACGCTTTTGAAGATATCGGCGTTGATGCGCAGTCGGCGATCCATCAGCTCGCTCTTGATACCCAGTTCCATGGAGCGCACTTTCTCTTCATCAAATCCGTCGACAAAACCGAAGCCATAGTCGATGCCGTCACTGGCCGGACCCTGATTGCCATCGCGCTGGGGATCGCGGGTATTAAAACCACCGCTCTTGTAGGCTTCGTTGACCTTGCCGTACAGATTGATACTGTCGGTCAGGTCGTACTCGGCCACGAAGCTGAAGGAGTTATCGTCAAACTTCTTCGAGGCTTCCACATCGTCGAATTGCCGCCCCGGATCGCTCTGGTCGATGGTGCCCCAGGGCAAGTCGAGGGCAAGACCGTAAAGCTCGGCAATATTCAGGTCGGTCTGGTTTTTAATGGCCGAGCGTTTATCGCGGGAATGGCGCGCACCAAATGTCAGCTGCAGGCGATCTTCCAGCACATTCGGCGTCCAGGTCGCCTGACCGAAAAAGGCCATCGCCTCGTTTTCAATCTCATAGTGCTGCGACAGCAGGTTCACCACGTGCACCCGGAACGGCACCCCCGGAATGCGGGCATCAGCACTCAACTGGTGGTGCAGCGGCGAGTTGTCTTCGATCGCGCGTTCTTTGAAATAATAGGCACCCACCAGATACTCCAGACGCGAATCCCAGGCATCGCCAGACACCTGAAGCTCGTGGGAGCGCTGACGCTGGGTAACCAGCGGTTTTACCAAGGGCGTCCACTCATCGTTTGTTGCCTGCCCCTTGTAGCGGTGCGTATCCAGACGAAACTCGGTGGACCCGGCACCACCGCCAATATCGGCGTAGGACGCATCACTCAACTCCCGGTAGGCCGCAATGTACTTGAATTCGCCGCCATCGAAACCGGCGGTGAACGTCAGCGCGTGGCCGGTAATCTCTGTATTGGACTCTTCCAGTGGCTTGCCGGTCGCCATCTTGTCCAGGCGGCGACTGCTGTAAACTGTCTGCTCACTGGCATGTTCTTTAATCGGCTCGGCCTGACCTTTGTCACCCAGCGGCCGGGTCACCGCCTGATAACTGGTGTTGTAGTAATCCAGCTCTGAGCGGTCGTAGGCATAATCGAGCGTCATGGTCTCGTTGACATCCCAGCGCACGTCGAGGCGGTAACCCTGTACCTCGCGGTCGCCATAGTCGCCGCCCGGCCCGGTGTTCTCAATAAAACCGTCCTGCTGTGTCGTCATGAATGCCAGCTTGGCCGCGAGCGTGTCGGTTACGGGAATATTGGCCGAGGTCTTGGAGGTAAACAGGCTGCGGTCGCCTACTGTGAACTTCTGCTCAAACTCCAAGGCCTCTGTGCTGGGCTTGCGTGTGACCAGGTTCACCGCGCCACCGGTCGTGTTGCGGCCGTACAACGTGCCCTGCGGGCCGCGCAGAATTTCGATGCGCTCCAGGTCGGCCACATCCAGCGCGGTGCCGGTGGAGCGGGCAATATACACCCCGTCCATGTACACGCCGACCGGCGGGTCCTGGGTAATCTGCGCATCGGAAATACCAATACCGCGAATGAAAATTCGCAGTGTGGCGTTGTTAATCGGAAACGGCTGAATGCTCATGCTCGGCACATTCGCGCCAATATCCGACAGGCTGTTAATGCCCTTGGTCTCCAGCTCCTGCTGACCAAAGGCCGTCAATGAAATAGGCGCATCCTGCAAAGACTCGGCTTTCTTCTGCGCGGTTACCACCACCTCTTCCAATGCATAAGCACCCGACTCGGCAGCCTGGACCATCGGCGCAGCCAATATCGCCGCGGCCAACAACCGCGGCGTCCCCATCATGTTTCTCATTATTTTGCTTCTCCCTGCCCGCAATCTATGGATTTATTCGAGCCGCCATTTGCCGGCGGCTGCTTGTGTTCAGGCGGGGCACAAGTTATTGACCTGTAACCACTATTGGCATACGTAGTTTTACGAACAACCACGATCGTTAGAGTGACATAGCGGCGGTTTTATAAGTGACATCAGCAGCGACTCGTGCAGAAAATGTCACGATAAATAACAAAAGTGTTAGAACAAGTAGGGAACGTGATTACACAAGTTGCCAGCAACGTAACGCGAAATAATTATTCCGTTAGCTGCTTGGTTTTCGGTAACACCGTCAAAACAGGGAGGCAACGATACAAAAATTAACGACTGAGAAGAGTCGTTATGGCAGAGGCCGACAGGAAAAATGGGGGGACACGGCGGCCGAGTGGCCGCCGCAAAGGCGCTTACACGCGCTCGAAAATAACCGCGATACCCTGACCGCCGCCAATGCACATGGTGACCAGCGCGTACTTACCGCCGGTGCGCTGCAGTTCGTAAATCGCCTTGGTGGCGATAAACGCGCCGGAGCAGCCGACTGGGTGGCCCAGAGCGATGGCGCCGCCGTTGGGGTTGGTTTTACTGAGATCCAGCTCCAAGCCTTTGGCAACCGCCAGCGCCTGGGAGGCAAAGGCTTCGTTGGACTCAATCACGTCCATATCTGCCACAGACAGGCCCGCCTTGCTCAGCGCTTTGATGGTGGCCGGGATCGGGCCTTCGCCCATGATGTGGTTCGGTACGCCCGCTACCGCGTAGGAGACAACGCGCGCGATGGGTTTTTGGCCCGCTTTCTCAGCCGCTTGCGCCGAGGCCAGTACCATGAAGGCCGCGCCGTCATTCAGACCGGAGGCGTTGCCCGCTGTAACGGTGCCGTCTTTTTTGAAGGCCGGACGCAGTTTAGCCAGCGTCTCAGCCGTGGTGCCCGGCTTAACGTGCTCGTCGGTGTCAAAGATAACGTCACCCTTGCGGGTTTTCAGGGTCACCGGCGCAATCTGCTCTTTGAAGTAACCGGCTTCAATGGCAGCGGCTGCACGGCGGTGGGATTCTGCGGCAAAGGCGTCTTGTTCTTCGCGGCTGATGCCCCACTTCTCGGCGAGGTTTTCGGCGGTGATGCCCATGTGGCCGACACCAAAAGGATCGGTCAGCGCCGAGGTCATTGCGTCCAGCATTTCGACATTGCCCATGCGCGCGCCGTTGCGCATGCTGGGGGACAGGTAGGCGCTGCGCGACATGACTTCCACGCCGCCGCCGATGCCGTAGTCACAGTCGCCCAGCATGATGTTCTGCGCGGTGGTCACAATGGCCTGCAGGCCAGAGCTGCACAGGCGGTTTACACCCATCGCCACCGAGTCCATCGGCAGGCCAGCCTGGATGGAAGCAACACGCGCCACGTAGGCGTAGCGGGAATCAGTGGGAATGCAGTTACCGACGGTCACGTAATTGATGTGTTGCGGATCCACAGAAGAGCGATCAATCGCCGCTTTCATGATCTGGCCGCCCAGCTCATGGGGCTCAATGCCGCTCAGGCCACCACCGTAGGTCCCGATACCCGAACGGGCCGCACTTAATACAACTACTTCCTGGGTCATGAATTCTTCTCCTGTTTGGTCAACGGTAGCGTAGAGGCTCCGCAAGCACTGCAGGCATACAGCACGAGGGGGTCACAAGGATAGGCGCTACTATAGCGATAAGCGACACCAATACAATAAGCAGGGAAAATCCCGCGCATTCACGGGATTTATCGAGTCAGCGGACGTTCGCAACTATTCAGTATACACCGGCAGTGAAACTTCTAAGATGAGCATGCACTGCGCCGTACGTGTTCCTCACCCTACAAAGCCTTATAAAAAGGAAACACTACCGATAGTAGGCGCTTACTCAACCGTCACTGACTTGGCCAGGTTTCTGGGCTGGTCGACGTCGGTGCCTTTCAGAATCGCCACGTGATAGCTGAGCAATTGCAGCGGCAGGGTATAGAGGATGGGCGCGACAATATCGATAACGTGGGGCAGTTCAATAATCTGCAGGCCATCCGCGGCTTCAAAGCCCGCTGCCTTGTCGGCAAACACAAACAACTGGCCGCCGCGCGCCTGCACTTCCTGCAGATTGGATTTCAGTTTTTCCAACAGCTCGTCGTTGGGTGCCACCGCAATCACCGGCATATCGCTGTCGACCAGTGCCAGCGGGCCGTGCTTCAGTTCACCCGCCGGATAGCTTTCGGCGTGGATATAGGAAATTTCCTTGAGCTTGAGTGCCCCTTCCATCGCCACTGGCCACTGTGCACCCCGCCCGAGGAACAGGGCGTGATGCTTGTCGGCAAAGGCTTCGGACATCTGCTGGATCGCACTGTCCAGCGCAAGGGCTTCGTCGAGCTGAACGGGCAGGCGGTGCAGCGCGGCAACAATCGCTTCCTCGTCGGACTCGCTGAGGTCGTGATGGCGACCCAGCGCGACGGTCAGCAGCAGCAGCGCCACCAACTGTGTGGTAAACGCCTTGGTCGATGCCACACCGATCTCCGGCCCGGCCTCGGTCATCAGGTACATATCGGATTCGCGCACCAGTGAGCTGAGCGCTACATTACAGATTGCCAGACTGGCGGAGTAACCCAATGTTTTGGCGAGACGCAACGCCGCCAGGGTATCGGCCGTTTCACCGGACTGGCTGATGGTCACGAACAGGGTATTTTCCTGCACCTTGAATTTACGGTAGCGGAATTCGCTGGCCACCTCGACGCGGCAGGGCACGCCCGCCACACCTTCAATCCAATACTTGGCGACCATACCCGCGTGGTAACTGGTGCCACAGGCCACAATCTGCACCGACGACACGGTCGACAACAACTCATTGGCGCGGGCGCCCAGGGTTTCGACCAGAATTTTCTTGCTGCCCAGACGCGCCGCCAGCGAGCGCTGAATCACCATCGGCTGCTCGTAGATTTCCTTGAGCATATAGTGGCGGTAGTGGCCGCGATCCGCCGACTCTGCGGCGGTATCAATCTGACTGACTTCACGCACCACCGGCTGCTGCTGGGCATCCCAGATGCGGTAATGACCGGCGCTGACTTCAGCAATATCGCCCTCTTCCAGATACACAAAGCGGTCGGTGACCTGACGCAATGCGAGCTGGTCAGAGGCGATAAAGTTTTCGCCAATACCAATGCCAATCACCAGCGGACTGCCTTTGCGGGCGCACACCAATTTATCGGGCTGATCGGCGTGAATCACCGCCAGGCCGTAGGCGCCTTCCAGCTCGGTCACGGCCAGTTTGACCGCGCCCAGCAGGTCGCGCTGCTGCTGGTAGTAATGGTGAACCAAGTGCACGATGGTTTCGGTGTCGGTGGCCGAGACAAACTCGTAGCCCAGCTTGCGCAGGCGCGCGCGCAGGGCTTCGTGGTTTTCGATAATGCCGTTGTGCACCAGCGACAGCTTGCCCGAATTATGGGGGTGAGCGTTCACTTCGGAGGGTTCGCCGTGGGTGGCCCAGCGGGTATGCGCCACCCCAATGCGCCCCGGCAGCGGCTGCGCTTTCAGTGCCTCTGCCAGCGCCTCGACCTTGCCCACGCGCTTGCGGCGATCGTTGTAGCCTTCGGGGGAAATCACCGCCATGCCGGCCGAGTCATAACCGCGATACTCCAGGCGGCGCAGGCCCTCTAACAGAATATCGGCCACGTCACGCTGGGCGACTGCCCCGACGATTCCACACATAATTACTGCCTTCTATTGGTCGCTGTCAGGAGCGCTTTTGGGGGCGCTTCCAGCCCCGTATATTACGCTGTCGGCCCCGGGCCACTCCCAGTTCGCCGTCGGCAATATTGCCGGTGATGGTCGAGCCTGCGGCCACAGTGGCCGATTGGCCCACCGACACCGGCGCCACCAGCGAGGTGTTTGAGCCGACAAAGGCATTATCGCCGATTTCGGTGCGGGATTTGTTCACCCCGTCGTAATTGCAGGTAATGGTGCCCGCGCCGATATTCACGTTGCTGCCCAGCGTCGCATCGCCAACATAGCTAAGGTGATTAATCTTGCTGCCCTCACCCACCTGCGCGTTCTTGGTCTCGACAAAATTGCCAATACGCGCGGCCTTGGCCAGCACGGTGCCGGGACGCAGCCGCGCAAAGGGCCCGACGGTGCAGTCCTCGCCGACCACGGCATCTTCCAGCACCGAGTTGGCGCGAATCACACTGCCCGACGCCACGCGGCTATTGCTGATCACGCAGTTGGGGCCAATCTGCACGTCGTCGCCAAGGGTCACCTCACCCTCAAACACACAGTTCACGTCGATGCTGACATCCTGGCCGATGTGCAGCGCGCCGCGAATATCAATGCGATCGGCATCGGCCAGGCTCGCGCCCTCGGTCATCAGCGCCTCGGCCTGCAGGCGCTGGTATTGGCGCTCTAGCGCGTTCAACTGCAGGCGGTTGTTCACCCCCTCCACTTCCCACAGCGCCGCCGGTTGCGCCACCTCTACGGCCACGCCCTGGGCCACGGCCATGGCAATAATATCGGTAAGGTAGTACTCGCCCTGGGCATTGTTAGCCGACAGCTTTGGCAGCCACTCGCGCAGGTATTTGGCGGGCAGCGCCATCATGCCGGTATTCACTTCCTGCACCGCCAACTGCTCAGCGGTCGCATCTTTCTGCTCGACAATCGCCTGCACCGCGCCGGAGGCATCGCGAATAATCCGGCCGTAGCCCGTGGGGTTATCCAGCGTGGCGGTCAGCAGCACCAAATTATCGGCACAGCGATCCACCATATTCTGCAAAGTTTCGGCGCGCACCAGCGGCACATCGCCGTAGGTAATCAATACCGTGGCCTCGTCGGCAACCGCATCCAGCCCCTGCGCCACCGCGTGGCCAGTGCCCTTTTGCTCGGCCTGCAAGGCCCATTGCAGGGCGGGATGCGCCACCGCCACCTTCACCTGCTCGGCGCCGTGCCCCACCACCACATGAATCGCCGCCGGCGACGTTTGCGCGGCCGCATCAATGGCGTGCTGAAGCATCGGCTTGCCCGCCAGTGGGTGCAATACCTTCGGCTTTTTAGAGCGCATGCGGGTGCCCTGACCCGCTGCCAAAATAATCACTTCCAGAGACACAGAATTTTCCTATCGAGGCGTTTGAAAAACAGGGGTGAATGGTAGCGAATGCGGCTCATGGCGACCAGCGCAGGCCGCTGCAGGCGGGCAAAATCGGTAACAATGGCGGAATTTAACAGCAAAAACGTCGGCGTTAGTGCCTACGGCCACGCATCAAGCCATTTTTGGCAATCGCTGCAACTGGCGAGTGTGAACTGCCGACAGGCTCAATAGCGCCGCGATACTGCCAAGTAGCGCCAGCGCCATATCGGATTGGGTATCCCAGACATAGCCCTGGGTACCGAGAAACGCCTCGGCGCCTTCGCCGCTCAGTTCGGCCACCCACCACTCAATCAGCTCGTAAAAGGCGCTGAAGGCGAGGCACACCGACACCACGAACAGCGCCAGCCAGCGGCTACCGTTCACTACCTGTTTACGAATGAGGATTTCACGCGCCAGGATGGCGGGAACAAAGCCCTGAAAGAAATGACCGATCTTGTCGTAGTTATTGCGCTCGCTGCCGAACCAACCGGTAAAACCGGGCACTTCGGCATAGGTGTAATGACCGCCAACCATCAGCACCACACAGTGCGCCAGAACCAGGCCGTACAGCAGTGGGGTAAGCGGAAAGCGTTTGTAAGTCGTCACTATCAAGCCAAAACCGATCAGCGCCGGAGCAACTTCCAACCACCAGGTGATGCGATCGTGGGGGTTCACCGCCGACCACAGCAGCACCGCGAAAAACACGATCAACCACAGTGCTTTTGCCATCGTCTTAACGCCCCTGCTCTGCCGTTACGCAGACATACACCGAATTCGTCGCTTCGTTATTCTGAAAAGGGTTGTAGAACGCCACCACATGGGATTCCACCGACGGAAATACCGTTTTCAACAGCGCCTCAAACTCGGCATCCGGCAAATTCTGCGACCACATCGCAAACACCCCGCCCGGCCGCAACTGCTGCGCCATCAGCGACAGATTATCCGTCGTATAAAAACTCGCGTTCGCCGAATTCAAATACTCGGTGGGGGAATGGTCGATATCCAGCAGAATCGCGTCGACGCGCTGACCGTCACAGTCCGGATCAAAGCCGGTCTCCGGCGAGGTTGCCAGATCGAAAAAACTGCCCAACACATAGCGGTTGCGCGCATCCGCATTTAACACACGGCCCAGCGGCACCAACTCATTCCGGTGCCAGCCAATCACCGTATCCAGCGCCTCCACCACCAGCAACTCGGCAATCCGCGCATCCTCCAGCGCCTTTACCGCTGTGTAGCCGAGGCCCAAACCGCCCACCACCACACGTAAGTCCTCCCCCTGTACCGCCGCCAGCCCCAGCGTCGACAATGCCTCCTCCGCCGCGTAAAACATACTCGACATCAAAAACTCATCGCCGAGCTTCACCTCATAGATGTCCCGCTCCCCAAATGCCGGAATCCGGCGACGGCGAAGCGAAATCTCCCCAATTGGCGACTCCTGGCTATCAATCTCTTCAAACATCAGCGACACAGGCGGGTATTCTCATTGGCAGTGGAAATCACGGAGGGAAGATAACAGAGTGCAGCAAGGAAAGCCGCCCCGAACCGGGAGGCCGAGGCTTGCCGCCATTGGGCCAGCGACTAGGCGGCCTGAAAATCCAAAGGCTGCAGCTGATCGAGATTCACCGTCCTGCGCGCCGCCCAGAGGTCAAACATGTCCTGCATCGCCAACCAAGTCTCGGGACTGCGACCGACTACTGAAGCATCTCCGAAATCTTATCGAGAATGTAACTGCTCCAGTTCTTGGCCGTAATATTCGTTTGCAGCGACCGCTTGGAAACCACCTCAACCTTCGTTGAATCAGCGCCCTCCGGATCAACAAATACCGCAACATTCTCCCCATAGCTAAATGCCGACATACCCTTCTGCGCCAGGATTTTCCCCCCTTCCCTGTCTGCGACGATAAGATCCAACTTAGACGACTCAACCACCTGCCGCGCGGCGCCCCATACCCGGTCATAGGAATGCGGGTAACTCCGAAACTCCCCCGTGCCCTTTGCGCTCTGGGCATCTTTCAAGGTTGTACAGCCCGTAACAACGACAAGCATCGCTAGTACAAATACCTTCTTCATCTCGCTCTCCTTAGCTGACTCTAATAAGACTATTTAATTATTAAAAATACTACGCTTAACACCGCAGCGCCAACGTCGACAAAACCTAATCTGCCGTGTAAAACATACACACCATCAAAAACTCATCGCCGAGCTTCACCTCATAGATGTCCCGCTCCCCAAATGCCGGAATCCGGCGACGGCGAAGCGAAATCTCCTCAATTGGCGACTTCTGACTATCAATCTCTTCAAACATCAGCGACACAGGCGGGTATGCTCATTGGCAGTGGAAATCACGGAGGGAAGATAGCAGAGTGCGATGGGAAAAACCGCTCTAAACGACGAGACAGCGATTAACACCGACAATACGGGCGGACTGAAATGAGTTCCGGCAACAACTTTTTGTCCCTATAGGACTTGGCATTGTTAAGCGCCGTTATCAAAGTCTCTAGAAAGCATTTGTGAAGCCGCAGATGCTTCGTATAGACCAACACCCTTTATTTTTTTGGCTGTCTCGTACCCTTCATTTCTAAATTTCTTGAGCATTTCCGATAATGCGATCAGCCTACTTGTATTTAATACCATTCTGACAACGACACCTTTGCATCGATGCCCTAGATCAATATGCTCCTTACCGTTTTCATCCAGTTTGATCGCATGATCACCGCTGCATATTAGAAAATTACCACCAAGGCGGCATATTCGATTAATCATATAAAGTCCAAAACCAGAATTATGCCAAGGATCATTAGTATCAATAATGGCACCTTCATAATTCTTACTTGATATAGCTGGCATTAAGGCCTGCTGTATTGCGTCGCTATCATTTGATACCTGTATATAAGGATTGTCTTGCAAAGATTCCCGTAGCCCAATACCGGAATCACCAATTGCAATTTCAACTTTTTCATACGATGGCCAATATTGCGCACAATATTCTATGCTTTTCGATTTGCTATGCTCATATACATTCCTCATGATCTCTCTGATTGAAAATGTTAGTGCATCAACGAGATTTCCAGTCTGGCTTTGAGATAGTATTTTAGATAAATGCTCCGCTCTTTTTTCAATAATGTCTTGTTCGTTTTTCCACTCTTCAGTTGCTTCATCAACTATCGTCTGAACTCTTAAAATAGTGAAAGGGACGAATCGATCATTTCCATCTACACAATTCGGTTCCCTTCCATGCTTCAAACCAAATGCTCGAAAAAAGGCCATATTGGCGGCGTA
The DNA here is from genome assembly GCF_000420325.1 of Spongiibacter tropicus DSM 19543. Taxonomy (NCBI): domain Bacteria; kingdom Pseudomonadati; phylum Pseudomonadota; class Gammaproteobacteria; order Cellvibrionales; family Spongiibacteraceae; genus Spongiibacter; species Spongiibacter tropicus. The sequence goes on along the minus strand of NZ_ATUS01000001.1, from coordinate 1,986,617 downwards.
TTCTTTGTTTTGAAATCCACCACACCTTACAGAGGTTTTCGGATTAGCCCGATTGAACTCTCTTATAAATTTTGCAATGTAAATCATTGTGAAGGGCTCTATTCTTCCCATCGAGGTAAAGTCGATTTTGACTTCATCTTCACCCTTCAGTGAGGATATCTCTGAGCAAAATTGGAAAACGGATTTTGCGTCGCATGAATTAGGATAAACGACCTTTGGCATGATATCTCCTGTCTCCTAACACTTATATATCGCGTACAGTCCTTTGTTAAGTTCAGCTTAATGCAGATGTTTTTTCTTGCATAGACTGCTTCGCCTTACTCTAACTTTGCACGGACTCGCTCTCCCCTCCCCTCAGCACTGCTGAGCACGGCGCGGTCAGTTCGGGAATTGCGCGAGGACTGTTTGAGCCGACAGGTGAGTTCCGCAGCGCCCGAGCTGGCCGCGCCGCGCGCAAGGGATCGGCGGCGATTAGCCGACGACAGTGATGCGGGGTGCCCTTTCTCTTTGCTTACTTTCTCTTTGGGCACGCAAAGAGAAAGTGAGTCGCCCAGCAGGGCGAAACAAAAAATATGATCCAAGGAAGGAATAAAGCGATTGATCAACCTGTCCGGTTAGGAGCCCCGAAACGCGACATACCCGCTACAACGCTTTCACCCCTTCGACCCCCCCTCCACAAAACCCAGACACAAAAAAAGGCGACCGAAGCCGCCTTTCTCATGCAATTCCAATAAAGGAATTACTTGCTCATCGCCTTGCGAATCTGCTGCAAGGTCCGCAACTGCGCCGTGGCTGCCGCCAACCGCGCTGCCGCCCGCGAATAATCAATATCCGCGTTCTGATTCAGCATATCGTGCTGCGCTTGTTTCTGCGCTTCCAGCGCGGCTGCCTCGTCGAGGTCGTCGGCACGCAATGCAGTATCAGCCAGAATGCTGACCACATTGGGCTGCACTTCGAGGTAGCCACCGGACACGTAGTAAACTTGCTCTTCACCGTTGTCCATGACGACACGAACCGGACCCGGCTCGAGTGAGGTGAGTAGCGGCGCGTGGCCGTAGGTCACACCTAGGTCGCCCTGGATACCATTGGCAACGATCAGTTTGGCGCGGCCGGAGAAGATTTCTTCTTCGGCACTTACGATGTCGCAATGTATAGTCATAGCCATATCTTCTGCCTCTTAGGCGTGAAGCCCGCTTGCGCGGACTTACAGTTTAGACGCTTTCTCGATGGCTTCTTCGATGGTGCCGACCATGTAGAAAGCCTGCTCTGGCAGGTGGTCGTAGTCACCGTTCAGAATGCCTTTGAAGCTGGAAATGGTGTCTTTTAGCGACACGTACTTACCGGGGCTGCCGGTGAAGATTTCCGCAACGTGGAAAGGCTGTGACAGGAAGCGCTCGATTTTACGCGCACGCTCTACGGTCATTTTGTCTTCTTCAGACAGTTCGTCCATACCCAGGATGGCGATGATGTCTTTCAGCTCTTTGTAGCGCTGAAGTACGGTCTGTACACCGCGGGCCACTTCGTAGTGCTCTTGACCGACCAGCAGGGGATCGAGCTGACGAGAGGTGGAGTCCAGCGGATCTACCGCAGGGTAGATACCTTTGGCGGCGATATCACGGCTCAGTACAACCGTTGAATCCAAGTGAGCAAAGGTGGTGGCCGGTGACGGGTCAGTCAAGTCATCCGCCGGTACGTATACCGCCTGGATAGAGGTGATAGAACCGGTTTTGGTTGAGGTGATGCGCTCCTGAAGAACACCCATCTCTTCCGCCAGGGTGGGCTGGTAACCTACCGCTGAAGGCATACGACCCAGCAGTGCAGATACTTCGGTACCGGCCAGTGTGTAACGGTAGATGTTGTCGACGAACAGCAGTACGTCACGACCTTCGTCACGGAATTTCTCAGCCATGGTCAGACCCGTCAGGGCCACGCGCAGACGGTTGCCCGGCGGCTCGTTCATCTGGCCGTAGACCATCGCTACTTTCGATTTGCTGAACTCTTTGACGTTTACAACGCCAGCTTCCTGCATTTCGTGGTAGAAGTCGTTACCTTCACGGGTCCGCTCACCCACACCGGCGAAGACTGACAGACCGCTGTGCTCGGTAGCGATGTTGTTGATCAGTTCCATCATGTTGACGGTTTTACCTACACCGGCACCACCGAACAGACCGACTTTACCACCCTTGGCGAACGGGCAAACCAGGTCGATAACCTTGATTCCAGTTTCCAGCAGGTCGGCAGAGGCCGCGAGCTCTTCGTATTTGGGCGCAGCGCGGTGGATTTCCATGCGCTCTTTTTCGCCGATGGGGCCGCACTCGTCGATGGGGTTGCCGAGTACGTCCATGATGCGACCCAGGGTTTCGATACCCACGGGTACTTTGATTTTTTCTTTGGTGTTGTCAACGTCCAGTCCACGACGCAGACCTTCGGAAGAACCCAGTGCGATCGCGCGTACTACGCCATCACCCAATTGCTGTTGTACTTCCAGGGTCAGACCGCTGTCGGTAACTGTCAGTGCATCATAAACCTGAGGCACGGCATCGCGCGGAAACTCCACGTCGATAACGGCGCCGATGACTTGTACGATACGTCCGCTACTCATGTTAGGTTCCTCTTAAAAACCTTAAAAATTCAAAATCCGTTGCCGGTATCGTCTTAAGACGATACCGCCGCCGCACCGCCAACAATCTCGGACAGCTCTTGCGTGATGGCTGCCTGACGGGCTTTGTTGTAGACCAATTGCAGACCGTCGATGATTTCGCCCGCGTTGTCGGTGGCGTTTTTCATCGCGATCATCCGGGCCGCCTGTTCACAGGCTCCGTTTTCAACCACTGTCTGGTAAACCTGTGACTCGACGTAGCGGGTCAGCAGTCCTTCCAGCAGTTCTTCCGGAGTGGGCTCGTAGATATAGTCCCAGTGGTGTTTCAGGCTGTCGTCCTGCTCGGCTTCCAGTGGCAGCAGTTGGCGCACGAAGGGGCTCTGCGTCATGGTGTTGATGAACTCATTGCCCACCAAGTACAGACGGTCGATCTTGCCTTCGCTGTAGGCGTCCAGCATGGTTTTCACGCTGCCGATCAGATCGGAAACGCTGGGTGCTTCACCCATGTCGCGCACTGCAGCCACAGTGTTGCCACCGTAGTTTTTGAAAAAGCCGGCTGCCTTGCCGCCAATGAGGCAGAGGTCAACGTCGACGTTTTTCTCGGACCAGCTTTGCATGGACTTGAGGGCCGCTTTGAACAGGTTGGTGTTCAAACCGCCACAGAGACCACGGTCTGTGGAGACGATAACGAAACCGACGCGCTTGACTTCCCGCTCTTCCATATACTGGTGGCGGTATTCCGGATTGGCATTGGCGATATGCCCAACCACTGCGCGCATACGCTGCGCGTAGGGCTTACCCACTTCCATGCGATCTTGAGCTTTGCGCATTTTGCTCGCCGCCACCATTTCCATGGCGCTGGTGATTTTCTGCGTGCTCTTGATGCTGGAGATCTGGGTGCGTATTTCTTTTGCACCTGCCATGTTTAAAAATCCTCAAGCAGCAAAGCGCCCCCGAAGGGACGCTTTATCCGTCTTACCAAGTCTGGGTAGACTTGAACTTTTCGACCAGTTCTTTGAACTTGCCTTCCAGCTCGTCATTCCAGTTGCCGGACTCGTTGATCTGTTTCATCACGTCGCCGTACTCGGCGTGCGCGAAGGATTGGATCGCAGATTCGAAGTCCAGCACCTTGGCGACTTCAACGTCTTTCAGGTGACCTTCATTAGCGCAGTACAGTGACAGTGCCATGTCGGCAATGCTCAGCGGGCTGTATTGCTTTTGCTTCATCAGCTCGGTAACGCGCTCACCCTGATCCAGCTGAGCCTTGGTGGCGTCGTCGAGGTCAGAGGCAAACTGAGAGAAGGCCGCCAGTTCGCGATACTGTGCCAGTGCAGTACGGATACCGCCGGACAGTTTCTTGATGATTTTGGTCTGTGCCGCACCACCAACCCGCGATACCGAGATACCGGCGTTCATCGACGGACGGATACCGGCGTTGAACATATCGGTTTCGAGGAAGATCTGACCGTCGGTGATGGAGATAACGTTGGTCGGTACGAAGGCCGATACGTCACCTGCCTGGGTTTCAATGATCGGCAGGGCGGTCAATGAACCGGTTTTGCCTTTCACTTCACCGTTGGTGAACTTCTCTACGTAGTCAGCAGAGACGCGCGCGGCGCGCTCGAGCAGACGCGAGTGGAGGTAGAAAACATCACCGGGGTAAGCTTCACGGCCCGGCGGACGACGCAGCAGCAGGGAGATCTGGCGGTAAGCCCAAGCTTGCTTGGTCAGGTCGTCGTAGATGATCAGCGCGTCTTCACCGCGGTCGCGGTAGTATTCGCCGATAGTACAGCCGGTGAACGGTGCAATGAACTGCATTGACGCGGGATCAGAAGCGGTCGCTGCAACGATAACGGTGTGATCCATGGCGCCGTGCTCTTCCAGTTTGCGCACAACGGCAGCAATAGAAGAGGCCTTCTGGCCTACAGCAACGTAGATACACTTAATACCAGAGTCTTTCTGGTTGATGATGGCGTCGACGGCGATGGCGGTTTTACCGATCTGGCGGTCGCCGATGATCAGCTCACGCTGGCCGCGGCCGATGGGTACCATGGAGTCAACGGCTTTCAGACCGATTTGCACGGGCTGGTCTACCGATTGACGCCAGATAACACCGGGGGCAACTTTCTCGACAGCGTCGGTCAGTTTGGCGTCGATGGGGCCTTTACCGTCGATGGGGTTACCCAGTGCGTCGATAACGCGGCCTTGCAGTTCGGGGCCTACCGGCACTTCCAAAATGCGGCCGGTACATTTACAGGTTTGCCCTTCGGCGATACCGAAGTAATCGCCCAGGACGACCGCGCCCACTGAATCGCGTTCGAGGTTAAGGGCCATACCAAAAAGGCCACCCTCGAATTCGATCATTTCACCGTACATCACATCGGTCAGGCCGTGGATACGTACGATACCGTCAGAAACCGAGACGATAGTGCCCTCATTTTGGGCTTCAGCGGTCACATCCAGTTTTTCGATGCGCTGCTTGATAATATCGCTAATCTCGGAGGGGTTCAGTTGCTGCATGCTCTGTTCCTCAATCCTATTCTCTATAACGCTCAGGAGTTCACTGCTTCAGCGAGTTTCGCCAAGCGACCGCGCACCGAGCCGTCGATAACCAGGTCGCCAGCGCGAATCACTACACCGCCAATTAAGCTGCGGTCTTCGTGGCTGCTGACTTTTACCTGACGATTCAGTTTTTTACTCAGAACATCGGCCAGACGTTGCTCGGACTCTGAATCCAAGGCGAAGGCTGTGGTCAGCTCAACGTCGACAGACTGTTCCTGGACAGCTTTCTGGGCTTCGAACAACTCGCTGATGATTGGCAGCAGTGCCAAGCGTTTGTTTTCTGCGAGAATCCTGATGAAATTTTCACCGCCGGCATTGAGTGCATCGCCGCAGACGTCGATAAATTTCTGCGCTTGCTGCTCGGTGGTGATGGCCGGTGAAGACAGCAGCTTGGCTACCGTTTCCTGGCTGGCGACAGCCGCTGCCGTTGCCAGCATTTGTGACCACTCACCTAATGCCGAAGAAGCCAGGGCGTGCTCGAAAGCCGCCTTGGCGTAGGGTCTAGCCATCGTGCTCAATTCAGCCATGTCAACCTCGCTTACAGGCCAGCGGCCAGCTTGTCGACCATGTCTTTATGAACAGACTCATCGATAGATGCTTCCAGCACTTTCTCAGCACCAGCCAGAGCCAGAGCGGCAACCTGTGAACGCAGTGCTTCTTTCGCACGGTTCACTTCCTGCTCTACCTCAGCCTGGGCAGCGGCTTTCAGGCGGTCGCCCTCAGCTCGTGCCGACTCTTTCGCTTCATCAATAATTTGATTGGCGCGCTTGTTGGCAGCATCAATGATGGAAGCCGCTTCCGCTTTCGCTTCGCCAAGCTGCTTGGCAGCTTTTTCTTGAGCAAGCTCAAGATCGCGTCCCGCGCGGTCAGCGGCATCAAGACCGTCAGCAATCTGCTTTTCACGCTCTTCCATGGCCTTGCGAATGGCGCCCCACACAAAAGCGTGGCAGAACCAAATGAAGAACAGGAAGGTGATCGATTGTCCAATCAGTGTGAGATTAATATTCACGCCGATACCTCTGCTATATCAAGTTGCTGAACGTGTCGTATTCCGAATGCGTGCAAATTAAGCGGGCAGGCCGGGAACAACAACGAACAGAACGTACATAGCGATACCAACACCGATCATCGGAACGGCGTCAAGCAGACCGGCGATCAGGAACATTTTACCTTGCAGCATGGGAGCCAGTTCGGGCTGACGAGCAGAGCCTTCCAGCAGCTTACCGCCCAGCAGAGCGAAGCCGATGGCAGTACCCAGTGCGCCAAAACCGATCATCAGTGAAACAGCAATCAGAGCCAAACCCATGGTAGTTCTCCTACATCTATTTAAGTTAAGAAAAGTTGGTTAAAACAAATTACCTCAGTGGAACTGGTCTTCTTCTTCGATCTGGTGTGCCGTCGCCATGTAGACGATGGTCAGTACCATGAAGACGAAGGCCTGCAGGGTGATAACGAGGATGTGGAATACCGCCCACGCCCACTGCAATACACCTGCAAACAGTCCCAAAATCAGTCCGGCGCCGAACATAGTGGCGATCAGAATGAAAATCATCTCACCCGCGTACATGTTGCCGAACAGTCGCAGACCCAGTGAGATCGGCTTGGACACCCAGGAAATGGCTTCCAGCGCGAAGTTGATCGGCACCAGCAGAATATTCACGTACCACTTGGGGTGGTGAAACGGGTGCAAGGTAAGTTCTTTAACAAAGCCCATAAAGCCTTTTTTCGCGATGGTGAAGTACACCATCAAGCCAAAGATTGTGAAGCCCATACCCAGGGTAACGTTGGGGTCGGTAGTGGGTACGACTTTAAAGAAGAAGTGTGGGTCGCCACTGATCAGGGCGGCCAGTTGAGGAATCCAGTCGACGGGCACCAGGTCCATGGTGTTCATCAGGAAAATCCACATAAAAATGGTGAGCGCCATCGGCGCGATCATGGCATTTTTGTGATGGAAGCCGTCTTTTACAGTCTGGTCGATGAAACCAATGATCATTTCAATCGCGTTCTGTGCGCCGCGGGGTACGCCGCTTTGCGCACGTTTAGCGATGCGGGCGAAAATCAGCAGGAACAAAAAGCCCAGGCCGATAGACCAAAGCATGGAGTCAACGTGAATGGCCATAAAGCCCATATCCGCTGCTTCCTGGCTGCTGTGTGCCAAGGTCCAAGTAGCTTCGGGCAAAACTTCATGTACGTGGCCTTCAGCATCGAGGCGCTCGTAGCCAGCAGGAAGCTTACCGTACGTGAGATTGGTTAAGTGGTGTTGGATATACCCAACTGTAGACTGCGATTCCCCTGCCATGTGTCACTCTCGACTCTGTTAAGCGTTGACCTTAAACCCGGCTTTTCCGACGCCGCTGTGCAAACCCTGCCAGGAGGGCGGCGTTCAGTAGCATAACCAGCACATATGCCAGAAATAAGACTGGCACATGCAGGGGCCTGACTGTGGCGAACACACCGGCAAAGAGTCCGATTGTTGCCAGAAACTTGCCCGCTTCACCCCGGTAAAAAGCACGAGTTACCTCGCGCGCGTAAGCCGCACCAGCGTAGCGAAACGCCTGGCGCGCAAAATACGCATTGGGTAAAACGGAAATCAGCCCACCGATCAACAGGGAATAGGCGGCAACCCCGTTGACGAAATATGTTATGCCGCTCGCCATTAGCAGTAAGGCACATTGCAAACCGTATATTGTGGCCAGTGGAGGGCGAACCTTGTCGCGCACCGAAATCGGCCGCCGTGGTGTCGCTGTCATTGCCCTCTACACCTGTTGCTGCAACGCGTCTTTTGCTTGTCCGAAAAGCGGGGCGAATTATAGGTGGTCACTGGCTAAGGATCAACCGATTTGGGTCGCATTGCGACGAAAGTCGGCAATAAGCACATGCCACAATTTTTCACAATTCGCTATAAATATCAGGAATTTAGCACTTCCATTTGGCGGCTGTCGCCGGCCAACCACCACATCCTGTATCGTTCCGCATCGCGGTACACCAGATAGGCCATCAGCCTGGGTGAAACCGTTTATTTGATATGGGCGAGAATCCCGTCCAGCTCATCGAGGCTGCTGTAGCTGATGGTGACCTTACCCTTGCCTTTCGCCCCGTGCTGAATCTGCACTGGCGAGCCAATGGTCTCCGACAGCTTGTCTTGAAGTTGTTTGATATCGGGATCGAGCTTGGCAGGGGCTGACTTGTTGCCCTGTTTGGCCTCGTCCACCAGTTTGCGCACCAGCGCTTCTGTCTGGCGCACCGAGAGGCCTCGGCTGACAACCATCGCCGCCGCGCTGCTTTGTTGTTCCAGTGGCAAACCGAGTAATGCTCGGCCATGACCCATTTCGATATCACCGTTTTCCAACAGAGTTTGCACATCGTCACGCAAGCCGGTCAGGCGCAAGAGATTGGTGATGGTAGTCCGGGACTTGCCGACCAGACCGGCGATTTCGGCGTGGGTCAGTTCGAATTCTTTCTGCAGGCGCAGCAGTGCCTGGGCCTCTTCCATGGGATTGAGGTCTTCGCGCTGCAGGTTTTCGATCAGCGCCATGGCCGCCGCCGCTTCGTCGGGTACATCGCGAATCAGCGCGGGAACCGTGTCCAGCCCGGCCAGCTGGCTGGCACGCCAGCGGCGTTCACCGGCGATAATTTCGTAGCGATCCTGACCGACGCCGCGCACCACAATAGGTTGCATAATACCCTGGGAACGAATGGAGTTAGCCAACTCTTCCAGACCTTCCGGCGGCATTTCACGGCGGGGCTGGTAGCGACCGCTCTGCAGAAACTCGATGGGCAGGTTTTTCAGTTCACCATCGACAGGCTCGCTCTGCGCAGTCGCCGCGGGTTCCGATGCCGGGCTGCTGTCAGCCACTGCAACCGGTTCCGCTGTAGCGCCCAACAGGGCATCCAGTCCTCTACCCAAACCTCGTTTCTTAGCCATTGATCGGTTCGACCTGTTGTTCTTGCGGGTTGTCATTATTGCTGCGTTGTGCCCGGCGCAAAATTTCACCAGCCAGCGCGAGATAGGCGAGCGCGCCTTTGGATTGCTTGTCGTAGTAGAGCACCGGCAGTCCGTGGCTGGGCGCTTCGGCCAGCCGGACATTGCGGGGAATCACCGTGCTGTAGAGTTTGTCACCAAAGTGCTGGCGCAGTTCATCGGTGACCTGATTGGTCAAGCTGTTGCGGCCGTCAAACATGGTTCGAAGAATGCCTTCGATGCGCAGCGTCGGATTGATCAGCTGGGTCACCCGGTTCACGGTGTTGAGCAGCGCTGTCAGCCCCTCGAGCGCGTAGTACTCGCACTGCATGGGGATGATGACGCCCTGAGCTGCTGCCAGCGCATTGACGGTGAGCATGTTCAACGACGGTGGACAGTCGATCAACACATAGTCGTACTGATCGGCGATCGGCGTCAGTGCTTCGCGAAGGCGAAACTCGCGGCCGATTTCATTGATCAGCTCCACCTCGGCGGCAGTGAGATCCTGATTGGCAGGAAGCACATCGAAACCGCTTTCGGGCGTGGGGACCGCCGTTTCGGCAATACCGCGCTGACCAACCAGTACATCGTAAACGCTGTAGTCCACGGCATTTTTGTCGACACCGCACCCCATGGTGGCATTGCCCTGGGGGTCGAGATCAATCAGCAGAATGCGGCGTTTCGTCGCCGCCAGCGAGGCCGCAAGATTGACGCTGGTAGTGGTTTTACCCACCCCGCCTTTCTGGTTGGTGATTGCGAATATGGTGGCCACGGCCCGGATCCTATTGCTCGCTTGCAGCGGGTTCGCCGGTACGGGGCGAGATCACCAGCAGATGGCGGGCCTCGTCGACACCGGGAACAGACAGCGTATGACAGGTCTCGACGATAAAGCGTTTTGGCAACTGACTCAACTCCTGCTCGGGGTAGAGTCCCTTCATGGCAAACATTTTGCCGCCAGGCGCGAGCAGGTGCTCACACCCCTGAGCCATATCGGCCAGCGAGGCGAAGGCTCGCGAGGTGATGGCATCGAAGCCGCGTTCATCGCACAGGGCTTCCACCCGATCACAGTGCACCTCGACATTTCGCAGGCCAAGCTGCGCACGGGCTTCAATCAGAAAACGGGTTTTCTTTCCATTGCTGTCGAGCAGCTCAAACTGTCGCTCGGGAAACAGAATCGCCAGGGGAATGCCGGGCAAACCAGGTCCGGTGCCAACATCAAGCACTCGTTGCCCCTGCACCAAGCTGGCAATACTGAGACTGTCGAGCAGATGGCGGTTCAACATCTGCGCGGGGTCGCGCACGGCGGTCAGATTGTAGGCGCGGTTCCATTTGTGCAGCAGCGCCAGATAATCCAACAGCAATTGCTGCTGCACCGGACTGAGCTCAAGGTGTAATTGACGGGCGCCGTCGGTGAGGGCTTGGGAAAAATCGCTGCTCACCTCAGGCTGATTTCCGTTCCAGCAGGCCGCGCTTTTTCAGTGTGATCAGCAACAGCGACACCGCCGCAGGCGTGACGCCGGGAATGCGCGAAGCCTGTGCCAGCGTTTGCGGCCGGGAATCGCTGAGCTTTTGCTTGATTTCGTTACTCAAGCCGTCGATGGCACTGTAATCGAAATCCAGCGGCAATGGCGTTTCTTCATGCCGACGCAGGCGCTCGATCTCGTCTTTCTGCCGCTCGATGTAGCCCGCGTATTTCACACCGATTTCCAATTGCTCGGCCACGGTGGCGTCAACCGTTTCGCCATCGTTAATCATCGAGGCCAGATCGGCGTAGCCCAACTCCGGGCGCTTGAGCAGATCGAGCAGATTGTACTCGTGACTGATCGGCTTGTTGAATTTGGCGGCCAATTGTTCAGCTTGGGGTGAGTTGGGCTGAATCCAGGTGCTGGCCATGCGCTGACGCTGGCGTTCAATGGTTTCGCGCTTTTCGCAGAAGGCCGCCCAGCGGGCATCGTCGACCAGACCCAATTCGCGACCTTTCTCGGTGAGACGCTGATCGGCATTGTCTTCCCGCAGTAGCAAGCGGTATTCCGCGCGGGAGGTAAACATGCGGTAGGGTTCTTTGGTACCCATGGTGATCAGATCGTCGACCAGTACGCCAATGTAGGCTTCGTCGCGACGGGGACACCAGGCGTCTTTGCCCTGGGCAAGCAGTGCCGCGTTGGCACCGGCCAACAGGCCTTGTGCGGCGGCTTCTTCGTAACCCGTGGTGCCGTTGATTTGCCCGGCGAAGAACAGGCCACCGATGAACTTGGTTTCCAAGGAGTTTTTCAGATCCCGTGGTTCGAAGAAATCGTACTCAATCGCGTAACCGGGACGCGTCATGTGCGCGTTCTCAAAGCCCTTGATGGAGCGCACCAGATTCAGCTGCACATCGAATGGCAGACTGGTGGAGATGCCGTTGGGGTAGAGCTCGTGAGTATTCAGACCTTCAGGCTCGATAAACACCTGATGGGAGTTCTTGTCGGCAAACCGGTGAACTTTGTCTTCGATCGACGGGCAGTAGCGCGGGCCGATGCCTTCAATGACGCCGGTGTACATGGGTGAGCGATCCAGGCCGCTGCGAATAATGTCGTGGCTACGCTCATTGGTATGGGTAATCCAGCAGCACACTTGTTCGGGGTGCATGTCGCGGCTGCCGAGATAGGACATTACCGGGCGAGGTTCATCTCCCCACTGTTGCTCCAGGCCTTCAAAGTTGACGGTTTTGGCATCAATCCGCGGTGGTGTCCCGGTTTTCAGGCGATCGACTCTGAAGGGCAGCTCGCGCAAACGGTGGGCGAGTGCGATAGAGGGCTGGTCGCCGGCACGTCCGCCACTGTGGTTATCCAGGCCAATGTGAATTTTGCCGCCAAGGAAGGTGCCCGCCGTAAGAACGACCGTTTCGCTGTAAAACTTCAGACCAATGTTGGTGACGACACCACGGGCCCGGTCACCTTCAACAATGAGGTCATCGACGGCCTGTTGGAATATGGCCAGATTCGGCTGGTTTTCCAGCATTTCCCGAATAGCGGCTTTGTACAAGACGCGGTCGGCTTGGGCACGGGTTGCGCGAACAGCGGGACCTTTGCGTGCGTTCAGGGTGCGGAACTGGATACCGCCGTGGTCAGTGGCCAGGCCCATGGCACCGCCCAAGGCGTCGACTTCTTTTACGAGGTGACTTTTTCCGATACCGCCAATAGCCGGATTACAGGACATTTGTCCCAGTGTTTCGATGTTGTGGGTCAGCAACAGGGTGGCACAGCCCATTCTCGCTGCAGCCAGCGCGGCTTCGGTACCGGCATGGCCGCCACCTATAACAATGACATCGTAACGCTGCGGATAGTCCACGGTGCACCTGATTTTTAAGAAGAGTTCTCGGGGAGCGAGATTATACGGCCTTCTGCTTTGGCTGCAATGAATTGGTGAAATTTTAGCCAATTCTCTTTCTTGTGAAAAAAAGGAATAAAGAATTTATGAATATATATGTTGATAGATTTATGTTTTTTTATTTTTGATGTAACTATTAGGAATAGCTATTTTTGTGGGTAAGTTATTTAACGCTATGTTTTTATTCGAAAAATTTGATGTATAAATGGGTGATTTATCCACAATTTTCCTGTTGCCTCCCTGTGCCCTGCGTGGGGATGAAATGTGGATAAGTTCGTCGGTTTTTTCACCTTGTGGGTAAATGCCAAGTTACTGACGGCTTGTTCACAGTCTCGGGGGCAGCTGTCCCGATGTTATCCCGGCGAGTTTTTTGGGGTTCAGGCGGTGGAACGGGACAGCAGTTCTTTGATTTTTTCCTGCAAGCGGCTCAGCGACACAGGTTTGCTCAGGAAGGCATCCATCCCGGCTTCAATACAGCGCTGTTGCGTGTCGCTGTCAGTATTGGCGGTAAGGGCGATAATCGGTGTGATCTTTCGAAGCTTATGGCGGATCACCTGAGTGGCTTCAAAGCCATCCATTTCAGGCATTTGCAAGTCCATGATAATCAGGTCAACGGCTTGTTTTTCCAGCAGCTCCACCGCTTCACGCCCATTGTTGGCCGCGAGGTGATTCACTTGCCACTGCTCCAGACTGCGGATGATCAACATTTGGTTGACTGGATTATCTTCCACCACCAATACCCGCAGACCTTTCAGCGGGTGTGCGTATGTTGATTGGCTTGCGGGGGAGCACTGGCGGTAAGGACACCGCCATTGAACGGTGAATCGGCTGCCTTTGCCGGGCTGGCTGATGACCCGGACCTCGGCGTCCATGAGCTCTGACAGGCGTTTGACAATGGCCAGTCCCAGCCCCGAACCGCCGTAGCGCCTTGCGGTTGAGCTATCTGCCTGATGGAAGCTTTCGAAAATGTGGGGAAGTTGCTCCTGGCTGATGCCGATGCCGGTGTCGGTCACTTGCAGTTGCAGGGCTAGCTGTCGGTCGGTTTTGCCGTTGATGCTCAACTTCAGGCTGACCTCGCCACGGTGCGTGAATTTCACCGCATTGGCGCAGAGATTGATCACTATTTGACGGAGGCGCGTTTCATCGCCGTACAGCTCCATGCTGCTCAGCTCGGGGTCCAGTTCGCTGTGTAGTTGAATGTCCTTGGTGCTGGCTTCAAGACGCATGGGTTCAAGGTAATCACCCAGCAGCTCGTCGGCGGCAAAGTAGCGCTCTTCGAGCTGCATATCGCCTTTTTCGATTCGGGAGAAGTCCAGAATATCGTTAACGATATACAGGAGGTGTTGGCTAGAACTTTTGGCGATATTAACGTAGCGGCGTTGCTCGTCATCCAGCGGGCTGTTGGCCAGCAGTTGCAGCATGCCCAGGGCGCCATTCATTGGGGTGCGCAGTTCGTGGGTCATGGTGGCGAGGAACAGGGTTTTTGCCTGACTGGCCTCTTCGGCGTGCTGCTTGGCTTGTTTCAGCTCGTCGACGTATTCGCTGAGGGCGCGCTGCTGGGCTTCGATGCTGCTTGCCATCTGGTTAATATGGCTCTGCAGCTCGCCCAGTTCTCCCGTTGCCAACTTCTGAATGCGGCTGCTGTGGTCGCCGCGGGCAATGCGCCCGGTAACCTGTTCGATATCACTGAGCGGTTTGGACAGTTTGCGGCTGAAATACAGCGCCAGCGAGATACTGAGTATGGCGGTGACGATGGCGATGGCGCTTGAGACGAGAGCAATGCGTTGCTGCAGGTTGGCCAGCTCCCGGTCAGATAGATCTATTTCCAGTCGGCCCAGTACCCGTTGCGGACCGGCGGGCAGTGGCTGTCCGGTGATGCTGTCTTCCAGCGGAATACGGGCTTGCCGGATGGTGGTAGCCAGCGTGGTGCCGCTGCCTTCCGACTCGAGCTTACTGATGCTTATGGGTTTTTCACTGTCATTGGTATAGACCCGAATCGCGATGATATTGCCGCGAAGTACCGGGGCGATAATATCCTCAATCTGTTCCCGACTGCCGCTGATCAGCGGCAGCTCAAGCATGGCAGCCAGGTTGTCGGTCATGCGGTGGCCAATATCGAGCTGGCTTTGTCTGGCGTCGTCAAGCCTTGCAGCGAGCGTATAGCTGAACAGGGCAATAAACAGCAGCAGCATGGGCAGCAGGCTGACCAGCAGTATGTGTTGAAACAGGCTTTGTCGCGGGGGCCAGCGCATATCAGTTCTGCCGTATTTGCTGCAGCAAGTCGGTTTCACTGTGAATCGGGATGCCCAGTGACTCGGCGACGTGGTGATTGATACTCACATTGAATTTGCTCGGGTAGCGCGGTTGGGGAATCTCTCCGGTATCGATGTAGTGTTGAATGCTATCGACGATATCGTCGATATAGTGCTCAGGTTCAGAGTTTACTGATGCCAGTGCTCCCGCCGTCACAAACGCTTTGTTTGGGCCGATGACCAGCGTGTTATGCCGGTAGGCGGCGAGGAGAATGCTGCGAATACTATTGGCGTTGTACAGTTCCGTTTCCGGCGTGGCGAGCAGAACATCACTCTGTTGAATAAGCCGGTTGATCTGGCGTTCAGGACTGTTGGCGGCCTCCTGGCTTTCAAATCGGTACTCCGGATAAAGCGCGGTCAGCGCGTCATACTGCATGCGGTACTCGGGATGTTTCCATGCCATGGCGATATCGGCGTGGCGTTTACCAATTAACGTGTTGATGAGTTTCAGCTGTCGAGACAAGGGCTGATCGGCATAAACGGCGCTGTTGGTGCCGGTTCGATACGCGGCAAATCGGGCGCTGTTGATATACATCGCAAATCGGGCCCGATATGGCGGATTGTTGTCGAGTAAGTGTAGTAGCTCGTCGGAGATGATGAGAAGAATATCGCCCGCCTGCTCGGCTGGTGGAAGCTGAGCGATGTAGGTGTTAATGGGGAAGTTGGCTTTTTGTTGAATGCCATTAGCGAGTGATTGCAGGTTGGGCGTGTCGGCAGGCAATATCAGGTCGACGGCGGCCTGAGTCAGGTCGCCGGCAACGCTGAGGCTGGTCGCAAACAGGAAGACGACGATCCTCAGACAGTGTTGCACTCCTTTCAACATGGCTCATCCTTGTCGACGATGCCATCGAATCCCGTGATGGCGTTAAAAGCGCAGGCTTACACTCACTAGATGACGTGTGCTGTCATCGTAAAAGTTATCGGCCAGCAACTCGCTGTTCTGGTCGTGTCGGTAGCGCAGCACGTAGGCCAGTTCGAGTTCGCTGCGGCCAACATCCACCTTTTGGGCAAGGCGCACATCCGAGCGGGAGAAGGTATTGTTTCGTCCCTTGGATTGCCGCGTGTTTTCACTGTAGTACCGCGCTATCGATAGCCGCGTTTGTGTCGGCCATTGGTAACTGACTAACAGGCTGCCCGAGTTTTGTGGCGTAAAGCTCTCTTCATTTGAGTTGCTGCTGTCGGAATTGATGTAGGCATAGCTGGCGTGAATCAGCCATGCACTGCTGGGACGGTAGTCAATCTCTGTTTCAATCCCTCGCTGGCGCAGCGTGTTGTTGTTTTCCGGGGTAAATTTTTCCAGTGATGTGGAATCGGAAACCAGTCGCTTCAATCGGTCGTTAAAGACTTTGACGTCCCACTGCAGTCCCCATTGCTGGAAATTACCGTAGTAGCCCAGCTCGCTGGATGCAATGCGCTCAGCACGTAAATCAGGGTTACCTGTGGCCTTGATCACATACTCGCCACTATCTATGCCGGGAACGTATGGCTGGATATCCGTGATCCGGTAGCTCCAGTCTGCCGACGTCTCCAGCAGGTCGGGGGTTCTGACGGCTTCGGAGTACACCGCGCGGATACTGTGATTGGGGGTAAAGTGGTAGTGAACTGCGACGCGCGGAGAAAAATGCTTGCGGCCTTCGTTGCTGTCGCGCTCCCAGGAGGCTCCGATGTTGCTGCTGATCGCGTCGTTAACGGTGTATTCCAAGTTGCCGAACAATTGAACACTGTCACTGCGTCGGCTGCCATTGTAATAGGTGTCGGAGCTGACGCGATTGTGTTTATAGTGGACGCCCGCCACGGTTCGCAATGCCTTGTTCCAGATCATGGTGTCCTGAAACTCCACGTCTTGCCGCGATTGTCTGCTGTTTTCATTGGGTGACACCAAGACCAGCGGAGAGGGATGGTCTGGTCGACCGATAAACGCGGGCGGAATCATCGCCTGCCATTCTTTTATCTGCTTTTGACCTGAATAGTCGAGCCGCAGGTGCTGGCTGTGGTTGCGATTAAGATCCCAGCTGAGTTTGGCGGAGAGGTAGTGGTTCTTGTGCTGCGTGTCTGGCGAGGTGACATCGACGTCGTCGAAGTCATCGGTATTCCAGCCCTGCTTGAAACCACTGCCGAAACTCAGCGCGGTGCCATTGCCAAAATTCTTTTCATAGCGGAGGTTGGCCATATCACTGTTGTCGCTGTCGCGGCGATCCTCACCGTCGGCATTTTTATCAAAACCGTCGTCACGACGGCTGTGGGCGGTGATACGAAATTGTCCGTCGGCAAGGTCGCCGGCATGACTAAGCAGGTAATCTTCAGTCTTACCGCTGCCACGTCGAGCCATTACGGCCCAGCGGTCACTGTCTTCCGGATGGCGACTGATGATGTTGATGACCCCGAGGAAGGCGTTGGCGCCATAACTGGCGGTGGACGGGCCACGCACGATTTCAATGCGCTCAATATCCTCGATTGCCAGCGGGATATCGTTCCAGTTCACCGTCGCGAGGCCCGCCTGATAGATACTGCGACCGTCAATCAGCACCTGCATACGGCGCGAGTCGCGGTAGTTGGTACCGTGGTAGCTGACAACATGGTTCCAGCCGTCACGGGCGCCGACAGCCGTTCCGGGAATCAGCCGAAACAGCTCGGGAATGCGGCGTATCCCGGAGGCGGCAATCATCTCTCTATCAATAACACTGACGCTGGCGGGAACTTCGCTGCGGTTCTGCTTCAGGCGGGCTGGGGTTAATACAACGGGCAGTTGGTCGTTGAGTAGCTGGGCGCGGCTGTCGGGTGCGGTGAAAACCGTCGTCCCAAGGCAAATGCATAGGGCACTGTAAGCGGCGCTGCGAGAATTCTTTGGCATATTTCATCCTGAATGCGTCTACATCGATACGCTAATTGTAGCGCCTTACGTCATTTCTGGTGCATGACTGTGCAATCTCATTTTCCCATAGTATTTGATTTTTCATATATGTAATATCGTATATATAGCTTTCCCCTTGTCATGCTATGGCCCGCATCCGGCTATTTTCTGTTAGCAGAGAACGCGTTTTGAAAATTCTTTATATCTGTACCCATAACCGCTGCCGAAGCATTCTGTCTGAGGCTGTCAGCAATCACTTTGGTCAGGGGCTTATTGAAGCTCGCAGTGCAGGCAGCGATCCTGCCGGAGAGGTCCACCCAGAGTCGCTTAAGGCACTGACAGCGGAAGGTATTTCGACCGAGGGTTTACAAAGCGATTCCTGGCAGGATCTTAGCGACTTCAATCCCGATGTGGTGATCACCGTCTGCGACGCTGCTGCCGGTGAGGTATGTCCGCTCTGGATGGGCGCTACGCCCAAGCTTCATTGGGGACTGAAAGATCCGTCGGCGCTCGACGGCACGGAAGAAGATCGTTTGCAGGCCTTTGGCGATTGCATCGCGCTGATACGGCAACGGCTGGAGGTTTTGATGGATGTCGCCTCGCTGCCACCCGAGCGCTGGTCCGCGGCCTTACAGGCTCTGGGGGCCAAATCATCATGACGGCACTTCCCAACATTCAGACCGATCAATTTCATATGCCGGGTCAGGATGGATTTGCCAAAGTGCCTAGTCGTCACAAGCCCCGGGTCCTGTTGTTGTATGGCTCGTTGAGAAGCCGCTCATTCAGCCGTCTGGTCGTAGAAGAATGTGCCCGTCTGCTAGCTGCGATGGGGGCGGAGACGCGGATCTATGATCCGACGGGCCTGCCACTGCCAGACAGCGAGGATGCCGAGCACCCCAAGGTGCAGGAGTTGCGGGAGGGGGTGATGTGGTCAGAGGCCCAGGTGTGGTGTTCCCCGGAACGACACGGGGCGATGACCGGTATTATGAAAGCGCAGATTGACTGGATTCCCCTGTCACTGGGCGCGGTGCGGCCGACACAGGGTAAAACGCTGGCGGTGATGCAGGTTTGCGGCGGCTCTCAGTCGTTTAATGTGGTCAACCAGCTGCGGGTACTGGGCCGCTGGATGCGCATGTTGACGATTCCCAACCAGTCGTCGGTACCCAAGGCATTTCTGGAATTTGATGATAACGATCGAATGAAGCCCTCACCCTATTACAACCGAATCGTGGATGTGATGGAGGAGCTAATGAAGTTTACGCTGCTGACTCGCGACAATAACCCGTACTTGCTGGACCGCTATTCCGAACGTGTGGAAAGTGCAGAGCAATTAATGGCGCGTGTAAATCAAGCAGATATTTAAGGAACGATTATGGGCATCTTCGAGCGCTATCTGTCGCTGTGGGTCGGACTGTGTATTGTGGTGGGTGTGCTGTTGGGAAACTGGCAGCCGGAAGCATTTGCGCAGATAGCTGCGCTGGAGTATGCACACGTCAATCTGGTGGTGGCGGCACTGATCTGGTTGATGATTTATCCCATGATGATTCAGGTGGATTTCTCATCGCTGCGCGATGTCGGTAAAAAACCCAAAGGGCTGGCGTTAACCCTGACCATCAACTGGTTGATTAAGCCGTTTACCATGGCGTTGTTGGGTTGGTTGTTTTTCCGGTATGTGTTTGCCGACTGGGTTGACCCGCAATCTGCCGGGGAATATATCGCCGGGATGATTCTGCTGGGCGTAGCTCCCTGCACCGCGATGGTGTTTGTATGGAGTCAACTGACCAAGGGTGACCCAAATTACACGTTGGTACAGGTGTCGGTGAACGACCTGATTATGGTGTTTGCCTTTGCGCCGATTACCGCGTTTTTACTGGGTATCAGTGATATTCAAGTGCCCTGGCAAACCCTGCTGTTATCAGTGGGTCTGTATGTGGTGTTGCCGTTGGTTGCCGGGATTCTCACGCGTCGTCATCTGGATAGTGCAGACGACCATCAGCGCCTCAATGGTTTTGTTGCGCGCCTGAAACCTTGGTCAATCATCGGCTTGCTGGCAACCGTTGTGTTGTTGTTCGGTTTTCAGGCACAGAGCCTGTTTGCCCAGCCGCTGATTATTTTGATGATTGCCGTACCTTTGCTAATACAAAGCTACGGCATTTTTGCCCTCGCCTACTTTGCTGCCTGGCGTCTGCGCTTGCCCCACAATGTGGCGGCGCCCGCCAGTATGATCAGCACGTCCAACTTCTTTGAACTGGCCGTGGCTGTTGCCATTTCCCTGTTCGGACTGCACTCCGGTGCTGCACTGGCGACGGTCGTCGGGGTCTTGGTGGAGGTGCCGGTGATGCTGTCGCTGGTGGCCTTTGCCAATCGCAGCCGTCAGTATTTTGTCGAGAAATAGCTGTTTATTTACCGATACAGAAACTGGAAAAGATTCTGCCCAGCAGGTCGTCAGAGCTAAATGCGCCGGTGATTTCCGACAGGCTTTGCTGGACCAGCCGCAGTTCTTCGGCGAGTAACTCTCCGGCCTGAAATTCCCGCAGTTGCTGCTCGCCTTCCTGGAGGTGCTGCTGGGCGGTCTCCAGTGCTTCGATATGACGGCGGCGAGCGATATAGGGACTGTCGCCGTCTTCAAAGCCAACACACTTTTTCAGATGTTCCCGCAGCAGTTCAATACCGTCACCCTGCTTCGCGCTGAGGTAGAGTCGTGGTGGTTCGCCCTCTTCCTCTCTCGGCGTCTGTCCGCTGAGATCGCATTTGTTGAAAATCAGGCTGAGTTTTCCGTTGTTGGCGTGAGCTTGGAACGCCTCCGGTATGCTGGCGTTGTCGCTCTGGTTGCTGTCCACAATCAACAGAATGCGGTCGGCCTTGTCGATTTCCTGCCAGGCGCGGCGAATGCCCTCCTGTTCTACCGGATCATCGCTGTCGCGGAGACCGGCCGTATCGATGATGTGCAGTGGCATACCGTCGATAAGAATATTTTCGCGCAGAACATCCCGGGTGGTGCCTGCAATATCCGTGACGATGGCCGATTCTCTCCCGGCCAAGGCGTTGAGAAGGCTGGATTTACCGGCATTCGGCTTGCCGGCGATGACAACGGTCATACCATCGCGCATCAGGCTACCCTGTCGAGCGGACGCCCTTACCCGGTCCAATTGGTGTTTGATGTTGTCGAGGTCGTCGGCGATGCGACGGTCGCTGATAAAATCGATCTCCTCTTCGGGAAAGTCGATGGCGGCCTCAACATAGATGCGCAGGACGGTAACGGCTTCCACCAGTTGATCAATTTCGCGGCTGAAGGCGCCGTCCAGCGATCGCATGGCCTGACGGGCGGCCTGTTCTGACGCGCTGTCGATCAGATCGGCAATGGCTTCTGCCTGGGTCAGGTCAATTTTATTGTTGAGGAAGGCGCGTTCGGAGAACTCTCCGGGTCGGGCCATGCGCGCGCCAGCGCGAAGACAGGCTTTCAGCAGCCGATCCATAATTACCGGGCCACCGTGACCCTGGAGTTCCAGCACGTCTTCGCCGGTAAAAGAATTGGGGCCGGGAAAGTAGAGCGCAAGGCCCTGATCGATCACATCGGTCTGGCCGTCGAGCACTTCCCGGAAGTGGGCAAAGTGGGCGCGGCGTGGTTCCGGTGCCCGGCTCATCAGCGCCTGGGCAATGCGAAGAGCGTCGGGGCCGGAAATACGCACGATGCCGACGCCGCCCTTGCCGGGAGGCGTGGCAATGGCGGCGATGGTATCGCTGCGGCTCATAATCAGCGGGTCGAAAGACCGGCTTTTTCAATGCGCCGCGTGATGATGTATTGCTGCACAATCGACAGGGTGTTGTTGACGACCCAGTACAGCACCAGACCCGCAGGGAAGAACAGGAAGAAGAAGGTGAACACAATGGGCATCCATTGCATGATCTTCGCCTGCATCGGGTCAGCCGGTGGCGGATTAAGCTTCTGCTGTATGAACATGGAGACGCCCATGATCAGCGGCAGAATAAAGTAAGGGTCCATCGCCGAGAGGTCGTTAATCCACAGCATGAATGGGGCGTGGCGAAGTTCTACACTCTCCATCAATACCCAGTAGAGCGCAATGAACACGGGCATTTGCACCAGCATGGGTAGGCAGCCGCCAATGGGATTGATTTTTTCCTTCTTATACAGCTCCATCATGGCTTGCGACTGTTTCTGACGGTCGTCGGCGTAGCGCTCGCGCAATTCCATGAGTTTGGGCTGAACACGACGCATATTGGCCATTGAGGTAAAGGCTTTGGCGTTGAGTTGGAAGAAGGCAATCTTCACCATCAGCGTCAGTACGATAATCGACCAGCCCCAGTTGCCGAACACACCGTGGATTTTTGTCAGCAGCCAGAACAGGGGTTGGGCAATCCACCATAGCCAGCCGTAATCCACGGTCAACTCGAGGCCGGGGGATATTTCTTCCAGTCGATACTGGTCTTTGGGGCCGATATAAATAGCGGCGTCGATGTCACCCTGCGTGCCTGCTGCCACGCTAGTTGCGGGGGAGGTAAAGCGGGCAATATTCATGTCGTTGCTGGTGACAACGGTATTGAAGCGGTTGCTGGCCGATTGGTCGGGTACCCACGCACTCACAAAATAGTGCTGAATGATAGCGATCCAGCCCCCTTCCATTTCTTCCTTAACAGGCTTGTCGCGCAGTTTTTGGAAGGGACGCTTATTGTAGGGGTCTTCGCTGGTGGCGTAGGCCACGCCGATAAACGGCTTCATGGCGAACAGACCGTCGTTATTGACACTGGGGTCAGCGCTGTTGCCGCGCTTCAGTTGGCCGAACAGTTGCGCAGAGAACGGCTCAGTAGAGCGGTTATCGATCAGGTATTTCATGCCGATCAGATAGTCACCGCGCTGCAGGGTAAAGCGTTTGATAATGCTGATGTCGTCACTGTAGGCGTAGTGAAGGTCAATGCTCACACTGTCTTCACCGTCGGCGAGAGTCAGGTTTTCCTCGGCGGCGCGGAAGCGGGGGCGGCCATCAGCGGTATCCGTGGCATTTTTGCCGATCAAGCCGCTCTGGGCGGTGAAGCGGCGGCGCTGGTTGTTCTCCAGCAGGACAAAGGCATCGTCTGATTCCAGGCCGTCTTTGTGCTCAAGCATGGCGGCGTACACAATGTCGCCGCCTTGAAGGTCAATTTTCAGATCCAGCACATCGCTTTTCAGCGTCACATAGCGGGCGTTACTGGTGGTGCCGCTCGAGAGCTCAGGCATTGCCTCGGCCACATCATCGTGTGCCGCGGGCAGCTCGCCGTTGGCCTCGGTGGATGGCAGGTCCGCTGCCGGCTCAGAGGTGTTTGTATCAACATCGGCGGCGGCCGCCAGCGGCGCGTTCGGTGAAACGTCGAAGTTTTTCCACTCGACGAGCAGCATCACCGATAAGGCGGCGATAGCGGCAATAAGAAGGTAGCGCTGAATATCAATCATTGCTTGATAGCCTTGGTGGAATTGGAATGGTTGTCGCAGTGCGGACAGGGTGGAACCGGATCATAGCCACCGGGGTGGAAGGGGTGGCAGCGCCCGATGCGGCGCACACTGAGCCAGGTGCCTCGCAAGGCGCCGTGGCGGGAGATGGCTTCGGCAGCGTAGTGTGAACACGTGGGATAGAAACGGCAGTGCGGTGCCATCAGCGGACTGATGCACAGCCGGTAAAACGTAATGCAGGCAATTAATAGGCGCTGCAAGGCGTCAGTCCTCTCGCTGGCGAAGCTGCTTCTCGGCGCGTTTTTCAAGCTGTCGCCACAACTGCTTGCAGCAGCGGTGAAGCTCGGCGTTGTCGAGTTGGTCTACTCCCCGACGAGCCAGCACAATAACATCGATACCGGGCAATCGCGACCGCTGTAGGCGGAAGCTTTCTCGAATAATGCGCTTTACGCGATTGCGTTGAACGGCAAGGCGCACATTCTTTTTGGCAATCACTAAGCCCAGACGCGGGTGATCCAGACCATTATTGTTGGCGAGAAACAGCAGCTCGGCGGTCGAGACCTTCAGACGAGAATGATCAAAGACCGCCTGGTAATCGCCGGCATTGAGTAGTCGCAGTGATTTATCAAAGCAGAAGTCCACTGCAATACCAGCATTACCTGCGTGATGGATTAGGCTGACAGTACGGCGCGGCCTTTGGCACGACGACGGTTGATCACCTTGCGGCCGTTTTTGGTTGCCATACGAGCGCGGAAACCGTGAGTACGGGCGCGTTTCAGGTTGCTGGGTTGAAAAGTTCTTTTGCTCATCGTTCTGTCCGTTCGTGGTGTCGGATTCGCCAGGAGCACCTCGTGCTTGCTGACGCCAGACCGGAAGCCGGGCCTGGGCGGCAAAAAATCGGATCGCGAATTTTAGTGGAGGGCTGAGGGAATAGCAATGCCTGCAGAGCCTTTAATTTTGCGGCCTGCGGGGTTTTTGCAAGAGACTGGGCAGCGCCTGTGCTGCTCAGAATATCGCCTTGTCACATGCTTTGCACATTGTATCCACAGGGAGGTCACAGAGTTATCCACATTTTTGTTAGTGTCGTCGTTGGTGAACGCCTTTTTGTTACTATATCTCATTGAAAAAATAGTCTTTTTTTGTTTGTTCTTGCTGTTGATAAAATCAAGATAAGTGTGGATAACCCCATTGCTTGGGCGTAGAATCAGCGGTCTGCTCTGGGGTTTTCAGGGCATTGAGGATGCCGGGTTGGCATGTAAGCGAAAGTGAACAGCCCGACCCGACCGACCGTATCGCCTGTGATTGTTGGGCCCTTTGATTATTGGCCGCAGGGCTTACGGCGGGGTCTATCGTGGATATAAGAAAGTAGGAGCGAAATTTTGTCTGAGGGTACATGGCAGCGTTGCGTCGGTCATTTGCAAGAAGAACTGCCAGCTCAGCAATTTAACACTTGGATTCGTCCGTTGCGGCTTGAAGTTGGCGACGGCTGGATCCGCTTGCTGGCACCAAACCGCTTCGTGCGCGATTGGGTCAATGACCGTTTCTTTGCACGTATTCGGGAGCTGGTATCGGAGTTTTCTCCCGAAGAAATGCCCATCAATATTGAGCTTGCAGTCGCTGATCGTCAGCCGCCGCCGGTCTCTGTGCCCCCCGCTCCCCCGGTGACCACAGCGCTAGCGTCGACGCCTGGCGCGGCGATGGCACCCCTAGCATCTGTTCAGGACGAATTTATAGAGGATCCCGGATACCGTGAACCTGAGCCTGTTGTTGCAAGCTCGCCCGTCGCGCCGGCAGTTCAGCGCCAGGTAGAGGTTGAGGGGGGGATCCGTCACCAGAGCTCCCTGATGGATGCCTATACGTTTGAAACCTTTGTGGAAGGCAAATCCAACCAGTTGGCGAGAGCTGCTGCCAGTCAGGTAGCGGAAAACCCCGGGCGAGCCTATAACCCTTTGTTCTTATATGGGGGTGTCGGTTTGGGTAAAACGCATTTGATGCACGCAGTGGGCAATTCACTGATGCAGCAAAACCCCAATGCCCGCGTTGTCTATTTGCACTCTGAGCGTTTTGTGGCCGACATGGTGAAGGCGCTACAGCTTAATGCGATCAATGAATTCAAGCGGTACTACCGGTCGGTGGACGCGCTGCTCATTGACGATATTCAGTTCTTCTCCGGCAAGGAGCGGTCTCAGGAAGAGTTTTTCCACACCTTTAATGCCCTGTTGGAGGGTGGTCAGCAGATGATTTTGACCTGCGATCGCTATCCCAAGGAGATAAAGGGTTTGGAGGAGCGCTTGAAATCGCGCTTTGGTTGGGGGCTCACTGTAGCGGTGGAGCCGCCGGAGCTTGAGACCCGAGTGGCGATTCTGTTGAAGAAGGCCGAGCAAGAGAAGATCGCCCTACCCTCCGACGCGGCTTTCTTTATTGCGCAGCGTGTTCGTTCCAATGTGCGGGAGCTGGAAGGTGTGCTGAAGCGCGTGATTGCCAGCTCACGGTTCATGGCGCGCCCCATTGATATTCCGCTGATTAAGGAATCCCTCAAAGATTTGCTTGCCTTGCAGGATAAACAGGTGAGTCTCGATAATATTCAGCGGACGGTGGCGGAGTATTACAAGATCAAGATTTCTGATCTGATGTCAAAGCGGCGCAGTCGTTCGGTGGCGCGGCCCCGTCAGTTGGCCATGGCGCTGTCAAAAGAGCTGACGAACCATAGCTTGCCGGAAATTGGCGAGGGATTTGGTGGTCGGGACCACACCACTGTGCTTCATGCCTGCCGGAAAATCAAAGAGTTGCGGGATAGCGATGGTGACATTCGCGAGGACTACAAGAATTTGATCCGGCTGCTGACAACATGATGTTTTTAATGCACTTTTTGTAATAAAGTGTAGAGATTCCAGCTTTTTCACCAGCGCAGCTCGGCGCTTGGCGGTTAATACGAATAACGGGACGATAGACGATGAAATTTTCCATATCCAGGGACGCCCTCATCAAACCCCTGAACCTAGTAGCCGGTGTGGTGGAGCGCCGCCAGACCCTTCCCATTCTCGCCAATGTGCAGCTAGTGCTGGATGGTCAACAGCTTTCACTGACAGGGACGGACCTTGAGGTTGAGCTTATCGGTCGCGTTGATCTGGGTGAAGCATCAGCGGGTCTGGAAACGGGCGAAATTACCGTTCCTGCCAAAAAGCTGGTGGATATTTGTAAAGCGCTGCCTGATGGAGCGGTTATTGATGTCAGCCAAGACGAACAGAAGCTGATCATCAAGTCCGGCCGCAGCCGGTTTCAGCTGTCCACTCTTCCCGCCAGTGATTTCCCCAGTGTTGAACAAGGACACGGGGGGCAGCGTTTTACCCTCAAGCAAGGCGATCTTAAGCGTCTGATTGAGCGTACCAGTTTTGCGATGGCTCAGCAGGATGTCCGTTATTACCTCAATGGAATGCTGTTCGAAGTGAGCAACGGGATGTTGCGGGTGGTGGCCACTGACGGGCATCGCCTGGCCATGGCTAGCCTCAAAGGTGATATTAATGTCAGCAACACGGCTCAGGTCATTCTCCCAAGGAAAGGCGTTATCGAGTTGGGCAGGCTGCTCATCAATGAAAATGAAGACGCCGAGTTATTCGTGGGCAGTAATCATATTCGAGTTGTCACGCCGGAGTTCACGTTTACGTCCAAGTTGATCGACGGCAAGTTTCCGGATTATGAGCGTGTGTTGCCACGCGGTGGTAGCAAGGTGGTTCTCGGTAGCCGTGCTGATCTCAAGCAGGCATTTGCGCGCACAGCGATTTTGTCGAACGAAAAATACCGCGGCATCCGCCTGTTGCTGACCTCTGGCAACCTGCAGATTGTGGCTAACAACCCCGAGCAGGAAGAAGCCGAAGAAATCGTGGCCGTGGACTACGAGGGCGATAGCCTGGAAATCGGCTTCAACGTGAGCTATCTGCTGGACGTGCTGTCTGCGATCAATAGCGAATCGGTGAAGTTCACCATGTCTGATTCCAATAGCTCGGCGTTGGTCGAAGAAGCCGAAAACAGCGACAGCCAGTACGTTGTTATGCCGATGAGGCTGTAATGCCAGCGATTGCGACCCGCAATAACGTCAATCGGCTGTCTTCGGGCAGCCGTTTTTGTATTGTAGCCCTTCTATTTTCATGTTGATCCGTGAGTTGCATCTGTCTCACTTCCGCAATCTGGCACAAGCCAGTTTGGAAGATCTGGATCAGTTCAATTTAATCCATGGCCGTAATGGCAGTGGGAAAACCTCTATCCTTGAAGCGATTCATATGCTTTCGTTGACGCGATCGTTTCGGTCGCGGCAGGTGGAAAGCATCATCCAGTTTGACTCGCCAGCATTGGTCGTCCGCGCGTTGCTTGATTCGGGGGGAGACCGTCGGAATCTCGGTATTCAACGGGGGAAGGATAAGTCGCTGGTGCTTAAATACGGCGGCGAGCGATTGCGCTCCTTTACCGATCTTTCCGGTCTGTTGCCGGTTCAGTTGATCAATCCCGATAGTTTTATGTTGCTGGAGGGCGCCCCAGCAGTTAGGCGCCAGTTTTTGGACTGGTCAGTGTTCCACGTGAAACATCTAGGCTTTTATCAGGAGTGGAGTCGTTATAGAAAGGCGTTGAAACAGCGAAATGCCCTCCTCAGACGTGGTAAACTATCCCCTTCCATGCTGGCGCCCTGGGAAGAAGAAATCGCGCTGACAGGGGCTAAAATTACGGCCATGCGCAGGCGGCAGTTCGAGTTGACGGAAAAGGCGTATCAGGCAATTTCCGCCGAATTGCTGGCAAGCTTGGGTGACGCGTCTTTCCAGGGGCATGATGTGTCCTTGTCGATGCGCTTTTCGCCCGGCTGGGATGATCGCGAGGGTGAAGGCGGTGAAAGTTCCCTTCTCCAGATTTTGGAGCAGGCTCGGGAGCAGGATGCCAGGCAGGGATTTACCCGAGTTGGGCCTCATCGTGCCGATATCCGCTTTTCCATGAGCGGTTTGCCCGCTCAGGATGTGTTATCCAGAGGGCAGATAAAAACCGTTGTTTGCGCGTTGAAATTGGCGCAGGCGAAGATGTTGATCGCCGAGGGTTTGGATGTGGCGTTGCTGCTGGATGACCTCCCGGCTGAGCTGGACAGACAGCGTAGAGCTGCTCTGTTTTCGGTGGTGTCCCAGTTGGGCGCGCAGGTTTTTGCAACATCCATAGATGAGTCCGATCTGGACGAGGCGTGGTTTGCTTGCGCTGAAAAAGTGAAAAGGTTTCACGTGGAACATTGCTGTCGAGGCAATGCCGAGGCAGAAAAATAGGCTTGCTGCAGGGCAAGGCGCTGGTGTTAGAGGCAAAGAATGACTGACGAAAACAAGAACTACGACTCCTCAAGTATCAAGGTGCTCAAAGGTCTGGACGCAGTAAGAAAGCGGCCAGGTATGTACATCGGTGACACCGACGACGGAACCGGGCTCCACCATATGGTGTTTGAGGTCGTCGATAACTCCATTGACGAAGCCCTGGCCGGTTACTGCAGCAAAATACAAATTACCATTCACCCCGATGAATCTATTACGGTTAGCGATGATGGCCGGGGTATTCCGACTGAAATTCACGAAGAAGGGGTTTCAGCAGCCGAAGTAATCATGACCGTTCTGCACGCAGGCGGTAAGTTTGATGACAATACCTACAAAGTGTCCGGCGGTCTTCACGGCGTCGGGGTGTCGGTGGTCAATGCCTTGTCAGAAGAGCTGCGTCTGACTATCCGCCGCGGTGGCAAGGTTCATGAGCAAATTTATAAACACGGCGTTCCTCAAGCTCCACTGGAGGTGATTGGCGATACTGAGCGCAGCGGTACCGAAGTGCGCTTTAAGCCGAGTAAAGAAACATTCACCAACATCGAGTTTCATTTTGACTACCTTGCCAAGCGGATTCGCGAGCTGGCTTTCCTTAACTCCGGCATCAATATTGAGCTTCACGACGAGCGCAGCGGTGAAAAGGAAACCTTCTGTTACGAAGGTGGCTTGAGTGCCTTTGTTGGCTACCTGAACAACAATAAGTCGGCGATTAACAATGTCTTCCATTTCAATACCGAAGCCGATGGCATTGGTGTCGAAGTCGCATTGCAGTGGAATGATAGCTTTCAGGAAAACATCTTCTGCTACACCAACAATATTCCCCAGCGGGATGGGGGTACGCACCTCGCGGGCTTCCGTGCTGGCCTGACTCGCAATCTCAACAACTACATTGAAAGCGAGGGCCTGGCTAAAAAGGCCAAGGTCTCAACGACCGGTGATGACGCGCGTGAAGGTCTGACGGCCGTGGTTTCGGTGAAAGTCCCCGACCCGAAATTCTCTTCTCAAACCAAAGACAAGCTGGTTTCCAGTGAGGTGAAGACGGTTGTCGAGCAGGCGATGACGGCTAAATTTGGCGATTTCCTGCTGGAAAGTCCGAATGAAGCCAAGCAAATTGTGCAGAAAATGCTGGATGCCGCCCGTGCAAGAGAAGCTGCCCGCAAAGCCCGCGAGATGACTCGACGCAAAGGGGCTCTGGATATTGCCGGGCTGCCGGGGAAGCTGGCTGACTGTCAGGAAAAAGACCCTGCCCTATCAGAACTGTACTTGGTGGAGGGTGACTCGGCCGGTGGTTCAGCTAAACAAGGCCGTGATCGGCGAACGCAGGCCATTTTGCCACTCAAAGGTAAAATCCTTAATGTTGAGAAAGCCCGCTTCGATAAGATGCTGTCCTCCGCCGAGGTGGGCACCATCGTTACCGCGCTGGGCTGCGGTATTGGTAAAGAAGAGTTTAATCTGGAAAAGCTTCGCTACCACCAGATTATTATCATGACGGATGCGGATGTCGACGGCTCCCACATTCGCACACTGCTGCTCACCTTTTTCTTCAGACAGATGCCTGAGCTGATCGAAAATGGCTATGTGTATATTGCTCAACCCCCCTTGTATAAAATTGGTCGCGGCAAGCAACACCAGTACCTGAAAGACGAAGGGGCATTGGCGAACTATTTGACGCAAAACGCCCTGGAAGGCGCCTCACTGTATGTGAATCCCGATGCTGCGCCGATCAGTGGTGCTGGATTGGAAACCCTGGTTAACAGCTATCGTAAAGTTGAGGATATTACTCAGCGGCTGTCGCGCATCTACCCTGCTCGCTTGTTGCGCGAATTGGTTTATCTGCCAACGGTAACACCGGAGCAGCTTTCTGATAGAAGCGCGATGGATAGCTGGGCAACCGCGATGGCTGAAATGACGGTAGAACTGGAAACCCGCGATGCGCAGCACCGTTACGACGTGCGGATTGTGGAAGACGCCGAACTGCAGATTTTTGTGCCTGAAGTGCAGATTACTTCGCATGGAGTGAGCACTAACTATCGGTTTGGGCGAGACCTGTTCAAGTCCGCAGACTACCAGGCTATTGCTGAACTGGGAGAAAGCCTGAAGGGGCTGCTCGAAGAAGGCGCCTACATCAAGCGTGGTGAGCGAACTCAGGAAGTCGAGTCGTTTGACGAGGTGATGCAGTGGTTGATGGCTCAGGCGGAGCGCGGCGTGAACATTCAGCGCTATAAAGGTCTGGGAGAAATGAACCCAGATCAGCTCTGGGAAACCACTATGGACCCGGATGCCCGCCGAATGCTGCGTGTCACGATTGAGGATGCGATTGCCGCTGATCAGATATTCACTTGTCTGATGGGCGATCAAGTAGAGCCTCGTCGGGACTTCATCGAAAGCAATGCACTGAAGGTGGCCAACCTCGACGTGTAATGCTGACATCTGTCAGAAATAAAAAAGCCCGGCACATGCCGGGCTTTTTTATGGGCGGAGTTTCTGTTCACGGCATTTCTGAACAGCGTGCTTCGATCCACTCCCCCACTTCTTCTGAAAGCTGTTTCGGGTCTCTGTCGTGTGTGTTGATCAGTGCGCCAATATGCAGAGTGACCACACCGGGGTGAATAATCAGGCTTTTCGCCGGCCAGACGCGCCCGGCATTGTGCGCGATGGGTAATATAGGCGCTCCAGCTTTCACCGCGATACCGGCGCCACCGCGCGCATACTTGCCGCGCTCACCATGATTCACTCGAGTGCCTTCGGGAAAGATAAGCAGGTTGTAGCCGTCGCGCAGTCGCTGCGTGCCCTTCTCCATGGTCTGGCGCATGGCTGTACGTGGATTGCTGCGATCAATACCAATGGCATTCATCATGCGCAGCGCCCAGCCAAAGAAGGGAATCGACAGCAGCTCCTTCTTGACGACGGTGGCAACGGGAAACAGAAACCACTGCAGATAAAAGGTTTCCCATTGGCTTTGGTGCTTGGCCAAGGCGACGTAGGGGCCATCTGACGCCTTAGGCAGCGCGCCGATAACTTCCGTACGGACGCCGCAGAATAGTCGCAGACAGAGGATGATCAGGGTGTTGCCAATAACAAAATACCGGCCGCGTAGCCTGAACGGCAAAAACCAGGTGAAAAGAATGCCGCTGATACTGAAGAACAGGGTAATGAACGCATAGGCGGCAAAAAATGCCGCCGAACGGATGGCCAATATCCCGGTGTACAGCGATTTCATGCTTTGCCTTATTTCTTGGCTGGAACCAGCAGCGAAATATCCGCTACCTCCAGGAACAGAGCCTGTAGCTGGCTGAGCAGGGTCAGCCGGTTCTTCTTGAGGGCCTCGTCCTCGGCATTGACCATCACCTCGTCAAAGAAGCGGTCGACCGGGGTGCGCAGTACCGCCAGTGTTTTGAGGCCTTCGGTGTAGTCGTGCTTGGCAAACAACGGTTCGACTTGCTGGTTGCTCGCCTGCATCGCGACGAACAGGCCTTTCTCGGCTTCTTCCTGCAACAGTGCTTCGTCTACAGCATCGCCCAATGCCAGCTCGGATTTCGCCAGAATATTGGACACCCGCTTGTTAGCGGCGGCCAGTGCGCTGGCTTCTTCCAGTTGCGCGAAGGCCTGTACTGCTTTTACGCGCAGGTCGAAATCGGTCGGGCGGGTAACGCCTTTGGCACCGACGGCGAGGAAAATTTCCGCACTGATGCCTTGGTCTTCATACCAGGCGCGCAGGCGCTCAAACATATAGTTGAGAATGGTCTGTTGCTGTTCAGCGCTGTTGTCTGCGGCGGCATGCTGTTTAAGCGCGACACCCAGCAACTCACCCAGGTCCAGATCCAGGCCTTTCTCGATAATAATCCGCATGACGGCGAGTGACGCGCGGCGCAGCGCAAAAGGATCTTTAGAGCCCGAGGGCTGCTGGCCGATGCCAAAAATACCGCTGATCGTATCGAGCCGGTCGGCCAGAGCAACGGCAATACCCGCTTCGCACTCTGGGAGCGCGTCGCCGGCAAAACGGGGCAGGTATTGTTGCTGCATCGCCTGCGCGATATTGTCGTTCTCGCCGTCATTCACAGCGTAGTAGTAACCGGCGATACCTTGCATATCGTCAAATTCCAGCACCATTTCCGATACCAGATCGCTTTTGCAAAGTTCCGCCGCCCGGCGAGCATCATCAGCGCTATAACTGAGCTGATTAGCTATCGCGGCGGCCAGCGTCGCGACGCGCTCGGTTTTGTCAAAAATACTGCCCAGCTTTTCCTGAAAAACGATACTTTTCAGGCGCTCGCGGCGTTCAGCCAAAGAGCTTTTGCAGTCTGTTTCAAAAAAGAAGGCGGCGTCACTGAGGCGAGGACGAATCACCCGCTCGTTGCCATCAATGACCTTTTTCGGGTCGCTGCTTTCAATGTTTGAGACGGTAATAAAGTGCGGCATAAGTTTGCCGTCAGGGTCGACGACATGGAAGTACTTCTGGTGCTCCTTCATAGAAGACACCAAGGCTTCGGCGGGGACTTTCAGGAAGCGTTCTTCAAAGTTACCCGCCAGCGCTACCGGCCATTCAACCAGCGCGGTGACTTCGTCCAGCAGGTCGTCGTCGATGACGGCTTGGCCGCCCAGTCGCTCCCCTTCCGCCTCCACCTGACGGCGAATCATCGCCTTGCGGCGTTCGCTGTCCACAATGACCTTGCCCTGGCTTTCCATCTGCTCGACATAGCTTGAGGGAGACTGAATGCTGATCGCACCCTGGCTGTGAAAGCGGTGCCCGCGGCTGTCGCGACCGGCTTCAATGCCCATCACGCTGTCGCTAATGACCTCGTCGCCAAACAGCATAATGATCCAGTGGACCGGACGAACAAACTGCTCGCGCTTGGCGCCCCAGCGCATGCGCTTTGGGATGGGCAGCGATGCCAGCGCCTGCTCGGTGATACCTGCAACCAGCGCCTTGCTCAGACTGCCTGCCTGCGTGCTGCGGTAGCAGAGCTTATCCTGCTTGCCATCGTTGGCGATGTAATTGTTCAAGTCTTCCAGTGCAATGCCATTGCCGCTGGCAAAGGCTTCTGCGGCCTTGGTGGGCTGCCCATCTTTAAACGCGACTTTGACCGGCGGGCCCCATTTCTCAATGGCCTTGTCCGGTGCCTGTTCGTCCAGACCGCTGATCAGCACGGCCAGCCGGCGAGGTGAGGCATAGGCCGTAATGGCGTCGCTGTGCAGCGCTTCACTCTGGAGCTGCTCGGCAATACTTTGCGTGAAAGCTTGTGACAGCGTGTTCAGGGCTTTGGGTGGCAGTTCTTCAGTGCCAATCTCAATCAGCAGATCTCGCTTGCTCATCACGCGTTTCCTTGTTCTGCGCGAAACTGCTCGCGCCAAAGTGCTTTTCGTTCGTCGCTGGCCAGCGGATAGTCGAGCTGGTTGCGCG
The DNA here is from genome assembly GCF_000420325.1 of Spongiibacter tropicus DSM 19543. Taxonomy (NCBI): domain Bacteria; kingdom Pseudomonadati; phylum Pseudomonadota; class Gammaproteobacteria; order Cellvibrionales; family Spongiibacteraceae; genus Spongiibacter; species Spongiibacter tropicus. The sequence goes on along the minus strand of NZ_ATUS01000001.1, from coordinate 1,952,786 downwards.
CCTCATCGTAGGCGTTGGCTACCGCACGGGCCAAGCCACGCACGCGCAGAATAAAGCGCTGGCGCTCAGTCACCGAGATGGCGTGGCGGGCATCCAGCAGGTTGAAGACGTGGGACGCTTTCATCACCATTTCATAGGCAGGCAGGGGCAAGCCCTTGGCGACCAGACGCTGGCTCTCTGCTTCATAGTGGTCGAAGTTGGCGAACAACTGCTGAACGTCCGCTTCCTCAAAGTTGTAGGTCGACATTTCCACTTCGTTCTGGTGGAACACATCGCCGTAGGTCACTTTGCCCTCGGGGCCATCGGTCCATACCAAGTCATAGATACTGTCGACGCCCTGCAGGTACATGGCAATGCGCTCAAGGCCGTAGGTGATTTCGCCGGTCACAGGGAAGCACTCGATGCCGCCCACCTGCTGGAAGTAAGTGAACTGGGTGACTTCCATGCCGTTCAGCCAGACTTCCCAGCCCAGGCCCCAGGCGCCCAGTGTGGGAGACTCCCAGTTGTCCTCAACAAAGCGAATGTCGTGGACCGTGGGGTCAATACCCAGCATGCGCAGCGAGTCCAGGTACAGCTCCTGAATATTGTCCGGTGAGGGCTTCATCACGACCTGAAACTGGTAGTAGTGCTGCAGACGGTTGGGATTTTCACCGTAGCGACCATCAGTGGGGCGGCGACAAGGTTGAACGTATGCCGCGTTCCAGCTCTCCGGGCCTACTGCCCGCAAAAAAGTGGCCGGGTGAAACGTACCCGCGCCAACTTCCATATCCAGAGGCTGCAATACGACGCAGCCCTGCTTGGCCCAAAATTGCTGCAGGCTCAGGATAAGTCCCTGAAAGCTGCTTACATCTGCCTGGTTCACAGTGATCCCCACTTCGTGCGCTGTGCTCAAATCGGTGTCAGAAAGACGGCGATTATACAGGCTTGTGAGCAGCGGGGCGACGCGAGATCGCAGTTGGCTCTGTGTTGGGGCGGCTTGCTATGATTCCCAAAATTCCTCGCGGAGCGGAAACATGGGAAAAATCATTGGTGCCTTGCTGGGCTACTTTTCGGGAGGCCTCATTCTGGCTGCCGTTGGCCTGCTTATCGGGCACCTGTTTGACCGAGGCCTGAAGCGGGCCATGGGCTTCAATTACGTCGCTGAGCGAGAGCAGCTGCAAAAGGTCTTCTTTGACAGCACTTTCCGCATTATGGGTTACCTCGCCAAGGCCGACGGGCGCGTCTGCGAGATGGAGGTTCAGCAGGCCGAGGCGATATTTACGCAACTGGGGTTGAGTGGTGAGCGCCGCCGTCAGGCGATAGCCCGGTTTAAAGAGGGTAGCGAAGCCGGTTTCGAACTCGAGACTTGTGTCTCGACCTTCATCGAGCACTGCGGACGTCAGCCACTGCTCAAACAGATGCTGATTGAGGCACTGTTGGCGATGGCCGTTGCTGACGGGACCATCGATCCGGCGGAGGAAAAGGTGCTTCGCCGTGTGGCGCATTTTCTCGGCTTCAATAGCGCGCGCTTCGAGCAGCTGCTGAACATGACCCGCGCCCAGCACCACTTCCACTATCAATACTCCTCGAACCGTGAGCAGGCGCACCGTGACCGTCACGACGAACTGGCTGATGCCTATCAGGCGATGGGGATTAACGCCGAGGTCAGCGATGCCGAGTTGAAAAAGGCTTACCGGCGACTAATGAGCGAGCATCACCCCGATAAGCTGATCGCCAAAGGAGTGCCTGAGGACATGATCAAGCTGGCAACGGAGAAGTCGCAGGACATCCGAGCGGCCTACGATTTGATTCGGCGGCACCGGGGCCTGTCCTGACCCTCTTTTAATACGGCTGTCACGATTCACCTCTACACTGCGCGGCTATTTGGCTTGGGATTGAGGGTGAGACATGCGCGCGCATACATGGAGCGGCCTGACTGTCGTCGTGGCGATGCTGCTGGGCTGTGGGGGTTCTGGAAGCGGTTCAAATAGCGAGACGACTCCCGACCCAGTTGAACGCCGAATTGTGATATCCGGCGCGGGCACTATTGCCGCCGGCCACGTGCAAACGCTGATCGCCGACGTTGATGGCGACGAGGCCGTGGAATGGCGCTGGCAGGTTCTCGAGGGTAATGGCCTTCTTGATTTGCAGCAGATAGACGGTGAGCGCTTCAGCTACCGAAGTGTTGAGCCCGGTGCGGCGAGTAGCCTCGTTGTGCGAGCTGCGGCCCGGCAAGAGGGGGTGACTGTGGGTGAGTCCACAAAGACCGTCCACGTTTACCCGTCCGAGCATCCCGCCGAAAAACCCCTCATTTCTCTCGGTGAAGACAGAACCGTCGATGAAGCCTCAGCGATCCACCTCAATGCTTCGGCGCAAGCGCGTGGCGGACGCAGCGTGCGGGCCCTGCGGTGGACACAGCTCAACGGGCCTGCGGCAAGCGTTATCGGTGCGAGCGACCAGGATACTCTCCAGCTTCAGCTACCGCAGGTGGATCAGCCCGAGACCCTGGTATTCGAGCTTGCGGTACGTGACAGCGGAGGCTTTGTTGCTCGTAAAACCCTGCGCCTGTACGTATTGGACAACCTCGTTAATCAGTTACCTGAGGTCGATGCGGGCGAAGATATGACGGCGAAAAGTCGCGACACGGTTCGCTTGTCAGGGCGTGCGTCTGACCCCGATGGGAGTATCAGCGCCGTACTCTGGCGCGCGTTGGGAGAAGACGCTGACCTGGAGATTGTTGATGCCGACAGTCTGACCGCGCGGTTTGTGGCGCCACTGACGGCTGTGCCGCGTGAAATGCTTCTGCGGCTTACCGCGATTGATAACGAGGCTGCGGAAGCCCACGATGATATTCACATTCTGCTGCAACCGGCCAGCAATGCGACCCCGCTGATCCATACCGCCGCGGTAAGCAGTGCTGTTGCCTACAGCGGCGAGACCATCCGCCTGCAGGCGGATGCCAGCGATGCCGATGGTGATGCGTTGAGTTATTTCTGGGAGCCCTTACAGGAAGAAGGCCAGCCTCCCTTGGCGGTGCGAAACGCGCAAGAGACACACGCCGAGCTGACGGTGCCGGCACTGGATGCACCGATCGAAGTCGATTTGGCCCTGCGTGTGAGTGACGGCGTCGATACCACGACGGCCGTGCGCCGCCTGCAACTGCTGCCGCGACAGGCGGCGGATGTTGACCCATTGAATTGTCTGATGGATCCCTTGCAGATGGGTTGTCCCCTCTACCCCATGTCGGCGTTATTGAATCCCGACGCGTTTGCCGCCTGCGATGACCCTCTCAGCCCAGACTGCCTGCTGGGCGACCTGATCGGTCCCTCGGTAAGAAACTGTTTGAGTGAGCCGACGGCTGCGGGTTGCTACGACGCCTTTCTGGATGTCACGGACCCGAGCTATGTGTTGGAACAGATCGGTCCGGAAGCGCCCGCCGATGCGTGCACGCCCGCCTATGACGCCGACAGTTTCTACCACTATGCGGGTAGCCTTCATGAGCACACGGCCTATTCAGATGGCACGCCGTTGACCCGCCCGGCAGACGTTTATCGCCGGGTAAAACAGAGCGGTTTTGATTTTGTTGGCAGCGCCGACCACTCTGACAATATCGGTATTCCGCTTTCAGTGGGGCTGAGTCGCGCGGAGTGCAGTGCCGAGGACTTTCTCTACTGTCTGATTCTGGTTGATAAAGACCGGCCACAGGACGCCTTTGCCAAGTGGTCGGCAACGCTGACGCAGAGTGAGGCGGCTAGCGACGACAGCTTTACCGCGTTTCGTGGTTTTGAGTGGACCTCTGACCGTTTCGGGCATGCCAATATTTTCTTCTCGCGCAATTACGTCAATGCTAAAACCGGGCCCGGCTACGCCGTGACCATGGCACTGTTCTGGGAGTGGTTCAGCTATCCCGCGCAGTTTGGCGGCGGCAGCGATGGCCTGCTCAGCTTCAATCATCCGGGTCGGGAAGATGATCTGGAGAGTGCCTTTGAGTTTGCCGGTGGAGACCCGGGCTTTACCTTTAATGACTTCCGCTACGTTCCCCACGCCGACTATCGGGTGGTAGGGCTGGAGGTGTTTGGCAAGGGCAGTGAATATGACAGCGATGGCCCGCTCGGCAGTTGGTTCAGCTACGCTCTGGACAAGGGCTGGCACCTTGCGCCGGTGGGCTCGGAAGATCATCACGGGGTTACCTGGGGTGACCCCGATCTGCCTAAAACGGTGATTGTCGCTCGCTCCCGTAAGCTGGACGATCTGCGCGACGCCATGCTTGCCCGGCGCATGTACGCCGTGGCGCAGCATTACAATGATTTGCGCCTCGACTACCACGTTGATGGTCAGGCCATGGGTGCGAGATTACAGCGTCCTGCCGGAACGACTCTGCCCTTTACTGTGACGGTGCGTCGCCACAGCGGCGCGCCGATGAGCAGTGCCCGAATTCAACTGGTGGGGCCGGGGAATGAAGTGATTGCAGAAGGGCGTGGCGACACACTGACGGGCACACTCACCGTGTCGGCGGAAAAACGCTATGCCTTTGTGCGGGTTCTGGATGGCGATGCCGGTGATCGCCCTGTTGCCTTTGCGGCGCCTGTCTGGCTGTTGCCGGGCGCGTCTCCCCTGCCCCTCTGCCTGCCGCCCGCAATATGGTCTGGAGATAGCGCCTTGCATCCCCGCCTGCCGTAGCGCTGGCGCTCAGACGTGGCGGGCCTGCTGGATTTCACGGTAGCGGCTCGCCCAGTCTTCAAAACTTTCCGCATTGAGCGCCGGTGCGTAGAGGAAGCCCTGAACCTTGTCACAGTGATGATCGCGCAGCAGGCGCCGCTGCTGAAGGTTTTCCACACCTTCTGCAATCACCGACATATTGAAGCTGTGGGCCATGGCGATAATGGCGTTCACCAGCGTCATGCTGTCGCCGCTGCGGTCGATGTCGTGAACAAAGCTGCGATCGATTTTGAGAATATCGAAGGGATAGCGCTTAAGATAGCTCAGCGACGCATAGCCGGTGCCGAAGTCGTCCAGTGACAGCTTCACTCCCAGTGCCTTGAGCTGCTGGAAGCACTCGCGGATTTTGGGATCGTCGTTAATCAGCAGTCCCTCGGTAATCTCCAGCTCGAGTTGTTTGGCGGGCAGCCCAGACTGTTTCAGTGCTTTCTTAACACTCTCCACCACCTGTGCGCCCTCGAACTGTCGGGCGGAGATATTCACCGCAATACTCATCTCGGGCAGTCCGGCGTGCCGCCAGCGCACCGCCTGCTTGCAGGCGTTGATCAACACCCACTCGCCAATTCCGTTGATCAGGCCACACTCTTCGGCGATGCCAATAAATCGGTCAGGGCCGGGGTTTTTCAGCTCGTTGTTATACCAGCGCAGCAGCACCTCGGCACCGATCAGCTTGTTGGTACTCAGGTCGACGACGGGTTGGTAGTGCAGCTTGAATTCATCTTTTTCAATGGCGCGCCGCAGTTGAGCTTCGGTTTCCAATCGCTGCTCGGCCTGGCTGCTCATGCCCGCTTCATAGAAACAGAATTGACCACCGCCCCGGCTTTTAGCGGTAAACATGGCCGCTTCTGCCCGGCGCAACAGGGTTTCGGCGCCGTCGCCATCATCCGGATACAGGGCAATGCCGATGCTGGCGGACAGGGTGATATCGTGAGTGTCGATGGCGAGTGGCTCGCTGATTATCTCGAGCAAGCTGTCGGCAAAAATACGGGCTTCGTCGCGGCAGCTGTTATCGCCAAGGACCACCAGAAATTCATCGGCCCCCAGGTGCGCCAGCAACTGGTCGTTACGCAAGCAGCGTTGCAGGCGCTCGGCCGTGCTGCGGAAAAGGCGGTCGACGACCCAGTGACCCAGCGAGTCGTTGATATAGCGAACGCGATCCAGGTCGATATGCAGCAATCCAAAGCCGTTGCGTTGTTCAATACTGTGCTGGAGGTTCTTCAGGGCCAGCTGTCGATTGGGCAGGCCGGTCAGCACATTATAGTGCTCGCGAACAAACAGCCGGTTGGCAATCGCCTTGTGTTCGGAGATATCTTCGCAGCTGATCAGATACTGCTCGATGTTTCCTTCGGCATCGTAAATAGCACTGGCCACGGCCGATATATACTCGTCCTGGCCCTGCAGCTGCATATGCAGCTCCCCTTCCCAGTCGCGGCCTTGTTGAAGCGTGGCCAGCGCCTGTTGGCGAGTATCTTCACTGACGCGGGCCAGCATGTCGGCGATATCTTCGCGGCGGCTGTTATCGGGCAGGCGGCTGAGGTTGCGGAATTTTTTGTTGATATAAAGAGGCTGAAATTGCTGGTCCAGCAAGACCAGCGCCGCCGGACTGTGTTCCAGCAAGGTGGCCAGTCGCTCGGCCTCCTCTATGCTGCTGGCAGCGCGTTGTTTGAGGCGTGCAAGACGGAAACTGCTATAGGCGAGCAGCAGTGCCAGTGCGGTCGAAAATACCGCCAGTGCGACCACATTGCTGTCGAATCGGTGCTCGGGCAGCAGCAGACTGCCCGCAGCCAGAATCGCGGCAATCGCTATGGCGACGATGAAGCGCAGATACTCCATAGTGAACTCGGTTAACAGGACGTAGCTATCATGGCAGGGCTACTGACAGGGCGCCAGAAGATTATGCATCCCGTTGGCCAATATACTGCGTTTGTAGAGGTTTCGTCGTTTCTTCGGCATTGATGTCCTGCCGATGGAGGCGTGTGGAAAGCGAGGAAAATCGATCAGCCAACTCATTTTCCGTCAGCAAAAAATCGGGGTTTTGCGGCCCGCTAGGGCTGGCGCGCAGCGAATTAAAGGTCTGGTAAAACAACAGGCCTCCCGGCGCCAGCGCGGCTTCAATCAATGGCAGAATCGGACGGTGAAGATAATAGCTGACAACGATCACGTCATAGCGACTATGCTGCTCGAGCAGCCAGCGCGAGGTGGTGCATTCCAGGTCGATGCACAGGGCGTTAATCGGCAGTTGTTGCTGTGCGGCGTATTCCGACAGTTTGCGAATGGCGGTGGCGGCCTTATCCACTGCATCGACCGCTAATCCGTGGCGGGCGAGCAGCACCGCGTTGCCGCCGAGGCCGCAGGCGAGATCCAGTGCCCGGCCGCTTGTCGGCAGTCGTGCCTGCTGTTGCTGAAGCAGTGCACAGGCGTCGACGGGGAGGTTCGCCTGCTGATAGCGCCGCTCCCATTTGTCGGCAACGGGCATCAACGTCTCCAGAAAGCCGGCATCAGCAGTACCAGCAAGGTGAAGATTTCCAGTCGCCCCAGCAGCATCGCGTAACAGAGCATCCATTTGCCGATGTCGGTCACGCTGCTGTAATTGGCGGCGACCTCGCCCAAGCCCGGCCCCATATTATTGATAGAGGCTGCCGTTGCGGAAAAGGCGGAGAGAAAATCCAGCCCGCAGGCCATCATGAACAAGGTAATGCCGATAAACGAAATCAGGTAGACGCCTACAAAGCTCCACACCGCGCTGACCACTTTCGCCTCAACGCGCGTGGAGCCAATTTTCAGTGGAATGACCGCATTGGGATGAATGAGCTGCTTCAGTTCCCGGATGCCCTGCTTGGCAATCAGCATGATGCGCACGGCTTTCATCCCGCCGCCGGTCGAGCCGCCGCAGCCGCCCATAAAAGAGAGCATTAACAAGCCGATGGGGAGGAAGCTGGGCCAGGACGCAAAGTCGTCGGCGCCGAAGCCCGCGGTGGTGGCAATGGAGACCGTGTGGAAAATACCGTGAATCAATCCGTCGCCAGGTGTCTGGTCGCCAGTGAAAATCAGGTAGGCGCACACGCAAATCATCGCGATCAGCATCACGCCGAGGTAGAAGCGGGTTTCCGAGTCTGCCAGGTAGTGGCGCAAACTGCGGGCGCGCCACACATGGAAATGGATCGCAAAGCTCATGCCGGCCAGCAGCATGAACACGCTGCATATCATCAGGATCAGCGGGCTGTCGAAGTAGCCCATGCTGGCATCGTGGGTAGAGAAGCCGCCAATCGCCACGGTGGAAAAGGCGTGGCCGATGGCGTCGAAGGGCGTCATTCCCGCCAACCAATAGGCCAGCGTGCAGGCAGCCGTCATCGCCACATACATTAAAAACAGCACTTTTGCGGTGCCGGTAATACGTGGGGTGAGTTTATTGTCTTTCACCGGGCCGGGGATTTCGGCGCGATACAGCTGCATGCCGCCGATGCCCAATATGGGCAAGATCGCTACGGCGATCACGATAATCCCGATGCCGCCCAACCATTGCAGAAACTGGCGGTAAAACAGGATGGAAATCGGCAGCTCATCGAGGCCGACGATTACCGTGGCGCCGGTGGTGGTGAGGCCGGAAATGGACTCAAAGACCGCATCGCTGACCGACAGGCCCGGACTGTCCGACAGATAGAACGGCAGTGCACCGAACAAACCCAGAACCGTCCAGAACAGGGAAACCACCAGAAAGCCGTCGCGAATGCCGAGATCGGGCTGGCGGCCGCGGCTGATTCCCCACAACAGCAGGCCGCTGCTGAAGGTAACGACAAAGGCAGAGCTGAATGCGTGCAATGCGCCGTCGTGATAGATCAATGCCAGTGCGGCCGGCATTGCCATCGTCAGGCTGAAAATCATCAGCAACATGCCGATAATGCGGCAGATCGTCATCAGGTGCATGCCGGTCTCCGCTACTTAAAAGAAGGTGAAGCCTACCGAGAACAGCTTCTCCACCAGCTTGATTTTGCTCTTGTCGACCAGGAAGAGAATCAGGTGGTCTTCGCTTTCTACGGTCAGGTGGCTGTGGGCAATCATCACTTCGTCACCGCGCACAATGGCACCGATAGTGACACCGTCGGGCAGGTCGATTTCATCCAGTCGGCGCCCCACCACGCGCGATGAGCGGCTGTCGCCGTGAGCAATAATTTCCAATGCCTCGGCGGCGCCCCGGCGCAGCGAGTGCACATTGTAAATATCGCCGCGACGCACATGGGTGAGCAGACTGCCGATGGTGATCTGTTGCGGTGACAGGGCAATATCGATTTCGCCGCCCTGCACCAGATCAACATACGCCGGATTGGTAATCAGGGTGACCACCTTGCGCGCGCCCATGCGCTTGGCCAACAGCGAGGACATGATGTTGGCCTCGTCGTCATTGGTCAGCGCCAGAAAGACATCTGTCTCCTCGATGTTTTCCTGCGCCAGCAGCTCGTGGTCAGAGGCGCTGCCGTGCAACACAATGGCGTGGCGGAGCTGCTCTGACAGAGTGCGACAGCGCTCATAGCTGCGCTCGATAATCTTGACGTTGTAGCGGCCTTCGACCGCACTGGCCAGACGTTCACCGATGTTGCCGCCCCCGGCAATAATCAGTCGCTTGTAACGGGTATCCAGCCGCCGCAGTTCGCTCATGACCGGCATGACGTTTTTCTTGGCGGCGATAAAGAACACCTCGTCACCCGCTTCTACCACGGTAGTGCCGGTGGGCACGATGGCATTGCCCCGCCGGAAAATAGCGGCGACGCGAGTGTCGACTTTGGGCATGTGTTCGCGGATGGTCGCCAGCTCGTTGCCGACCAGCGGGCCGCCGTAATAGGCCTTTACGCCGACCAGTTGCACCTTGCCATCGGCAAAATCCAGCACCTGCAGCGAGCCGGGGTATTGCAGCAGGCGTTTGATATAGCGGCAGACCAGCTCTTCGGGGCTGATGAACACGTCGATGGGAATGGCGTCGACACCGAACAGTTTGGCCCGCGAGGTGTAGGAGCTGGAGCGGATGCGGGAGATTTTGGTGGGGGTGCGGAACAGACTGTAGGCAACCTGACAGGCCACCATATTGATTTCGTCGGAGCTGGTCACGGCGATCAGCATGTCGGCATCTTCAGCCCCGGCGCTGTAGAGCACGTCGGGGTGAGATGCTGAGCCACAGACGGTGCCGATATCCAGCCGGTCTTGCAGCTCGCGCAGGCGCTCGGCGTCCTTATCGACCACCGTAATATCGTTGTGCTCGCTGGCCAGATTTGCCGCCAGTGTGCCGCCGACCTGACCGGCGCCAAGGATAATAATTTTCATAAGCTTTCAGTTGCCCTGCACCAATGGCGCAATTGTGCGGTGTTTCGCCGCTCCGGCTCAAGCAATTCCTCAGCCATTTACCTTGCGCAGCGCGGCATAGAAGAAGCCATCGGGGCCGTCGACGCTGGGCAGCAGCTGTCGGCCGACCCCGCGATCCAGTCCCCAATCGGCATCAATAGTCTCTGCAAGCGCCTTCGGCTGGCGTTTCAGGAAAGCCTGAACTTGCTGTTCGTTTTCCTGCGGGAGCACGGAACAGGTGGCGTACAGCAGCAGACCACCGGGTGCCAGACACTCCCAGAGGGCGTCGAGGATGCGGGACTGAAGCTTGGCCAGCGCGGGGATATCGTCGGCGCGGCGGTGCAGGCGAATATCCGGATTGCGGCGCAGCACGCCGGTAGCACTGCACGGGGCATCCAGCAGGATGCGGTCAAAAGCCTGGCCGTCCCACCACTCGTCAGGCTTCGCGGCGTCTGCGGCAATACAGGCGGCGCGAAGACCGAGGCGTTCGAGGTTTTCTTCAATGCGGGTCAGGCGAGAGGCGTCAACGTCCAGTGCCAGCAGCGAGTCGAGTTGCGGCTCAGCTTCCAGAATGGCACCGCTTTTGCCGCCGGGTGCCGCGCAGGCGTCCAGTACGCGTTGACCGGGCTGAAGGTCGAGCAGTGTGGTGCAAAGCTGAGCGGCTTCGTCCTGAACCGATACCGCGCCGTCGTTGAAACCGGGCAGGCGATCGACCGCACAGGCTTGCGGAAGTCGCAGGCCCAGCGGGGCAAAGTCGCAGCAATTGGCACTAATATCGGCGGCGCTCAATTGTTGAAGGTAGCTGTCCCGATCAGCGTGAAGGCGGTTTACGCGGAGGCAGAATGGCGGGTGACTGTTATTGGCTGCAAGTACCGCTTCGGCCTGCTCTGGCCAAGCACGCGTAATGGCCTTATACAGCCACTCGGGATGGGCGCTGGCCGCTGCGGGGGGCAGTCCGGCAAACAGCGCCTCGCCGTCGCGCTGGCAGCGGCGCAAAATAGCGTTGCACATCCCCGCTGCCCATTTTTTTTTCAGCTTGCGACAGCCGTCCACTGCGCTGTTGATCGCGGCGTGGGGAGGAACCCGGGTATGGAAAAGCTGGTAGGCACCGATATAAATCAGCATGCGCACATCGTCGTCGCGGTGCTTCAGGCCCTTGCTGAAACAGGGCTTCAAGGCGGCGTCGAGACGCCAGAACTGGCGCAGCGTGCCGTAACACAACTCCCGGTAAAGGGGGCGTTGGTTGTCGGGCAGCGTGCGTTCTTCAATGGGGAGCTGGCGGCTCAGGGATTCGCCGTTGCGCACGGCGGCCAGGCAGCGGGCGGCGGCGACGCGGGGGCAGCTCATCGTGCGCCCAACACGGTGCCGGGCTGGAAGCGCGCGGCATGGCCGTTGAGCAGTTCGGCGGCATCCATTTGGCGGGCGTTGGGCAGTTGCAGGCTGAGCAGACGCAGGGCGCCTTCGCCACAGGCGACCACAATACCGCTTTTATCGCTGCTGAGGATTTCTCCGGGCTGGCCGCTGCCGGTTTCCGGCGTTGCCCGCCAGATGCGCAGCCGATCTTCACCGAGTTGGGTGTAGCAGACCGGAAATGGCACAAAGGCGCGAATGCGGCGGTCGAGTTCTGTCGCGCTGAGCGTCCAGTCGATATCGCCTTCGGCCTTGTCGATTTTCGCTGCGTAGTTGCTCAGACTGTCGTCCTGCACTTCGGGTTGCGCGGTGCCGCTGGCAAGCTGATCCAGTGCATCCAGCAGCGCCGGACCGCCGAGCACTGCCAGCTGATCGTGCAGGCTGGCCGAGGTGTCCTCGGGGCCGATTGGGCAGCGCACAATGTGCAGCATGTCACCGGTGTCCAGGCCCGCAGCCATCTGCATGATGGTGACGCCCGTTTCCGCATCCCCTGCCTCAATGGCGCGCTGAATTGGCGCCGCACCTCGCCAGCGCGGCAGGATGGAGGCGTGTACGTTCACGCAGCCAAGGCGGGGAAGGTCCAACACGGCCTGAGGCAGAATCAAGCCGTAGGCCACCACGACCATCAGGTCGGCGCCCAGCGCCGCCAGAGCATCGCGGTCGTCCTGCGCTTTGAAGTTAAGGGGTTGGTATACCGGCAGGCCGGCCGCTTCGGCGAGGACTTTCACCGGGCTGGGGCGTGGCTTCTTGCCGCGCCCGGCCGGGCGATCGGGTTGGGTATAGACTGCAATAACGTCATGGCGACCGTCGTCCAGCAGGGCTTTCAGGTGCTGGGCAGCGAATTCAGGAGTACCGGCAAAAACCAGCTTCAATCGGGAGTCGGGCACCAGCGGTCTCCTATACCTTCGCCTCGCGTTTGTGTTTTTTCTCCAGCTTGCCGCGAATGCGGTTGCGCTTGAGGGGCGAAATATAGTCGACAAACAGTTTGCCGAGCAGGTGGTCCTGTTCGTGCTGAATACATACGGCGAGCAGGCCCTCCGGTTCCATCTCGAAGGGCTTGCCGTCGCGGTCCAGCGCGTTTACGCGAATGTGGCGTGGACGTTGTACCGCCTCGTAAAAGCCAGGCACAGACAGGCAGCCTTCGTCGTATTGGAACAGCTCTTCATCGAGCACGGTGATCTCGGGGTTGATGAAAACCAGCGGCTCACTGCGGTCTTCACTGATATCAATGACCACGATTTGTTCGTGAACATCTACCTGACTGGCAGCGAGCCCGATACCCGGCGCTTCGTACATGGTGTCGAACATGTCGTCGATCAGCGCACGAATGCGGTCGTCTACCTCGCTTACCGGTTTTGCGACGGTGCGCAGGCGTGGGTCGGGAAATTCCAGTATCTCAAGGACAGCCATAAGTGATTGTGACCAAGTTGTCGTGTATGTTGCCTAACTATTGCTAATATAAGGATTATTCGCAAACGCCGCGCGGCGTTGCAGGCCTGACAGGCGGGGCGTTTGTGCCACGCTGATGCAGCCGCCTAGTATACCGCGAGCGCCGTGGAATTTCCTGATTCGTCGGCCATAATTGCCGATGAACTGTGTTAAGGACCGAAAGTATGAAAAATACCGTGCTGGGTTTGCTGTTAGCGGTGTTGGTCAGTGTTGCCCAGGCCGGCGATGTGTTGTCGCTGAAAGCCGGTCATCCACAGACCTATGTGGTAAAGCGCGGTGACACGCTGTGGGATATCTCGGCGATGTTCCTCGACGACCCGTGGCTCTGGCCGGAACTGTGGTACTACAACCCTCAGGTTGAGAACCCCCACCTGATTTATCCGGGCGACGTGCTCAAACTGATGTGGGTCGATGGCCGTCCGGTGCTGGTGCGCAACCCCGAGGCCGGGAATACGGTGGTCAAGCTCAGTCCGCAGATGCGGATTTCCGATATTGCCGACGCCATTCCTGCCATTCCGCTGGACGTCATTGCCCCGTTTATGACCCGCAGCCGGGTGGTCAGTAATGAGGAGCTGGAATCGGCGCCGTATGTGCTGTCGGGCAAGCGCGGCAATATCGTTGCGGGTGCCGGTGACGAAATCCTCGGTCGCGGCGATTTTTCCGGCCAGGACAATTACGGCATTTACCGCCGTGGCAAGGTCTATGTCGATCCCCGCAGCCGCGAGTTGCTCGGTGTTGAAGCCATGGATATCGGCTCCGCCCACTTGCTGCAGAGCGAAGGCGATATTGCCACCTTGGCGCTGAATCGCAGTACGCAAGAGATTCGTCGGGCCGACCGCTTCCTGCCGTTGGAGAGTCGTGAGCTGGTTGCTCGGTTTGAACCCAGTGCGCCGCAAGACCCACAGAATGGCTTCATTATTGCCGTCGAGGGTGGCCTGACCCAGATTGGCAGTATGGATGTAGTGACGCTGAATCTGGGGGATCGCAACGAGCTGCAAAGTGGCGATGTGTTGGCGATTTATACCACCGGTGTCGTGGTTCGCGATCCGGTAACGGGCGAGCGCCTGCAAACCCCCGATGTACGCGCTGGGGTGCTGATGGTGTTCCGCACATTTGAAAAAGTCAGCTATGCTCTGGTGCTCAAGGCGGAGCAAACACTCAAGGTTGGCGATAAAGTCCGCAATCCCTGATAAACGAGCGCGCTGTGGCGCGCTCAGGCTAGCCGGACCGTCATGCAAGGATGCAGACCATGGACGAAGCCGCTCTCTGCTGGCTGCAGTTGCAGCGCAGTATCAAACTCCCCAGTGCGCACTGGCGTGCGCTCATGCTGCTATTCCGCCACCCTGACGAATTGATATCCGCGAGTCGTGCAGAGCTGGAAGCGCGGCTGCCCGTTCCGCTCAATGCGCAGGCGTCACGGCTCCTGGATGATCGATTGCGTCGAGAGTTCGCACAGCGGCTTGCCAACCGTGCGCAGCGAGAGAGCCTGCGCGACGCTCTGACGTCAGCAGAGTGCTCCCTGCTGTCCTTGGGGGACCGTGAATACCCGGCTCTGCTGCGGGAAATTCACGATCCGCCGCTGCTGCTCTACCTCCGTGGCCGTCGGGAGTTGCTCAGTAAGGCTATGCTGGCGATGGTGGGAAGCCGCCGGGCCAGCCGTCGTGGCGAGCAGGATGCCCAGGCCTTTGCCCGCGCACTGGCCGACAGCGGTTTCACTATCGTCAGTGGTCTGGCGCTGGGAATTGATGCGGCAGCTCATCGTGGTGCACTGGATGCCGATGCCAGCACGGTGGCCATACTGGGCTGCGGCGTGGATGTCTGCTACCCGAGACGCAATGCCGACTTGTATGGGGCGATTGCTGATAACGGTTTACTGCTGAGTGAATACCCACCGGGGGCGGAGCCACTGCGGCACCAGTTTCCTCGCCGCAACCGCATTATCAGTGGTCTATCGCTCGGGGTGCTGGTGGTGGAGGCAACCACACGGAGCGGCTCGCTGATCACCGCAAGGCAGGCGCTGGAACAGAATCGTGAAGTCTTTGCTCTGCCCGGCTCGATCCACAGTCCGGCCAGTCGGGGCTGCAATGCGCTGATTCGCGAAGGTGCCAAACTGGTGGAGACCCTCGAGGATGTTCTCAGTGAGTTGCCGCCACAGCCCGGTGGGATGCAAGGCCGTGCGCTTGTCGACAACGAGGCATCTGGGGCCCCGCCGCCGCTGTATACCCTGCTGGATGACGCGCCCCAGAGTCTGGAACAACTCGCGCAGCGAAGTAGTCTGACGGTCGCCGCGTTATTGTCTGCGCTCAGTGAACTGGAATTGGATGGTTGGGCCGAACAGGCCCACGGCGGCTGGCAGCGCTGTCGCTGATTTGCAATGGTTGCCGCCTTTGGGTAACTTGCCCGCGTTTACTCATCTCTTGTCGCAGGTTTCCGCTTGCCATGAATGCTATCTCCCAGTTTCGCCTGCGTCGTGCGGCCGATGTGCTGCTGGCTGGCGGCGTTGTCTGCCATCCTACGGAAGCGGTGTGGGGGCTTGCCTGCCTACCCGGCGATGCGGCGGCGGTGGCCCGTATCTGCGAACTCAAGCAGCGCGATCTGGCCAAAGGGCTGCTGATTGTGGCTGACAGCGTGGCAAGGATAGCGCCGCTGCTGTCCAGCTTGCCGGAGGAGCGTCAGCAGGCATTGTTGCAGAGCTGGCCTGGCCCGGTGAGCTGGGTTATTCCTGACCGGGAGTTTGTGCCGGAATGGGTTCGTGGTCGCTTTGACAGCGTGGCTGTTCGGGTAAGTGATCACTCACTTACGGGAGCCTTGTGTCGTGCGACAGGCAGTTGCCTGGTGTCGACCTCAGCCAACCCGGCAGGCCTGGAGCCGGCCCGCAGTCAGTCGCAGGCGCAACGCTATTTTGCCACCGCGGTGGATTATTATTTGCCGGGTCGGCTGGGCGGTCGCCTGCAACCGAGCTGTATCCGCGACGCCCTCACGGGCGACATTCTTCGACCGGGTTAGGAGTCCCTATGAGTCACGTCGATATCGCCGCTGTTAAGCAGTACTTGCTGTCGTTGCAAGATCATATCTGCGCGGAGCTGGAGGTCTGCGATGGCCAGGCCCGTTTTGTGGAAGACGACTGGGGACGCGGTCGCAGCCGGGTGATGACGGATGGGGCGCTGATAGAGAAAGGTGGCGTCAATTTTTCCCATGTTCAGGGAGACACCATGCCCGCCAGTGCCACGGCACACCGTCCGGAACTGGCCGGGCGCCGGTATCAGGCAATGGGGGTATCGCTGGTAATTCATCCGCTCAATCCCTATTTGCCGACCAGCCACGCGAATGTACGCTTTTTTGTGGCGGAAAAAGACGGCGAAGAGCCGGTGTGGTGGTTCGGCGGCGGCTATGACCTGACCCCTTATTACGGTTTTGAAGAGGATTGTCGGCACTGGCATCAGACCGCGTTCGAGGCCTGTGCGCCGTTTGGTGACGAGGTGTATCCCCGTTACAAGCAGTGGTGTGATGAGTATTTCTATCTCAAGCATCGCGATGAAGCGCGCGGGGTTGGCGGCCTGTTCTTTGATGATCTGAACGAGGGCGGCTTCGAACGCAGCTTTGGATTTATGCAGGCGGTCGGCGATTCTTACTGCAAAGCCTATGTGCCGATTCTGCAGCGCCGTCGCGACATGCCCTGGGGCGAGCGTGAGCGCCAGTTCCAGCTCTACCGTCGCGGCCGTTACGTTGAGTTCAATTTGGTGTTTGACCGCGGCACGCTATTTGGTCTGCAAAGCGGCGGCCGTACCGAATCCATACTCATGTCACTGCCACCCTTGGTGCGATGGGAGTATAATTGGCAACCCGAAGACAACAGCCCTGAACAGGCTCTGTACAGGGACTTTCTGCCACCTCGGGATTGGTTAGCCTAGCCCTATGGATACAGTCGATCAGTACGCGGTGTTTGGTAACCCCATCAAACACAGCAAATCTCCGCAGATTCACGCGGCGTTTGCCGAGCAAACCGGACAGACGCTTCACTACCGCGCCCACAAGGTTGAGCTGGGTCGTTTTGCCGAAGTGGCCGCGGAATTTTTTCGCAACGGCGGTCGCGGACTCAATATTACGGTGCCCTTCAAGCTGGATGCCTTTGAGTTTGCCGACGAGCTCAGTGGTCGAGCGCGGCTTGCCGGTGCGGTGAATACCCTGGCGAGTGGTGAGGATGGCCGTATTTACGGCGACAACACCGACGGCGTGGGGATGGTCCGTGACATGAACGACAACCTCGGCTGGCAGATCAGTGGCCGCCGGGTGTTGGTACTGGGCGCTGGCGGTGCGGTACGCGGGATTCTGGGGCCGCTGCTGAAACAGCGACCAGAACGGCTGCTGGTCGTTAATCGCACGGCATCCAAGGCAGAATCGCTGGCGGAACTGTTTGCCGACATGGGCGATGTAAGCGGTGGTGGCTACGAGCTGTTGTCAGAGGGCCAGTTTGACCTGATTGTGAATGGCACCAGTGCGAGTATGAGTGGCGACTTGCCGCCACTGCCTGGCAGTATTCTCAGTAATGACTGCTGCGCCTATGACATGATGTACGGCGCCGATCCCACCCCCTTTATGCGGTGGGCGGCCTCCGAAGCCGCCTGGGCGGTGTCAGATGGCTTGGGGATGCTGGTTGAGCAGGCCGCCGAGTCTTTCTGTATTTGGCGGGGTGTTCGCCCCGATACCAAACCTGTTATCGAAATGATTCGCCAGTCGCTGTCAAACTGAGCGCGGCGCTAAAGGAAATCCATTATGTTGCTTGTTGTGGCCACGCTGATTGTCGGCCTGGTGTTGCTGGTTTGGAGTGCTGATCGCTTTGTGATGGGAGCGTCGGCAACCGCGTCGATTCTCGGTGTTTCCACCCTGGTGGTCGGCATTCTGGTGGTGGGGATTGGCACCTCCGCGCCTGAGATGTTGGTGTCGGCACTGGCAGCACTGGATGGTCAGTCGGGGCTTTCCGTCGGTAATGCCTTGGGCTCGAATATCACCAATATTGCGCTGATTCTCGGCCTGACGGCCTTGTACATTCCCCTTCGTGTGCAGAGCAAGCTGATTACCCGCGAACTGCCCTTACTGTTACTGGTGATGGTGATTGGCTACTTCCTGTTGCGCGATGGTGTGTTGGATGTGCTCGACGGAACGATTCTGTTATGCGGCTTTGTCGCGGTGATCTTGCGTCAGCTATGGGAAGCCAAACACAGCCCCGGCGATGCCATCGAAGCCGAGTTTGAAGAGGAAATCCCTCACGATATGTCACTGCCGGTGGCGTTGGGCTGGCTGCTGGTGGGCTTGCTGCTGCTAATGGGCTCGGCGCGAATGCTGGTCTGGTCGGCGGTGGAGTTGGCGCAGGCTTTTGGGGTCAGCGATCTGGTGATCGGCCTCACCGTGGTGGCAATCGGCACCAGTCTGCCGGAGTTGGCGGCATCGGTCGCGGCGGCGCGCAAAGGTGAGCACGATATTGCGATCGGCAATGTCATCGGTTCCAACCTGTTCAATCTGCTGGGGGTGATGGCATTGCCCGGCCTGCTGTCGCCAGGGGCCATTGACAGCGCGGTGGTCAGCCGGGATTACCCGCTGATGATCATGCTCACGGCGGCTTTTTATCTGGTGGCTTTCGGCCCGCGCAAGGCGCCGGAAATACGGCGCTACGAGGGCGGCCTGCTGTTGCTGGTGTATCTGGCGTATCTCGGCTATCTACTCGTCGACACCGGTGCCATCGCCGTCTAACTCGGCAATGTGCTGGTCCTTCAGGCGGCTGTAGTTGGCGGAGCTGTAGCAAAAGTAGTCAAACTCTTTCTCGCTCAGTGGGCGCACCGGCTTGGCGGGGCTGCCCACGTAGAGGTAGCCGCTTGCCAAGCGCTTGCCCGGTGGCACCAGGCTGTTGGCGCCGACCACCACATCATCCTCGAGAACTGCCCCGTCCATCACGATACAGCCCATACCGATCAGCACACGACTGCCAATCTCACAGCCATGCAGGGTGACGCTGTGAGCAACGGTGACGTCATTGCCGATGCTCAGCGGATAACCGTCGGGGTTGTAGGGGCCGGCGTGGGTGATATGCAGTACCGAGTTGTCTTGAATGCTGCAACGTTCGCCAATGCGGATGCGATGCATATCGCCTCGCACGGTGGTATTCGGCCATATCGAACTGTCCCGGCCAATATGTACATCGCCAATGACGACGGCACTGGGGTCAACAAATACACGCTCGCCAAGCTGGGGTGTCTGTCCATTAAAGCGACGAATATAGTCGTTGGCGCAATACGGCATGGTGTGGCTCCGGTTGTTAAGCATTTGCTCCATTGTAACCAGCCAAATCCCCGGCGGAAATCGGCCTGAAGGCAGCCGTCGTACCGGACTATCTGGTAAGCTGGACACCTGAATACGGCAATTTGAGAGTAGCTGAATATGTATGCCGAGCAATCACTCCCCGACTTTTCTGCACTGAATCCTGACGATTACCCCGTGCAGTGCGATGCCCTATTGAATGACAGCCGAGAGGCGGTGGCTGCGCTGCTGGAAGAAAGCGGGACGCCGAGCTGGGACAGCCTCATGGAGCCGCTGGAGGCCGTAAATGACCGCATCGGCCAGTTCTGGGCGCCACTCAGTCACCTGCACTCGGTGATCAGCGGCGAAAAATGGCGAACCGCCTACGATGAGTGCCTGCCGCTGCTTACTGCCTACAACAGTGAAATGGGACAGAATCGCCCGCTCTACGAGCGCGTTAAAGCCTTGGCCGACAGCCCTGAATTTAACGACTTGTCCCAGCCTCGCAAGCAGGCGGTACGCAATATGCTGCGGGATTTCACCCTCTCTGGTGTCGCGTTGGAGGGGGAAGCGGCACAGCGCTTTACTGCCATCCAGCATCGCTTGAGTGAGCTGTCCACACGCTTTTCCAATCATGTTCTCGATGCTACCGATGGCTGGGAAAAGTTTATCGACGATCGCGAGCAGCTTGCCGGCGTGCCGGATTCGGTGCTCGAATGTCTGGCGGCGTCAGCCAAGGCCAAAGAGAAATCCGGTTACCGCCTGAGCCTGGATATTCCCTCTTACCTGCCGGTGATGCAGTACTGCAACAACCGTGAATTGCGACGTGAACTGTACGAAGCCTATGTTACCCGTGCATCGGCCCTGTCGCCCAGCGGCACCCAGTGGGATAACGGCCCGCTGATGGTCGAGATCCTGCAGTTGCGGCAGGAGTTGGCGCAGCTACTGGGTTTTGCCAATTACGCAGAGGATTCGCTGGCCAGCAAAATGGCACCGAGTTGCGATACCGTGCTGAATTTTCTGGGTGAGCTGGCCGAGGCCAGTCGTCCGGTCGCCGAGCGCGAACTGGCGGAGTTGAAAGCCTTTGCTGCGGACCTTGGGCAGGCCGAGTTGGCGGCCTGGGATGTGCCCTACTTCAGCGAAAAACTGCGCGAGAGGCAGTACGCGGTATCCCAGGAGGAGCTGCGTTCCTACTTCCCTGCTGAGCGGGTGCTGGATGGGCTTCTCACGGTGACGGGCGAGCTCTTTGACTTGAGTTTTGCGCCGCGCGAAGCACCGCTGTGGCACGCCGATGCCCGTTGCTTTGATGTGCTGCGCGATGGCGAGGTGATCGCCCAGTTCTATCTGGATATCTACGCGCGGGCCAACAAGCGAGGCGGTGCATGGATGGCGGATTGCCGGGGGCGCCGACAGTTGGCGGACGGTCTTGTACAGCGCCCGGTCGCTTTTCTGGTATGCAATTTTACCCCGCCGACGGAATCGCGGCCTTCCCTGCTGACGCACAATGAAGTGACCACCCTGTTCCACGAGTTTGGGCATGGCCTGCATCATATGCTGACCCAGGTGGATTGCCTGTCGGTGTCGGGCATTAACGGTGTCGCCTGGGACGCTGTAGAGATGCCCAGTCAGTTTCTGGAAAACTGGTGTTGGGAGAAATCTGTGATCCCGCTGATTTCCGGTCACTATCAAACAGGAGAGCCATTACCTGAGGCCCTTCTGGACAAACTGCTGGCGGCGAAAAACTTCCAGTCGGGGATGCAGATGTTGCGTCAGATTGAGTTTGCTCTGTTTGATTTCCGCCTGCATATGCAAACTGACATTCGTGATGAGGCGCAAATTGACGAGCTCATGGCTGAGGTCCGCGACCAGGTGGCTGTATTGCTGCCGCCTGCGTTCAACCGCTTCCAGAATAGCTTTTCCCATATCTTTGCCGGCGGTTACGCGGCCGGTTATTACAGCTACAAATGGGCAGAAGTCCTGTCGGCGGATGCATTCTCACTGTTTGAGGAGCAGGGCGTCATGGACCCCGGTGCGGGGGCTCGCTTCCGTCGGGAAATTCTTGAGCAGGGCGGTGCGCGCGATGCGGAAGAACTGTTCCGCAACTTCCGCGGTCGTGAGCCCGCGAACGATGCCTTGCTGCGACACAGTGGCATTCTACCCAATCGTTCGGGAGGGACGGCGTGATGGCGACGGAATTCAGACCGCGGCGGTTTATCGCAGGAGCGGTGTGCCCCAAGTGTGCGGAAATGGATAAAACGGTCATGTACCGCGTGTCCGATGTAGAGCAGGTGCGTGAGTGTGTACGCTGCGGCTTTAAGGAATCGATCCGCGATGATGCCGATGGTGTGGCCGAACCGACGACGCGTGTGAACCAGCCCCGTCCGGGAGAAAAGCCATTGGCCCACGAAGATGAAATCGCGATCGTGTCCTTGCTGGACCCCCGTGAAAAACCGCCTCGCCGCGATCATTAATGGGAATATTGCAGGCTCTGCGCCGTGGAACGTATTTCCGCGCCACTTATCTATACTTAGAGTAACGGCGTGACGCGGTTTCGACCGCTGTGGAGGTAGCAGCATGTTGGAGTTATTGCCTATTCCCTTTCCCCACGTGGTGGGCCTGCGGGTGTCTGGCAAGGTTAATCACACAGATGTAGAGCAGTTGCGTGACAGTGTGGCGCGTAAACTTGAGAGCGAAGATCATCTGGGTATCTATATCGAGCTGGAGCATTTTCAGGGCTTCACTCTGCGTGGCTTGTTGCGCGAGATGCGCTTTGTCGCCAGCTTTTTTAAACGGATTACGCGTACGGCCCTGGTGGGGGAAGCGCGCTGGTACAGCCGCGCGGCGCAGTTGATAACGCACTGGATGCCCAATGCAGAAATTGAGCACTTTACCGATATCCAGCGTGACGAAGCGCTGCTTTGGGTGAGCGAGCGCGATGTTGGCGCGTTTTCAGGTTGATGTGATCGCTGGCGCGATCAACCGCCGGAATGGCAAGGCGCAAGGCAGTAATCAGACAGCAGTAAGGTAATGACTCCGCATGGCATCTCCCTCTCCCGCAACAGCGAATTCCTCTATCAAGGTCTGGGATGGCTTTGTCCGTATATTTCACTGGCTGCTGGTGGCCTGTGTTGCTTTTGCTTGGTGGTGCGGTGAGCAGGGCGGCGAGTGGATGGTTTGGCATATGCGTTGTGGCTATACCGTGCTGGGCCTGGTGATCTTCAGACTGGTGTGGGGCTTTGCTGGCCCCTTCTACGCGCGCTTCGCCCAGTTTGTGCGCTCCCCAACAACCGTGCTGCGCTACGGGCGAGAACTCATCAAGCGTCGTGAGCCTCACTATGTGGGGCACAACCCGGTCGGCGGCTGGGCGGTTATCTTGCTGCTGATGTTCTGTGCATTGCAGGCCGGTACCGGACTGTTCGCCAACGATGAAATTTTCAATGAAGGCCCGCTGGCCCATTGGGTGGATTACGACCTGAGCGTCGCCATTACCGAGTGGCATGAAATACTGTTCAATGGCCTTCTGGCCGTAGTGGCTGTGCATGTTCTCGGGGTGTTTTACCACCAGGTAATTCGTCGTGAAAATCTGATTTCGGCGATGCTCCACGGCAGAAAGCCGGCGGCGGACGCCGTCGACGCAGCGCCTGCCACGGCGCCAAAAGCGCGTAACGGCTTGGGGATTGTGGTGGCCGTTGTGGCAGGGCTGTTGGTGTGGGGGCTGATCAGTCTTTAAAGTTGTCGTGACAGCCTTTGCAGCTTTTCGCGACGTCCATAAACGCGGGCGCTACACTGGCTTTATCACCGCTTTTAGCGGCTTCCGCGAGGACGGCCGCGCTTTCTTGGAAAGCGGTCATGCGTTCAGTGAAATCGTCCCAGTTCTTCTCTATGGCGGGCAGTGCATCGCTGTCATCATCGCTGTAGCTGCCGGGAATGAAGCCCTCTAATGGCATGGTGCTCAAGGTGGCGACATTCGCAGCGCGGCGGCTGAAATCTTTGCCATCCCAGTCCAGTTTGCCCTTCATCATGTCGCCCATCGGACCGAAATTCCAATAGATGGCGGTAAAGATGCCCTGCCGGTAGTCGATGGCGTCTTCCGGGTCTGGAGTGGCGAGTGCCAGCGTACTGGCGCTCAGCAAGCCGGCGGTTAGGCTGAGAACGGCCATTTTCTTCATGGTGATTTCCTCTCTCTTCATTACAGGGAAATGATCCACTCTCCACTGGATAGCGGATCTAACAAATCCATTAATGCCCTACCATACTACAGCGCTGCGGCGTTGGGGTGGGTTGGAATGCCGCAGTCAGTCGCCGTTGAAGCCGCTTTTCTCCGCCTGACGCAAAACGTCGCGCCAGGTGAGAATGCCGAGTGGCTGATTCTTGTCGTTGATAACGGGGAGACCGGAAACCCGGTGTTCGTTCAATCGTTGGATCGCGGTTTGCAAATCCTCGTCTGGGCACAGGGTGACCAGTGCCCGACTCATGATTTGGTGAGCCAGCTTGTTCAGCGTGGCAAGGTCTTTCGCCGTCTCGGCGGGGGTGCCGATATTGGGGCTGATGGCAGCGAGCAGGTCGCGGTCAGAAATAATGCCCCGCACCTGCCCTGCGTCCATTACCACAAGGTGGTGAAATCCCGTCTGCTGAAACAGTTCCCTCAGCGTTGCCAGGCGGTCATCGGCGTCGACGGTGACCACCGGGGTGCTCATCAGCGCATCGACCCGCATGGTATCGCCCTATTCCTCGACGACGGCGAACTGCATGCCCGCGTGTTGTTCCAGGCGTTGCATCAGGGTAACGCCCATGCTGCTGGCTGGCGTCCAACTGCCGCCGGCACACTGTGATTCATTGACATCGCGGGCGAGGCAGAGAGCGGCTTGGGAAATCATTTTGGCGGTGGCGCCGTAACCGGGATCGCGGTCGCCAGTCACCTTGCATTGCAGTGTTTCGCCGTTGCCGGACAGTGCGTAGAAGCGCATATCGAAAAAGCCCTTTTGCTGGGCTTCAGGACTTGGACCCTCACCGGGAGCGGGTAACAGTTTTTCCAGCAACCAGCGTCCCGGTTTGATGGCGGCTCCCAGCATAAAGGCGGCGAGGCCGCCCCCGATAGCCGAGGCGCGCAGTCGTCCGGCAAGGCCGGTACCGGTCAACATGGTTTCTTCGTAGCGGAAGTGATCGCCGTAGGCTTTGCCCAGCAAATAATGGCTGCGCTGTACGACTCGGGTGTTGATGGCCGCCATGATAAAGGGCGACATCCAACGGCCGCTGATGACGTCCAGTTCGGCGAGGCCGGGGTTGCGCTGTCGGCCGTGGAAGCCGGCACCGGGACACAGCAGGTAAGGGTCTGCCATTTGCTTGCGCAGCGCGGGGTCTTCGGAGGCTTCTTTCATCACGTTGAGCAGGCTGGCGAAGGTGCCGCCGGACAGGCCGCCCTTGGCTGCCTTGACGCGCATGCGGATATCTTCGCTGGGGTGGCCGTAGCGCTCGCGGAAGTGCGTCTGGGTAAACAGCACGCCGAGATCTGAAGGGATGGAGTCGAAACCGCAGCAGTGTACCAACCGGGCGCCGCTCTGGCTGGCGGTTGTCTGATAGCGGTCGATCATGGCGCGTATCCAGTGGACTTCACCCGTGAGATCGCAGTAGTCCGTGCCGGTTTCCGCACAGACTTTGACCAGGGCCTCGCCGTACAGCGCATAGGGTCCAACGGTAGACAGCACAACCTGCGTTTTGGCGGCCATGGCGCGCAGGGAAACTTCGTCGCTGGAGTCTGCGATCAGCAATTCAGGTTTGTCGCCGCTCAGGGCGTCGCGGGTTTCCTGAAGCTTGCGTTCATTTCGGCCCGCCATTGCCCAGCGGAGCGGGGGTTCTTCTCCACGATAGCTGCTCAGGTATTCGCAGATAATCTGTCCGACAAAGCTGCTCGCTCCAAAAACAATCACCTCGTATTGCGTGTCGCTCACGTATCACTCCTCTGTGGGGGTTCAGCCCTATGCTTTTTGGGTTTGCAGCCAGTGTAGTTGTACCCGCTGCGATTGCCATGATCTGCGATGTCCGGTTTGGTCCTGGGCGCGCCAGCCCCGGTATGTCATGGCTTACTGAATGTAGTGGGGGGTGTTGCGCATGCAGGCAGAGCGATCTTCTTCATAGAGGATTTTTTCACACTCTCTGAGCCGCCATTCGCGCTCGGCATCGTACTGACCGCTGGCGCAGGCACTGAGTCCTGCGCAGCTGGCCAGTGTGAAGAGGATTACTGCATATCGCATGTGGCTCGGTTTTCCCAAAGAGCAGAAAGGATCGCGCTGCGCGTGATCAGGCCGACCAGTTTGCCGTCATCAATAACCGGATAAAGCTTGGGCTTGTTTTTGCCCATGTTCTGCGCAAGATCGACGATGTTCTGCTCAGGAGATACCGCCAGTACTTCGTTATGCATCACGTCATCAACATTGGGGGCGCCTTCACAGTGATAGCTGCTGACCAGCATGGAGTGAATACAGTCCTGCTCGGATACAAAGCCGA
Source organism: Spongiibacter tropicus DSM 19543 (assembly GCF_000420325.1). Taxonomy (NCBI): domain Bacteria; kingdom Pseudomonadati; phylum Pseudomonadota; class Gammaproteobacteria; order Cellvibrionales; family Spongiibacteraceae; genus Spongiibacter; species Spongiibacter tropicus. The sequence continues at coordinate 1,927,103 of NZ_ATUS01000001.1, read as the reverse complement.
CGACTGCGCCGCTGTCAGCTACAACGGGCAGGCCCATTACGCGGTTACGCAGCAGAATGTCTACCACTTCTCCCAGGGGCGTATGGTGTTTAACGTAAGGCGAAGGGCTGATCATGACGTCCCGAACGCGAATACTTGTACTCATGGAATGCTCCTCCTTTTGCTGTTCACTATACGCCGCTATTTCTGCAAAGTGTGAGTGCTATTCATCAGCTTATGCGGTCAAGCGGCCGTCGCGATAATCGCGCAGTGCCTGTTCGATTTCCTCGCTGCTGTTCATCACAAACGGGCCGTATTGAACGATCGGCTCCCTCAGTGGCTGCCCTGCCAGTACTAATGCCCCGCCGCCGCTTGGGGTACTGAGGCAGAGCTGATCGCCCGGCGTTAAGATGCCCGCCTGTCCTTCTGTAAGTTGGCGGTCGCCGATGTGAATCTCGCCGTCGTAGGCATAGACAAAGGCATTGTGCTGCGGGTTCAACGCGATATTCAGGGTGTTACCTGCCGCAAGCCCAATATCGAGATACAGTGGGTCGCTGCGCAGTTGCCGCCCGTCCAGGCCGTTTACATAGCCGATACTTTCCTGGCCGAAATCGGGAAGCCAGCAGCGCCCGGCAATATGCCGCAGTGAGATGCCGGCTTCGGGGGAAAGGGACGGTATCTGTGCGGCGGGAATATCATGGTAGTCGGCAGCGCAAAGCTTCTCGGCAGCAGGCAGGTTGACCCACAATTGAAAGCCACGCATCAGTCCGGACTCCTGCTGCGGCATTTCTGAGTGAATAATGCCCCGCCCTGCGGTCATCCACTGCACGTCTCCGGGGCCGAGGTCACCGCGATTGCCCATATGGTCCTCGTGCAGCATGTGGCCGGCGAGCATATAGGTGACCGTTTCAAACCCCCGGTGAGGGTGTGAGGGGAAGCCTGCGAGATAATCCTCGGGTTGGTCGGAGTAAAACTCATCCAGCATCAGAAACGGATCCAGCCTCACCCCGGCCGATTGGCCAAGGCTGCGCTTGAGCTTCACGCCGGCGCCATCGGATGTCGCAACGGCAGGAATGATCTGTGCAATATTACGGTGACTCATGGGACTGTCTCCTCCTGCGGGCGGCCATATCAGCGCAGCTGAGCCTGCATCGCTTCGCGGGCCTGCTGACGAGCCGCGCTGGCGTGTTCAGGCCCCATGTTCAGGCCTTCGGCGTAGATAAAATGGATGTTGCTGACGCCCATCAACCCGAAGATGTGGCGCACGTAGAGCGTTTGGGTGTCCAGCTCGGTCCCGACATATTGCCCGCCGCGGGCTGCCAGCACGGTCACCGGCTTATCACCCACCAGGCCTACCGGGCCGTTCTCAGTGTAGCGGAAGGTTTCCCCGGCCCGTGCCACGTGATCAATCCATGCCTTGAAGGTTGAAGGAATACCAAAGTTGTACATGGGCAGGGCAATAATCAGCTCATCGGCGTCGCGCAGCTCCTGAATCAGCGCGTCTGACTCGGCCACGACGGCGGCCTGCGCGCTGCTGCGCTCACTGGCGGGGGTGGTGAATGCGCCGAAGCGCTCACCGTCGATATGTGGCAGAGGTGCGGCATTCAAATCGCGATGCACGATAGTGAGGTCTTCACCGGCCTCTTTGCGCAGCGCGATGAACTCGTCGGCCATTTGTGAAGACTGGCTGTCGGCGCCACGCAGGCTGCTGCTGAGATAGAGAATCTGTGTGCTCATACTAGGTTCCTCCTGAGGAATCACTGTCGGTATGGCACTAGTTAACTATCTATTTATTTGGTTAAAAAGCGCATTTTTATGCTCTATATGATCTATTATTTTGATTGTTTCTGGTCGTTATCTCTATCTGTTGCTACGGCAGCCTGTCTGAGTCCGAATCGCTGGCCCACTTCTGCCACCAGAAATTCATCGCTTTTGGCGAAAATTTCGCTTGAGGGTGGGCGCCATCTTGATCAATGAGGAGGACTCGGCTTTGGTGTTCTGCCGCCTGAGGCCAAAGGGGGCGCTCTGAGCCGGTATTAGGGTTGCCGTGTTTGATGAATGCCGCCCAGTAATCGCGCAGGCGTTCGGCTGTTTTGCGGTCACCGTCACTGGTCGCTGGAGTCAGTCCGAACAGGTAATTCATATCGGCGCAATGAGCGGCCCCCGCTTGCGTTTCGCGTTTGTCTTGCGGGACATAGTCAAAATGGTAGGCCCAGGCTGGTGCCCGCTGGGAGGCAAAAGCCGGCATGCCGACGGCGGCTGAGGTGAACATGAAGTCGGTCTGTACCTGCCGCAGAAGGTCTTGCGGCGATGAGGCATTTGGGTAGATCTCCGCCACGTCTTTTAGCGTAATGCCAAACTTTTGCTTCAACACCTGCTCATCGAAGCCCATTAGCCCAAAGATGCTGGCTTCATCGCTGGTCGACCCCGAGATATACGGCACGGCAGACTGCTGTCCGCTGGCGAAGGCTTCTGCTAGCGATGTGCGCAGTAAGTGGCGATCGACAATGGCGCCGTAGTCTGGCGGGCCGGGGTCGGCATTCAGGATGGCGGTCGGGCTCAATTGTCTCAGTAACGACAATGTTTCCTCACCTTCCCCGTCGATACCGGCGCGTTGTGCAAAGGCCAGCCCTTCCTGTTCGGCTCGCGCCAGCGGGCGTGCGGCATTGAAAAGCCCGCCAGCAGAGTGGGCGGCTGCACCGGCAAACAGTCCCTGCGAGGCGGGCGATGTCATCAGTGCGTTGACGCTTGAGCCCCCGGCCGAACAACCCAGCAGGGTGATCTTGTCAGGGTCACCGCCAAAGGCGCGAATATTGCGTTTTACCCACTGCAGAGCGGCGATCTGGTCGCTGAGCCAGAAATTACCTGTGCCGTGACCAGCTTCTGCGGTCAGTGCCGGGTGAGAGAAAAAGCCCAATCGCCCCAGTCGATAGTTTGGGGATACCAGAATAACGCCGCGTTTCACGACGGGCGACAGCATGTGCTCGGCGATGTAACGGCCTGAGCCAACAAAGTAGGCGCCACCGTGGATGGAGAACAACACGGGAAGGTCCTGCCCTTCATGCTCTGGGACAACAATATTCAGCGTCAGGCAGTCTTCGCTCTGTCGCGCCGGGGCTTTCCCTCTTCGCGGGGGTTGAATGCAGTCGGGGCCGAACTCGCGGCCATCGTGAATGCCTTCCCAGGGCTGTGCGGCTTGGGTTTCCTGCCAGCGCCGGGTGCCGACTGGGGGCGCCGCGTAGGGAATACCGAGATAAGCCGCACCTTGCTCGAGCGCCCGGCCTCTGACTTTTCCTAGGTCCGTGGCGACGATCGGATCTGAACTCTGGGCTATGGTGGCTGAGCTAATAGCCAGCACGACAGCGGCTATGCTGGCTCGAAATATCGGCATGATATGGCACCCTGTTATTGTCTTATTCAATCGCTACATCCTGAATAATATTAACCATGTGTGCAAGTTTGATCTTGCGAGCAAAGCCAAAAGATGCGTAATGCCAGCTTGCTAATATTGATTTTCTCGTTCAAAGCGCGCAGTTTTTGCCTATCTCATATCAAATAAGTTGATTAATTATGCGTGGACCGCGAACCAGCCTCGATCAGTGGCACTGCTTTATGGCCGTCGTGGACGAAGGCAGTTATGCCCGTGCTGCGGAAGCCCTGCACAAGAGTCAGTCGGCGGTGACCTATGCGATTCAGAAGCTGGAAGAGCAGTTGGATGTCGCTTTGTTCGAAATTCGCGGCAGAAAGGCGGAGCTGACGGAAGCTGGGCAAATTCTGTATCGGCGCGGGCGTGCGCTGCTGGACGAGGCGGTACGGGTGGAAACCTCGGCCAAAGCTGTGTCGGCGGGCTGGGAGCCGCAGTTGCGGATCGTCAGTGATACGTTGTTTCCACAGAGTGCGATGCTGGACTGCCTGGCTGTGCTGGCTGAGGAATGTCCGGAGACTCGGCTTGAAAGCATTGAAACCGTGTTAAGTGGTGCGGAAGAAGCGCTGCTTGAGCAACGCTGTGATATTGCGATCACCGGTATCGTGCCGCCAGGGTTTCTTGGTGATCCCCTGCTGCGGGTGCGCTTTCTGGCGGTTGCCCACCGAGACCACCCTCTTCACCAAATGGAGCGAGAGCTGAGTTACCGTGACCTGCGCCCTCACCGCCAGGTCGTTGTGCGCGATTCGGCTGTGCGTCGCCGCCGGGACTCTGGCTGGCTGGATGCTGCGCAGCGTCTCACGGTTAGCCGCATGGATATGTCGCTCAAGGCGGTTTGCCGCGGTTTGGGCTTTGCATGGCTGCCAGAAGTGGTCATGCATGAGCAGCTGGCCAGTGGTGAGTTGCAGGTATTGCCGTTGCGAGAGGGCCGCGAACGCTTTGCTGATTTGTTTATCGTGCTTCCTGATCGCGAACTGGCAGGGCCGGTGACCCGCCGGGCAGAGGCATTACTGAAAGCGGCAGTTGGTCGCCTGGACTGCGGCTTAGAGGCATAAAAAAGGAGGCCCGAAGGCCTCAAATAAAGTTAAGACACTGGGTGGAGCAAAAACTTAGTCGAGCGCGGCAACGCGCTGGTTGTACTGGCGAGCTAGGCCGTTGTACTGCTGGGCGTAGCTTTCCAAGCGTCCGACGGCGTAGTTGTACACAAAAGCATCCGGAGCCTGACAAGACTCCAGGCGTTTGCTGGCCGTTTCAATGTATTCATTCACACGTTCGCGCAGAGCGGCGACTTCTTCGATGCTGCTTTCCGAAAAAGCGGGCAGTGCGGGTGCGCCCATAATGGCAGCCATCGCGCAGGCGGCATGTGCGCTGCTGGCCGAGACATACATCACCAGGGCGATCGCGCCCATCGATAAACGTTTCATGGTCTTGCCTCGTTACTGATGTGGAAGGGTGTGTAGTTGTATGCTACCAAAATACACACTAAATGCACGAAGTGTTACGACTTAAATGTCGGATTCGATGAAAAATTACACAAATTTAAAGATTGTGCGGGGAAAATCCGGGTTTTCGGTGGGTTTTGGTGGGCGGAGAAGTGTTACCGGAGGATGTTTTGCCAGCGTGACGGGGAAAATATCCACACAAAACATAGGGCAAGTGTTACCCCTCGGGCGATATTCAGGCAGGTAAAGGCGAACCATAAGCCGTGATTACCCCAGCTCTGGCTGGTGTACCAGATAGGCAAATAGAGCCCGAAGACACTGACAAGCATGCAATATTGCAGTGCCTTGGTGCGTAGCGCGCCAATGAAAATGCCGTCGTAGCAATAGCAGGCTGCGCTTGCTAGTGGGAGGATAATCAGCCAGTTGTAGTATTCGCTGGCTGCGCTGCGGACATCGGGAAGGTCAGTCATGGTGTCGAGCAGAGGTGTTTCGGCTACGAGTAAAAGCAGGCTGGCGGCAATCGCCGAATACAGTGCCCAGCGCCCGCAGCAGCGGCATACTGCTATGAAGCGCTGCCGATCGCTATCGGCAAAGGCTCTGCCAGCCAGTGCTTCGGCGGCATGTGCGAAGCCGTCCATGCCATAAGCGGCGGCCATGACCAATTGCATCAAAATGGCGTTCGCTGCCAGTGTGGTTGCGCCCTGCGATGCCCCTTGTGCCGTGAAAAAGCTGAGGCTGAAAAGCAGCGAGGCGGTACGCACAAAAATCTCGAAGTTGTTTTTTGCGAACCGGCGTATCGTGGGTCCTTGCTGAAGGCTTTGTTTGAGCCCTCTGCGAATCGCTTGGCTGAGCGGCTTGCGGGTGGCCCAGAGGCCAAGAATCAGTGCCAGGTACTCGCTGATTGTGCTGGCGATGGCTGCGCCAGTGCTGTTCATCTCCAGTCCGATAATAAACAGCAAGTCCAGCAGGATGTTGGCGCAGTTGCCGCATACGGCGATCAGCAGAGGCCATCGCGCTTGGCGTTGTCCCAGCAGCCAGCCCGTGATCGCGTAGCTGCAAAGCACCGCCGGAGCGCCGTAAAGGCGCCAATAAAGGTAGTCGCTGGCTATCGGTTGCAGGGAGTCACTGGCATTCATCAGTGAAAGGCCGACGCTTCGCAATGCTGGGCCTGCCAGGAAAATCAGGCAGCCCAGCAGTATTCCGGCTCCCAGTGCTTTTACCAACAGGGCGCTGCTGTCTTCGTGATGGCTTTGGGCGCTCGCGCCGGTGGTACCCATACGCAAGAAGCCAAATGCCCAATAACACAGGGATAGCAGGCTGCTGCCGATGGCGACTGCGCTCAGGTAGCGACTGTCTGGCAAGTGGCCCAGGATGGCGGTATCAACCAGACCAAACAGCGGAATCGACAAATTGGCCAGAATCATCGGCCAGGACAGCGACCAGGCTTCGGCGTTGAGGCTTTTGGTTTGCGACGACATGGCTGATTTCCCGTTGAGCGCGCAGTGTACGGGGTGTGTGAGGGTTTTGCACAAGACCGGTGCAAATTTGACCAACTTTTTTGGCGTTGCCAAACTGGCGAAAATTCGCAATATATAGTGGTTCTGAAGGCTATGTGGGCGCCTAATTTGTGTTGAGTGCATTCAGGGGTGTTTCGGCTTTAATGCTGTGCACTCGGATTTGCGCCGCTTCGGAGTAGCCTTGCTGCTTTCTTCAGGTTTATAATTGCGGCGTTTTGTCGCACCCAAAGCTGACTCAGCGCGGGTTTATACACAATTATAAAGAAAGATGAGGGGACTTCCGTTCTTCACTGAGCGGTGCCGCTGCTCGTCTTTTTTTGGTAACCCTCCTTAAATCGCGAAGGCGTTCCAAAGAGTGGAAACCGCTGTGTATTGCCAGCCGTAGGTAAGCAGAGGGGTTTTTATAACTTATACGGAGACACGGGAGATGTATCTACAAGCGAAACGGCTGTATAAGCTGGCGCTTAGTCCTGTGCTGATGCTGCTTAGCCTGTTTAGTACTGGCGCGTGGGCGAATGATGGTAGCCCCCAGCGTTGGCAAACCAATATGACGCCAGGCGTCACTGAAGTTGGCGCCAAGATCTATGACCTGCATATGCTGGTACTTTGGATCTGCGTTGCCGTCGGTGTCATTGTTTTTGCCGTGATGTTCTACTCGGTATTTGCGTACCGCCGCGATCGTCACCAGGAGCCGGCGACTTTCCACGAAAATACCAAACTGGAAATCGCGTGGACGGTTGTGCCTTTCCTGCTGTTGATCCTCATGGCAGTGCCGGCCACCAACACGTTGATCGAGATCTACGACACTGACGACGCTGAGCTGGACATTCTGATTACCGGCTACCAGTGGAAGTGGAAGTACGAGTACATCAACCCCGAAGGCGACAATGTCAGTTTCTTCTCCTCGCTGCTGACGGACAAAGCTGAGATCGGCAATACCGAAGACAAAGGGTCCAACTACCTGCTGGAAGTTGATGAGCCCCTGGTTCTGCCGGTTGGCAAAAAAGTACGTTTCCTCGTCACTGCAAACGACGTGCTCCACGCTTGGTGGGTTCCCGCCCTGGCAGTTAAGCGCGATGCGATTCCCGGCTTTATTAACGAAGCGTGGACAAATGCCACCGAAACCGGCGTGTATCGCGGCCAGTGTGCAGAGCTTTGTGGTCGTGACCACGGCTTCATGCCCATTGTTGTCAACGTTGTTGAAGAAGCCGACTACAAGACGTGGATGGCTGATAAGCAGGCCGAAGCAGCAGAAATCAAAAAGCTGATGGAACAGACCTTCAGCATGGATGAGCTGGTTGAGCGCGGCAAAACCGTTTACAACCGTTCTTGTGTTGCTTGTCACGGCGCTAACGGTGAAGGTGGCGTGGGTAAACCTATTGCCAACAGCCCGATTGCGACCGGCGAAGTTGCCCAGCAGATCAATGTGTTGGTTAACGGCGTACCAGGCACTGCCATGCAGGCCTTTGGTGGTCAGCTGAACGATGTCGATCTCGCGGCAGTAGTGACTTACACCCGTAATGCCTTTGGCAACAACATGGGTGACAAAGTACAGCCGATCGATGTTTACAACTTCAAGAAAGGTCAGTAGGAGGATTCAACATGGGTGCTCACGGACCTGCTAAAGGTTTCACCCGGTGGTTAACCACCACCAACCACAAAGACATCGGCTCGATGTATCTGTGGTTCAGCTTCGCGATGTTCCTGTTGGGCGGCTCGTTCGCCATGGTTATTCGCGCTGAGCTATTCCAACCCGGTCTGCAAATTGTAGAGCCGGAATTCTTTAACCAGATGACCACCATGCACGGTCTGGTCATGGTTTTCGGCGCCATCATGCCGGCCTTTGTTGGCCTGGCGAACTGGATGATTCCGATGATGATTGGTGCGCCCGATATGGCGCTGCCGCGGATGAACAACTGGTCGTTCTGGATTCTTCCTCCGACCTTTCTGATGCTGGCATCTACCCTGTTCATGGAAGGGGGCGGTCCTAACTTCGGTTGGACGTTCTACGCGCCGCTGTCGACGACCTATGCGCCGCCGAGCGTAACCTTCTTTATCTTCGCGGTTCACGCGATGGGTATTTCGTCGATCATGGGCTCCATCAACATCATCGCAACCGTTGTAAACATGCGCGCTCCGGGCATGACTTACATGAAGATGCCGATGTTTGTATGGACCTGGCTGATCACGGCTTTCCTGCTGGTTGCGGTTATGCCCGTACTGGCTGGCGCGGTGACCATGATGCTGATGGATATCCACTTCGGTACCAGCTTCTTTAACGCAGCAGGTGGCGGCGACCCGGTTCTGTTCCAGCACGTGTTCTGGTTCTTTGGTCACCCCGAGGTATACATCATCATTCTGCCGGCCTTCGGTGTTGTGTCCGAGATCATTCCGACCTTCTCCCGCAAGCCGCTGTTTGGTTACGCCTCTATGGTTTACGCTACAGCGTCGATCGCTTTCCTGTCGTTCATCGTGTGGGTTCACCACATGTATACGGTGGGTCTGCCGATTGCCGGTGAGCTGTTCTTCATGTACGCGACCATGCTGATCGCCGTTCCGACAGCCGCGAAGGTGTTTAACTGGATTACCACCATGTTCAAGGGCTCTATTACCCTTGAAACGCCGATGCTGTTTGCGATCGCCAAGGTATTCCTGTTCACCATCGGTGGTTTCTCTGGCCTGATGCTGGCAATGGCGCCCGCGGACTTCCAGTACCACGACAGCTACTTTGTTGTTGCTCACTTCCACTACACCATGGTGGCGGGTGCGATCTTTGCGCTGTCTGCAGCGGTATACTACTGGCTGCCCAAGTGGACTGGCCGTATGTACAACGAGACCATGGGTAAAACCCATTTCTGGATTTCGTTCATCGGTTTCAACCTGACCTTCTTCCCGCAGCACTTTGTGGGTCTGGCAGGCATGCCGCGCCGTATTCCTGACTACAACCTGATGTTCGCAGATTTCAACATGATCTCGTCCATCGGTGCGTTCATCTACGGCTCCAGCCAGCTGCTGTTCTTGTTCAACGTGGTTCGTACTATTACCCACGGCAAGCCAGTATCTGATGCGAAAGTATGGGATGGTGCTACCACCCTTGAGTGGACGGTGCCCAGCCCCGCGCCTTACCATACTTTCAGCACGCCGCCGGAAGTTAAGTAAGAGAGGTCAGTCATGGCAAACACAACGCAGAACAACATCATTAAAACCAGCGGTAAGCTGATGGTCTTGGTGGTTGCAATGTTTGCGTTTGCCATGTGGGTGATGCCCCCCTTGTACGACGCCTTGTGCGAAGTGCTGGGCATCAATGGCAAGACCGGCGGCCGCTATGAAGTCGTCGAGAGCAATATCGATACTGAGCGTACAGTGAAGGTGCAGTTCGTTGCTCAAAACAACGAGCAGATGCCCTGGGAGTTTGGCCCGAATATCAGCCAGGTTGTTGTTCACCCCGGTGAGGCGACAACGGTGACGTTCCATGCCAAGAATACGCAGGACAAATTTATGGTGTCCCAGTCTATTCCCAGCATCGTGCCATCACGCGCGGCGGAGTACTTCCATAAAACGGAGTGCTTCTGCTTTAACCAGCAGCCGCTGGAGGCTGGTGAAAAAGCCGACATGCCGCTGCGCTTTATTGTCGATCGCGATTTGCCTAAAGATGTTCACGTCATCACCCTGTCCTACACTATTTTTGACGTAACCGAGATGGCCGCAGAGCAGAACTCTGTTGCGGCATCACAATAGGAAAGAGATTTTTCTCTAACGAGAAAACGGAGACTTATACACATGGCGGGTCAAAGCAACGCCGGGCACGAAACGTATTACGTGCCTGAAAAAAGCAGCTTGGCTGTAAACGCAACGATTGGTCTAGTCGCGTCGGTTTATGGTGCTGCGTCGGTGATTAACGACCACACATATCGCCCCGGTGAAGAGACCAACTCTTCTTTCATTCTGTTTGCGGGTCTGGCGTACTTCGCCGCTACGTTGTGGATGTGGTTTGCCACGACTATCCGCGAAAACCGACAGGGTATGAACAGCGGGCAGCTCAAGCACTCCTACGTGATTGGCATGCAGTGGTTCATTTTCTCTGAGGTGATGTTCTTCGCCGCGTTTTTCGGTGCCCTTTTCTATATCCGCAACCTGGCGGGTCCCTGGCTGGCAGGCGAAGGCGATGGTGGCTCGATGAACGAACTGCTGTGGCCGGGCTTTGAGTACAGCTGGCCGCTGCTCGAAACGCCTCAGGATGCCATCGGCGGTGTTGCTGCGCAGCAAGCTGCCGGTCACCTGGCTAACAATGGTGTTTTCACCGGCGCAGAAAAGCACTTGTCCTTCCCGGGCTTTGCAAACATTGGCCACTGGCTGCCGCTGTACAACACGCTTATCCTGCTGACTTCCAGCTTCACTTGCCACATTGCCCATATGGGTATTAAAGAAAACAATCGCAAGAAGTTTAACTTGTGGCTGTTCATCACTGTGGCGTTGGGTGCGATCTTCCTGTACCTGCAGTACATGGAGTATCACGAAGCGCTGTTTGAATACGGCATCAAGCTGAACAGCGGTGTCTACGGTACGACGTTCTTCATGCTGACCGGCTTCCACGGCTTCCACGTGGCAATGGGTACTATCATGCTGTTGATCCAGTGGCTGCGCTCAACAACCAAAGGTCACTTTAGCGCTGAAGACCAGTTTGGTTTCGAGGCCTCATCCTGGTACTGGCACTTTGTTGACGTGGTATGGGTATTCCTGTTCCTGTTCGTTTACATCCTCTGAGTTTTCTCTGAGGGGTGCCGAAACGGCCGGACTCGTACATTTGCTCTGCAAATGAACGGCTCCGGCCGATTTTTTATTCTGAGTCTTGAGTGAGTTGGGCTTCTCCGCTGTCGAGATAGCGTTGATCCCAAGGGGCTTTAGAGCCGAGTTGGCCGGTATAAACACCGTAAAACAAAAAGCCCATCAGCGCCGTTGCCAAGGCAAGACGAACACTCAGTGACTGCCAGGTCCGCATCGTGGTGCCGCGGTCCTTAAACAGAAAAAACAGGCCGCTGAACAGGCTGATGCACAGTGCAATAAACAGCACAACGATGACCACTTTTAACCACATAGATCGTCTCCCTCGGATTTTGCCGCAGTATACACAATCGGATTCTTGCTATGTCTGATCGACCGGAACGTTTGCAGTGGCACCTGGATTGGAAATCCCTGTTGGCGACCGTGCTGATACTCCCGGTGTTGGTCAGTCTGGGGTTTTGGCAGCTGAGTCGGGCCGATGAGAAGCAGGCCTTGCTGGATGCCGCCCAGGCTCGTCGAGGCCAGCCTGCCGTGGATGTTGCTCAGCTGGAGGCGTTTCCCAATTATTTGCCGGTTTATGCTGATGGCGAGTTCGATAGCGAGCGCTATTGGTTGTTGGATAACCGGATCAGGCAGGGCCAATTCGGTTATGAGATAATCGCACTTTTTGTGCTCAGTGATGGGCGTGAGTTGCTGGTCGAACGCGGCTGGGTGGCGGCGGATCCTTCGCGCCAAACGCTACCAGTGCTTGATTGGCCAGAAGGCAAGGTGCGCTTGCAGGGTGAGCTGTATCGCTCTACGGAAAAGCCCTTCAGTCTGGGCGAAGAAGTGCCGCAAGGATGGCCTCGCCGTCAGCAGTGGCTGCAGGAAGAACGGCTTCACGAGGAATTTCCCGCTTTGTTGCCTACCGCACTCATGTTGAGTGAGCTGAGTCCGGCTGCATTGCGTACCAACAGGGTATTAATTAATGTGTCGCCGCAAAAGCATCAGGGCTATGCCGTCCAATGGTTTGCTATGGCGGCGGTGTTAAGCGTGATTTTCATCATCCGCAACAGTAATATCCTGTCGCGCCGAAAAAAGCGACAAGACTAAAGGAAACATTCATGACTTCAGAGGCTACATCCGGCAACAAAAAGCAGGTTGCCCTGATATTGGCGATCCCAGTGGTGGTCATTCTGCTGTCCAGCCTGCTGTTTATGCTGGCGCAGCGCAATGTGCTGGATTTCGGAACGGTCAATCGCGGTGCATTGATCCGTCCTCCGGTTCAGCTTTCTTCGTTGCACCCACATCGCATTGACGGCGGAGAGTTTCTGTTCAACCAGCCCGAATCTAAATGGGTATATATGGTCGTGGGTGGCAAAACCTGTGAAGGTACCTGCGAACGCATGCTCTACCTGACTCGTCAGACTCACGTTGCACTGGGTAAAAAAACCAACCGGGTTGAGCGGGTGTATCTTGCGACCGATGGCGCTATTTCGCCCGAGCTGCGCGATTTTCTGGAAGCCGAACACGAAGACATGACGGTGTTAAGTGTGGATGGCTCGGAATTCGTTGCTTCGCTCAAGCATTTGCCGACCTCGCCGCTCGATCCGCTGAGCTTCTTTGTGGTGGACCCTAAAGGGTGGGTGATGATGACGTACCGGGCTGAGGACACGGAAACCGACACGCTTACGACACTGGGTAAGGATATCCTCAAAGATATGAAACGCCTGCTGAAATAGCAGAGGGCGAATGACGACATAGTGGTAGAACAACAATGATGACGCTATTTAACGCTCCTGAATATCGCAAGCCCGGTTTTAGGCTTGCCCTGCTCGCTTGCCTGGTGGCCGTTATTGTATTGGGAATGGGGGTGTTTACCCGCCTTGCCGATGCTGGCTTGGGTTGTCCCGACTGGCCTGGCTGCTATGGCCATGCCTTGTGGCCAAAAGCCGATCATGAAGTGGCTCGCGCGAACGAAGCGTTCCCCGATATGCCAGTTGAGCATGACAAGACCTGGCCAGAAATGATCCACCGCTACCTTGCAGCCAGCTTGGGACTGTTCACCATTGGTCTACTGGTATTCGCCGTACGCAACCGCAGCCCCGAGCAGCCGCTCAAGCTGCCCGCTTTTATCTTTGCCTTCATTATCTTGCAGGGCATGTTTGGTATGTGGACGGTCACCTTGAAACTGTGGCCGCAAGTGGTCACCGCGCACCTGCTGGGTGGGTTCACAACATTGAGTTTGCTGTGGCTGCTGACATTGCGGCTGAACAATCAGCGTTGGCAGGTTCCGGCGATCAGCGAAGCGCGCCTCTTGGCGCTGCGTAAACTGGCGGTGCTGGGATTAATCATTGTGGTCTGCCAGATTGCGCTGGGCGGATGGACGACATCGAACTATGCCGATATCGCTTGCCCGGACTTCCCGCGCTGCCAGGGAGCGTGGCTACCGCCGATGGACTTCGCTAATGGTTTTAATATCGCACAGCACGTAGGGCCTAATTATCTGGGAGGAGTGCTGGACAATGATGCGCGCGTGACCATCCATGTCATGCACCGCTTTGGCGCGATCGTCACCACTGCATATCTTCTCTTCCTGTTTGTTCGCTTGCGTGGTTTGGGCACCGCCCCGGCCAGCCGTCTGTCCGTTGTTATGTTGCTGGTACTGGCCGCGCAGGTCATGCTGGGTATCAGCAATATCATTTTCAATTTTCCCATCGCTGTTGCCGTAACGCACAATCTTGTGGGTGCGCTGCTGCTGCTGGTGATGGTGACCACGAACTATTGCGTTTTCACCACTGAGGTGAATCGCGGGGGTACGAAAGTATGAGTGAAGAAAACGCCGCGGCTGCCGGGAGGCATCACGAGGCGGTGAGCTGGCGGGACTACTACGAGCTGTGCAAGCCCAATGTGGTGCTGTTGATGCTGCTGACGTCGGTAATCGGCATGTTTATGGCGGTGCCCGGTATGGTGCCCTGGCGAGTGCTGGTATTCGGTAACCTCGGTATTGCCCTGTGCGCCGCCTCGGCGGCAGCGGTAAACCATCTGGTGGACCGTCGTATCGACCTTATCATGGCGCGCACCCACAACCGGCCGATTGCCCAAGGGCGAGTGAAAACGCTTAACGCCGGGATTTTCGCCGGTGCGTTGTGCGTGATCGGTATGGCGATACTGTTTGTCGAAATCAACGCCCTGACAGCGTGGCTGACCTTTGCTTCACTGCTGGGTTATGCAGTGATTTACACCCTCTATCTGAAGCGGGCGACACCGCAAAATATCGTGATTGGTGGCATTGCCGGTGCGGCGCCCCCGCTGCTCGGCTGGACGGCCGTAACCGGCGAAATTCACGGTCATGCTCTGTTGTTGGTGTTAATTATTTTTGTGTGGACACCCCCGCATTTCTGGGCGCTGGCGATTCACCGTCGGGATGATTACGCCAAAGTCGACATTCCCATGCTGCCGGTCACCCACGGCATTGGGTACACCAAGCTGCACACCTTCCTCTACACTATTTTGCTGTTTGTTGTAACGCTGTTACCCTTCGCCACGGGTTTGAGTGGCCCGCTGTACCTGCTAGGTGCGGTGTGTCTGGGTGCTGGTTTTATCTATTGGGCCATCGTGCTGTTGCGCGGTAATGATCCCAAGGCGCCGATGGCGACATTCAAGTATTCGATCATTTACCTGATGGCACTGTTCATTGTGATGCTGCTCGATCACTACATGCTGCCAGCAACGGTGATATATGAGGTCTCTGGCTAATGAGTGGTGAAAATACTCCGGCGAACAGCCAACAAAAGCGCGGTATTCGCCTCACAGTACTGGCGATTTTTGTGGTTGCCAGTGTGCTGGTGGGCAGTTTTTTCTATTCCTTCACGCAGGCTCGGGTAATGACTCGCGATGAGTTGCGAGAACAGGGTGCCTACCTCTACGAAAATCCGCGCATGCTGCCGGGCTTCAGCCTGGTTGACGAAAGTAATGCGACGCTGACGCCGGATAGCTTGAAGGGAAAATGGAACCTGATGTTTTTTGGTTTCACATACTGCCCTGATATCTGTCCGACCACATTGGCTCAGCTCAAGCTGTTTTATCAGGAATTGGATCCCGAGGTGCAGGCCGATACCCAGATTTGGCTGGTGAGCGTGGATCCCGCGCGGGATACTCCCGAGCAGTTGGACAGCTACCTGGAGTTCTTCCATCCGGCATTTCGTGGCATGACGGGCGACTTTCTGGAAATTCACCGCTTCGCGACGGCGTTGAATATCCCCTTCGCCAAGGTGCCCGGTGGCGGTGACGAATATATGGTGGATCACAGCGCCAATGTCGCGCTGGTAAATCCTGAGGGGCACTCTGTGGGTTTCTTCAAAGCGCCGTTGGACATCAGCAAAATGCAGCGTAACTTCCTGACTATTCGTGAGCACTATTATTGAGTGTGGGTCTGGCAGGGTAAAAACGCCGCCTTATGCGGCGTTTTTTATGTCCGGCGAAACTGACTGGCGAGCTGTGCAAGCAGGAAAATCACCGCGGCACCCAGTACCACGCTCGGGCCGCCGGGGCTGTCGAAGTGCCATGCACTGAGTAGTCCCAGTGCCACGGCCAGACACCCGCCTACGATGGCCAGCAGCGCGCATTGCTCGGGACTGCGTGCCAGTCGGCCGGCTGCCGATGCAGGAATGATCAGCATTGCGGTAATCAGGAGTACACCGACGACCTTCATGGCTACCGCAACAGTCACGGCAATAAGCAGCATTAGCAGCAGCTTCAAGGCATCGACAGGCCGCCCTTCAACGGCTGCTATGTCGGCATTGGTGGTAATGGCCACCAGCGGTGTCCAAAACGCGAACAGCAGGCTGAGCACGACCACGGCAATACCGGCAAGCAGGTAGAGATCATCGCGCATGACCGCCAGTAGATCGCCGAACAGGAAGCTGTTCAGGTCAAACGCGGGGCCGTCGAGAAAGGATAGGCACACGAGACCCAGTGCAAGGCTGCTGTGCGACAGGATGCCCAGCAAGCTGTCCAGAGAGGTATTCCGCCAGCGTTGCAGGGCAAACAGCAGCACGGCGATCGTTACACAGGCCAGCAGTACAGCAACCTCAAGCCGAATCTGCCAGGCAAGTCCCAGCGCGAGTCCCAGCAGGGAGGAGTGAGCCAATGTATCGCCGTAGTAGGCCATCCGTTGCCAGGTGACCAGCGCGCCTAGCGGTCCGCAAAGGGTGGCGAGAATCAGGCCCGCGATCAGCGCGTGTTGCAGAATATCAATCATGATGGTGGTGGCACCCGGTGTCGAGATCAACGGCCTCACCATGCATGTTATGGCGGTGGTCATGGTCGTGCTGATATAGCGCCAGCGCTTCCGCGTGGCGGCGTCCGAATAACTCCAGGTAAGCAGGGTCATTGCTGACGGCTGAAGGGTGTCCGTGACAGCACACGTGCTGATTGAGGCAGATAACCGTATCTGTCTGCGCCATGACCCAGTGCAGGTCGTGGCTGACCATCAGCACCGCGCAACCCAGTTCGTCGCGCAGCGCGCTGATCAGCTCGTAGAGTTCAGTCTGTCCGGTAATGTCGACACCTTGCGCGGGTTCGTCGAGGGCCAGTAGCTGTGGCTTGCAAAGCAGTGCGCGGGCGAGCAAGGCGCGCTGGGTTTCTCCACCGGACAAACCTTGGAGAGGCCGATCGGCCAGGTGGCTGATACCCACTCGTGCCAGGGCGTGTTTGATGCTCATCCGGCGCTGGCTGGACATTCGCAGAAAGCGGCTGACGGTGACGGGCATCAGCGGATTGATGCGCAGCTTTTGCGGCATGTAGCCGACCCGCAATTTCGGCTGCCGCGATACAGTGCCGCTGCTCGGCTTTTGAAGGCCGAGGGCGATATGCAGCAGAGTGCTTTTGCCGGCGCCGTTGGGGCCGATGATCGTCATAATCTGGCGCGCACTCAGGCTTAAATTGACCCTGTCCAGCAAGGTCTGCTGGCCGTGTACCAGAGAGACATCGTGCAGACTTAACAATGCGCTGCTATCACTCATCGCCCTGCTCCTGACAGCGCTGGCAGCTGCCAATAATTTCCACGCATTGTTGGTGAATGCGAAAGCCCTGCGCGTCTGCGCTCTGTGTAATCGCGTCGCTGATAGGTGGCTCCTGCAACTCTATGGCGGTATTGCAGTGCTGGCAGATAAGGAAATGCCCGGCGTGGCCATGAGTTGGGTCAGTGCAGCCGATAAAGGCGTTCAATGACGCGATACGGTGAATCAGCCCCTGTTCAAGCAGGAAATCCAGGGCGCGATACACCGTGGGTGGCGTAATGCGCCCTTTCCCCTGTTCCGCCAGGGCCTCCAGCAGGCTATAGGCACCAACGGGTTGGTGATTGGCCCAGACCAGTCGCAGCACTTGCTCACGATTGGGGGTAAGGCGTGCGCCCCGCTCGCGACACAGTACGCGAGCGCTCTCCAGTGCGCTGTCGATACAGTGCTGATGATTATGGCGGCGCTCGCTTGCGCGGTTATTCATGGTTGAGGAATCTGGGTGAAATTTAAATGTTATAATATTACAATTACGTTTCTGTGAACACCGCCGCTCCACGAGGTTTTTGTCGTTTATGTTACGCCGCTGCTTGCTTTTGCTCTCGATGTTAATTGCCCTGCCGGTCTTTGCTGGCCCTGAGCTGCGGGTGGTGAGTAGCGTGAATCCTCTGCATCTGCTGGTCGCGGAGATCGGCGGTGATGCAATAGACGCTGTGCTGCTGCAATCCCCGCAGATTTCGCCTCACGACCTGCAGCTCAAACCGTCGGATATGGAGGTGCTGGAGCGTGCAGATTTGATTTTGTGGTTTGGCCCCGTGCTGGAAACCAACCTGCGGCGACCGATACGCCGCTATAAGCAGGCTGTGGCCTTGTTTCCCGACGCGCAGTCCGGAAAGGACGACGCCCACTTCTGGCTGGACGCCGCGATCATGCAGGATTTGGCCAGACGAGTGGCGCGGATGTTGTCGGAGCAGCTGCCTAGCCGAAGCGCTTACTTCCACGCCAATGCAGCCCGCTTTGTGACGGCGCTGCGTCATTACGACAAGCAGTTGATGGCGGTTTTCTCGCGTTTGGGGGCGTCGCCTTATCTTTTACTGCACGATGGTTTTGAGCGTTTCGAAACCCACTACGGGCTGGAGGGTGGGCAGGCGCTGATGACTGGCGACGATCGCTTGCCGGGAGCAAGGCATTTGGTTGAGCTTCGTCGTCAGATTCAGAACGGCGAGTTTGCCTGCGTATTTCGTGAGCCACAGTATCCTGGTGCGATGCTGAGAACGCTGACGGATGGCGTGGACGTGACAGTCATTGAATTGGACCCGATAGGGCTGAACTCAGAGGCTGCAGAGGGTTTTCTGGGTCTTTACCGGCGGTTGGGTGAGGCCTTCTTGCAGTGCTTTCAGAAATCGACAGATCGCAGCGCTGCGTAATACGCAGCGCTGCGATGAGATTGCTTAGCGTGAGCTGCTCAGCTCGGGCATATCAAAGCTGTCAAGCTCAACACTCAGCGAGGCAGAAACCACATCGAGGGTGCGGTTCAGCACGCGGGCTGCCGATTCCTCGCTGACGTGGCTCACCGCGATATCGCTGCGGTCGTTGCTGCCAATAGCGGCGTCATTGTAAGCCAATACCAGCGACTGTTTCGTGCCGGCATCCGGCTCAGCAGCAGTCGCCATGGCACTGGCAACCAAAATTAAGATGGCGCTGGTTAACTTTTTCATCACTCTTTCTCCTTTAAGTGGGGAGTTTTCCCCGCACAAGATGTGTCTGTCACCTTGTGTTACGTAAGGTAACACATGTGGGATGCCAAGTCTTGCTTAATTTTTGTTCATTGTTTGGTAATAACCCATACATAAAGGGTTTTTTAGTGTTACCCGTGTAAACATTGGGTAACACTTTGAGTGCTGAGTTGTGACGTTGCACGGTCGTTATCACCGCCGTGCTACACTTCGCCTTCCCCGACGACAACGAATTTGCAGGCATGACAGCAAAAACTCCTCTGGTGCTGGTTGACGGCTCCTCCTATCTCTATCGCGCCTTTCACGCGCTGCCACCACTGACGAACTCCAAGGGACATCCCACCGGGGCGGTTAAAGGGGTGATCAGCATGTTGAGACGTCTGGAAAAGGATTATCCGGATAGCCCCATTGCGGTGATATTTGACGCCAAGGGCAAAACATTTCGCGACGAGCTGTTTGTCGAGTACAAGGCTAATCGCCCCCCCATGCCCGATGATCTGCGGGCGCAGATCCAGCCTATTCACGACATTGTGGACGCTATGGGCCTGCCTCGATTGGTGATTGAGGGGGTTGAGGCCGACGACGTGATCGGGACCTTGGCTGCACAGGCCGAAGCGGATCGCCCAGTGGTGGTGTCGACCGGTGACAAGGACATGGCGCAACTGGTAAATGCCCACGTTACGCTGGTCAATACCATGACCGACACGCGGATGGATGAGGCGGGCGTAGAGGCTAAATTTGGTATTCCGCCCTCACTGATCATCGACTTTCTCGCCCTGATGGGAGACAAGATCGACAATATTCCCGGCGTGCCCGGCGTGGGGGAAAAAACGGCGCTGGCATTGCTCCAGGCACTGGGTGGTATCCGCGATATCTATGCGCGCCTGGATGAGGTGCCTACCCTGGAGATTCGCGGTGCCAAGAGTCTGGCTAAGAAGCTTGAGGACTCCCGCGATGCTGCCGAGCTGTCTTATGAACTGGCGACCATCAAGTGCGATGTGGCGCTGGATGTCAGTATTGCGGATTTGCAGCATCAGCCGGCAGACAATAGCCGTCTCTTGACGCTGTTCCGCGAGCTGGAATTCAAAGGCTGGACGGACGAACTGCTGCGCGATGCCGACGCCAGTATTGATGATGAGGTAAGCACGGCGCCTGCCGCACTGGAGAAAGACTACCAGGTTGTTACTGATGCCAAGCAGTTTGAGGCGTGGTTGGACGTCCTTCGCAAGGCAGCGCTATTCGCCTTTGATACCGAAACCACCAGTCTGAATTATATGCAGGCCCGCGTTGTGGGAGTGTCTTTTGCGGTGGAAGCCGGAACGGCGGCCTATGTACCCTTTGGTCACGACTATATCGACGCACCTGAGCAGTTGAGTGAAGAGCAGGTACTGGGTGCACTCAAGCCGTTGCTGGAAGACCCGGACAAGGCCAAGCTGGGGCAAAACCTCAAGTACGATGCCAATGTGCTTAAAAACCACGGTATCACTTTGCGTGGCATTGCCGAGGACAGCATGCTGGAGTCCTATGTACTGGACTCCACCGGCAGTCGGCATGATATGGACAGCCTGGCGCTAAAATATCTGGGTGAATCCACCATTCACTACGAGGATATCGCCGGCAAGGGGGCCAAGCAGCTTAGCTTTAACCAGATTGCGCTGGAGCAGGCCGGGCCCTATGCCGCCGAAGATGCCGATATCACACTGCGCCTGCACCAGGCCTTGTCGCCCATGCTGTGCGGGGATGAGGCGCTGGAGCGCGTGTATCGCGATATCGAGCTGCCGCTGGTGCCCGTGCTGTCGCGGATCGAACGAAACGGCGCGCTGATCAGCAAGGCGATGCTGGCTCAGCAGAGCCTGGAAATAGCCGACAAGTTGAAAGTGCTGGAGCAGCAGGCCTTTGACATTGCCGGCGGTGAGTTCAACCTGTCATCGCCCAAGCAGCTCGGTGAAATCCTGTTTGAGCGCCTGAATATTCCGGTCATCCGCAAGACCCCTAAAGGCGCTCCGTCGACGGCCGAAGAGGTGCTGGTGGAGCTGGCTCACGACTACCCCCTGCCCCAGGTCATTTTGGAATACCGCGGCCTGGCCAAGCTCAAGTCGACCTATACCGACAAGTTGCCGCAGTTGATTGATGAAAACACCGGGCGGGTTCACACCTCCTATCACCAGGCGGTCGCGGCAACGGGACGACTGTCGTCGTCGGACCCGAATTTACAGAACATTCCCATTCGCAGCGCCGAAGGGCGCCGTATCCGCAAAGCCTTTATTGCGCCGAAGGGCTACAAAATACTGGCGGCGGACTACTCTCAGATCGAGCTTCGCATCATGGCGCATCTGTCGGGTGACGAGGGCCTGATTCGCGCCTTCAAGAACGGTGAGGATATCCACCGCGCCACGGCCGCCGAGGTATTCGGCGTTGCCCCCGAGGCGGTCAGCGACGAACAGCGCCGCAATGCCAAGGCGATTAATTTTGGCTTGATCTACGGCATGTCGGCGTTTGGTTTGGGGCGGCAACTGCATATCGGACGTAATGAGGCGCAGCAATATATCGATCTGTACTTTGAGCGTTACCCCGGTGTGCATCGCTACATGGAAGACACTCGCAAGCTGGCAGCGGAAAAGGGCTACGTGGAAACGCTGTTCGGTCGCCGCCTGCATCTCCCGGAAATCAATGCCCGCAACGGTCAGCGTCGTCAGGCCGCCGAGCGCACAGCCATCAATGCGCCGATGCAAGGCACGGCCGCCGATATTATCAAGCGCGCGATGATCGCTGTGGACGACTATCTGCTATCTGAGCAGCCGGATGCGCGAATGATCATGCAGGTCCACGACGAATTGATTCTCGAAGTTGCCGAGGCGCAGCTCGACGCTGTGCGCGAGCGAGTCGTCGCGTTGATGTCGGGGGCGGCTGAACTGGCCATACCTCTGGAAGTCGGGGTCGGTGTGGGCGACAACTGGGACGAGGCGCACTAAGGCGCCCGTCGCAGCTACTCTGCAGGCGTGATTTCGTCCTCGTCCTCAAAGCGGGTCAGCAGCCAGACGTCGAGCTGCTCCTGCAGGTCTTCAAGCCCGTCGCCGCGTGTCGCTGAAAACAACTGGGCTTCTACCAATGCACCGTAGGGCTCAAGGGCTTTGCGAACCGACAGGAGTGTGGACATCGCCGGGCCACGTTTTAGCTTGTCCGCCTTGGTGAGCAGGATACGTACCGGCATACCCGCTTCGTGAGCCCAGTTGATCATGGTGGTGTCGAAGTCGGTCAGCGGGTGACGAATGTCCATCAGCAACACTAGGCCACGCAGCGACTGACGGTGTTGCAGGTAATATTCCAGGTTGCGCTCCCACTCCTGCTTCACCTTAAGTGGTACTTTGGCGAAGCCGTAGCCGGGCAAGTCTACCAATCGCATGCCGTCGTGTTCGTCTACGGAAAAGAAGTTGATAAGCTGTGTGCGTCCCGGTGTTTTACTGGTCTTCGCCATTTTGCTGTTGCCGGTCAGGCGATTGATGGCGCTGGACTTGCCAGCGTTAGAGCGCCCGGCAAAGGCGACTTCCGCACCGCTGTCCTCAGGGCATTGCGCCAGTTTTGGGGCACTTTTCATATACGTGGCGCGTCTATAATTTACGGTATTGGACATGATGCTCGATAAATCCGGGGAATTTCTCGGGTGGCTGGGCGAAGCCGGGCAAAAAATGGCCCCGACTCCAGCATGTTGTGTATAATGCCGCAGTTTTTACGGGGGGTCATCACCCAGCGGATCGCAGTTACAGCGCGGACGCCGGTCAGAAGAGAGAGGGTAATCCATGAAAAATTGCTTATTCGCAGTACTTCTTGCCACCATCAGCGTCGCTGCCAGCGCCAACGCGGATCTCGAAGCACGTTACAAAAAATCCTGTTACGCCTGTCACGGCTTTGGTGCCAACGGTGCGCCAAAATCGTTTGACGCCGAACAGTGGGCTCCACGCATGGAGAAAGGCATGGAGACCTTGGTCAAGCATGCGCGCGACGGGTTCAATGCCATGCCGCCAAAAGGTCTGTGCTTTGATTGTAGCGATGCCGACTACCAGGCCCTGATTGAGTATATGGCCAAGCCTCAGTAAGGCTCGCCAGAGTTTCTGTCTTTAAAGAGTAAGTGATCATGAAAAAAACACTGCTAGCTTTTTTCGCCTCTGTTGCGCTGAGCAGCGCTGCCGTCGCGCTGGAAGGAAACGCGTCAGCAGGTAAAGCGAAGACCGCTGCCTGTGCTGCCTGTCACGGTGCGGACGGCAACAGCCCTGCCCCGACGTTCCCGAAACTGGCTGGTCAGGGTGAGCGTTACCTGGCCAAGCAGATTCACGACATCAAATCCGGCGCACGTCCTGTGCCCATGATGGCGGGTCAGACCGATAATCTGAGTGACCAGGACATTGCCGATATCGCGGCCTACTATGCCAGCCAGACCAGCAGCACCGGTCAGGCAAATCCCGAGCTGGTTGAAAAGGGTGAAGCGATCTACCGTGGCGGCGTTGCCGAGCGCGGCGTGCCAGCATGTTCCGCCTGCCATTCGCCCACCGGCGCCGGTATGGCGGCAGCGGGTTATCCCCGACTGGCTGGCCAGTACGCTGACTACACGGTCGCGCAGCTTAAGGCATTCCGTGCGGCGATGGACGGTCGAGAAGGTCGTGACAACGACGGCGAAGCCAAGATCATGCGCACCATTGCTTTCAAGATGAGCGACTCCGAGATCGAAGCCGTAGCCAGCTTCATCCAAGGCCTGCATAATTAAGCGAGCAGACTTGAGATAAAAAGGCGGCTGTGGCCGCCTTTTTTATTTGTGGCAGCGGTGTCGGAACCGCCAGCCATGCCGAGGGTCTTAAACACATTGTGTCCGGTGGACCAAACTCTGGGGGAATCATGATCAAGAAAAACCTGTCTCTGTGGGTACTGTCGTTGACCACGTTCTTTCTGTTGGCATGCAGCAATGGCTCTGAGGCCAGTGGTGATGCCAAGCCGGCTCTCGCTCCAGCCAGCAGCGAGAGCTATATCAAGATTGCCCAGCCTGTGAGAACGTCTGATCCGAACAAAATCGAAGTGTCGGAAGTGTTCTGGTACGGCTGCAGCCACTGCTTCAGTTTTGAGCCGATGGTGCACGCCTGGGCAGAAAAACTGCCAAGCGATGTCGTATTTGTGCGCTCGCCGGCCATGTGGAATGAGCTGATGGTGACCCACGCTCAAGCGTTCTATGCCGCAGAGGCACTGGGTGTACTGGATAAAGTCCACCAGCCACTGTTTGACGAGATTAATCTCAAGAAAAATCCGCTGCGTGACCGCGATGCCATTGAGAAAGTCTTCCTGGCTCATACTGAGGTGAGCGCGGAGGATTTCCGTAAGGCTTTTGACTCCTTCGGGGTGAAAAGCCAGGTACGCCAAGCTGATGCCCGCGCTCGCAGCTACGGTATTGCCGGCACCCCTGAGATCATCGTCAATGGCAAGTACCGTGTAACGGGCCGGTCTGCAGGCAGTAAAGCCAATATGCTGAAGGTCGCTGAACAGTTGATCGCTCAAGAGCGCGCCGCCAAAAAGTAATCCGCCCATGAGCGGTAATTAAGCAAGCGCGGCCGGGCCGCGCTTTTTTGTGGCTGTTCGCGCCATACTAAAGTCGTCTATGGTGCAGTGCGCGAGCTCTGCATAATGCCTGTTCGTCCATTGTTGGATTGCGTTATGGCGCCGTATCGCCTCGTTATTTTCACTGCCCTCTCCATGCTTGCCTTTACGGGCAATGCGCTGATTTGCCGCGCGGCGCTGTTGGGCGGTTCGATAGACGCCGCGAGTTTCACCCTGCTCCGGCTACTGTCGGGAGCCGTGATGCTGTGGCTGATTATTCTCCTGCGCAACATCCCTCATCGGGCGGTATCGCCCTCGATGACCGAGCGCCTTACCTCCGGTTTTGTGCTGTTCGCCTATGCGGCGGCCTTTTCCTATGCCTATGCCCGCGTATCGGCAGGTGCTGGGGCGCTGATTCTGTTTGCTGCAGTGCAGACCGTGATGATCGGTTATGGCTTTTTTCGCGGTGAGCGTTTCAATGGCCTCCAGTGGCTGGGGCTGATGCTGGCCTATGCCGGTTTGCTGGCGCTGATGTTGCCAAGTGCGCTGGGCGCTTCCGCCGACAGCCCTTCACTTTTTGCCTATCTGATCATGCTGGTATCCGGAGCCGCCTGGGGCGTCTATTCGCTGCTGGGACGCAGAGCGGGAGATCCGCGCGTGGTGTCGGCGCACAATTTTCTCTATGCCTTGCCCTTTGCGGCTTTGCTCAGCGTGTTGATGTTGGCGGTCGAGCCCCCGCAACTGGGGGCAGAGGGTGTCATGTATGCGGTGTTATCGGGAGCGGGAGCGTCTGCGCTGGGCTACATTGTCTGGTATTCAGCGTTGCCGGAACTGAAAGCAACGACGGCCGCCAGTGTTCAGTTGAGCGTGCCGCTGATGACCGCTTTTGGCGGTATTTTGCTGTTATCAGAGCCCTTCACCTTGCACTTTCTCATGGTGTCGTCGGCAATTATTGGTGGTCTGGCGATGGTGATATTCAGTAAGTCCCAGCGAGTGGAAAAGCGGCGGCTGGGCTCGTCGTAGCGTCGGCATGGCTGGCCGCTTGTTTGAAGTGGCGTTTGAATTCGCGGCTGAATTGCGACGGGCTGCGATAGCCGACCAGCCACGCTGCCTCGTTGGCTCGCCGACCGTCGTGCAGCATCAAATCGCGCGCCTTGCTCAGGCGCAGCTTCTTCAGGTATTGCAGCGGGGTTTCGCGGGTGACCTGCCGAAAGGCGCGGTGAAAGCCAGACGGACTCATATTGGCTTGGGCTGCCAGCGATTCCACCGTGAGCGGGTCGGCGAAATGTCGGTGAATGTGGATCAGTACCGTCGCAATGCGGGCGTAGTGGCTATCGTGCTGTGCAAGCTCGGTGAGCACATGGCCTTTGGGGCCAATAAGAACGCGATATATCAACTCACGCACAATGCTAACACCCAGGATTGCCGCGTCTTGCGGGTTGAGCAGGGCATCGAGTAGCCGATGAACGGCGGTGGTCATGCCTGGCGTAAGGTGATCGGAGCTGAGGCTGCAGTCCCGGTTGTCGCTATCCCGTCGACGGGTATCCGGCGGTGCCAGTTGGCTTATCAGTTCCTGAAGCATCGGGGTGTTAATGCTGACAGATACACCGAGCAAGGGCATGCCTTTATCACTGTGTGCCTCGCATTCCAGGGGTAATGGAACACCCTGAACCAAATAGCGGCCAGGGCCGTAATCGACCTTCTGGCCGTTTAAGTGAATGCGCTTGCGACCCTGGCCCATAACAATAATGCCGGACTGATAGACAAACGGCTGCCGGGGGCTCCCCCGGCTGGCGCGATAAATATGCACACCCGGAATGGCCGTCCGCTGGCTTCCCTCCAGTTGGCTGAGGCCATTGCGGTCGAGATACTGTTGTATCTGGCTGGCGATGTCTGTCACGTTATCCGGCGGTGTCATAGCATTCATAGGACGATGTTGACAGGATTAGGCAATAGAAATCCACATATTTCGGTTTTTGTCTGCCATGATAAGCAGTATTGTGCATTTCATGAGGGCGACGCCCAGCTCGTTAACGCTAATTGATCAGTGAGGTCTGCCATGAAATTTTCGTTTGTTAACCCCACGCAAATCCACTTTGGTCAGGGCCAGATAGCCCGCATTGCCAGTGCGATCCCCAGGGATGCGCGCGTGCTGCTGCTGTACGGCGGCGGCTCGATCAAGCGCAATGGCGTCTATGAACAGGCGGTTGCCGCAATGGAAGGATTCACGTGGCAGGAGTTTGCTGGCGTTGAGCCTAATCCCACGGTAGAGACCCTGAATCGCGCAGTGGAGCAAGTGAAAGCGGAAGGCTTGAGCTACATTCTCGCGGTGGGAGGGGGTTCCGTCATTGACGGCGCCAAGTATGTTGCTGCAGCGGCCTGTTACGACGGCGATGGTTGGGACATTCTGCTGGGCAAGCATCGTGTTGCAGAAGCCCTGCCGATTGGCGCGGTGCTCACCCTCCCGGCAACGGGGGCGGAGTCCAACGGTGGTTCGGTCGTTACCAAAGCGGCGACACAGGAAAAACTGAATTTTGTCTCGCCGCTGGTGCAGCCTCACTTCGCGGTGCTCGATCCCGATGTGATGAAAACCCTGCCTGAGCGCCAGTTGGCGAATGGCCTGGTCGATGCCTGGGTCCATACCTGCGAGCAGTATCTCACCATGCCGACCGAGGCGATGGTGCAGGAAGGCTACGCTGAAGTGCTGCTGCGCAGCTTGAAGACACTGGGCGAACAGTTTGCCCAGCGAGACAGCGATGCCTGGCGAGCAAATCTGATGTTAGCGGCCAATCAGGCATTGAATGGCTTTATCGGCAGCGGTGTGCCGCAGGATTGGGCAACCCATATGATCGGTCATGAACTGACGGCGCTGTATGGGGTAGATCATGGCCGCTCACTGGCGATAGTGCAGCCCTCGCTGTTGCGCCACCAGATTGAGTACAAGCGCGCCAAGCTCGAGCAAATGGCGAGGAATGTCTTTGAGCTTTCCGACGGCGACGCCTTGGCTGAACGCTGTGTTGATGCCATCGAGGCGTTCTATCACTCGCTTGGGGTGGCCACGCAGTTAACGGAGCACGATGGCGACAAGGCTGCTGCCATCGATACCATCGTTGCGCGTTTGGAGTCTCATGGAATGGTGAAGCTGGGTGAGCGCCGCGCGATCACCCCTGCGGAGAGCCGGGAGATTCTCCAGCAGGCGGTGGCCTGAGTCAGGGTGTGCGATTGCCGGGAATGCGAATCCCGGCATCGACCTCAGGTTGGTTGCCGTCGCGTTTGGCCGCCGCCAGAATGGCGGCTTCTTCCGCAGCGGCCTGCTCTTCATCCCGCTGCTTTCGCAAGGCCGCGCACTCGGCGTTGGCAAAGTGCTGCTGGCAGAACTTCTGACGCTTTTCCGGAGGGGCTTTGCGGATTCCCTTGGCGGCCAGTCGTTCGATTTCAGTTTCAACCTCGTGGCAACGGGCGCTCAGTCCGGCGTCGTTGGCGATCTGAATATTCAGCCCGGGGCGGGCATTCAGTTCCAGCATCAACGGTCCCAGGTCTTTATCCAGCACCATGTCCACGCCGATATAACCCAGGCCGGTCAGCTCATAGCAGCGCGTCGCCAGCGAGATAAAGCCGTCCCAGAATGGCAGTTGCACGCCGCGTACCGGGTTGGTGGTATCGGGATGGGTCTGGATTTTCCGATTCAGCCAGGTGCCGTCGAGTGTAATACCGGTGGCAAGATCTACCCCCACTCCGATTGCGCCCTGATGGAGATTCGCCTTGCCGCCAGATTGCCGGGTGGGCAGGCGCAACATCGCCATGACGGGGTAGCCCTTCAGCACAATGATGCGAATATCGGGCACACCTTCGTAGCTGATGGCACTGAAAATCGGGTCTGGAATGACCCGGTACTCAATCAGCGCACGATCCCGGTGCCCGCCCAGCGAGTAAATACCGGAGAGTACGCCGGACAGGTGGAATTCCAGATCTTCCAGGGTCAGCAGCCGGCCGCCCGCACTGCGATAAAAGCCCTCAAACTGATCGGCAATCACCATAATGCCGTCGCCACCGGCCCCCTGTGAGGGTTTGATGACAAAGTCGCGGTGACCACTGACCAGCGTTTGCAGCTGAGCAATTTGCTTTTCGGAATCGATCACGCCGTACATGGGCGGCACGTGTATGCCGTTTTCAATGGCTTTCTGCTTGGTGAGGATTTTGTCGTCCACCAATGGATAGCGATGGCGCTCGTTGTAGCGCAGCACGTAATCCGCGTTGCGCTCGTTGATGCCCATAATCCCTTTGCGCCGCAGGGTGCGCCAGGTGTTTACCAGAGAGATCATTGTCCCTCCTTCAGCAATGCCTTGAAGCGCAGCAGCTCACTGATGCGGTAGCCTCGGTAGTGGCCCATGGCCAGCATGATGGCCATCATCATCAGCAGGATGCCGGGGAAGGTGAAAACAAAGTAAATCCACGGGCCGTAGCTCATCATCACGTGGGCGAGGGTAGCCGCAATCAGGGTGCCGATACCGACCTTGACGCTGTGCAGACCGCCCCGCTCTTCCCAGACAATGGACAGCCGTTCTATCGACATGGTGAGGATGACCATCGGGAACAGCGCAATGGCGAGGCCGCGATCGAGGCCAAGTTGGTGGCCGAGCACGCTGATCAGCGCCATGACCATCACCACAAAAGTCAGCACCACCGATAAGCGCGACAGCAGTTGCAGGTGCAGATGCTCCAGATAGGAACGCAGCCCCAGCCCCAGCGCCGAGATGGTCGTAAACAGAATAATGCCCCAAACCACCTCGGTTTCGCGGAAGGCGAGACCGATCAGCACGGGGGTGAAAGTCCCCAGGGTTTCAATGCCGATAATATTGCGCAGAAACAGGATCAGCATGACGCCAATCGGAATCATCAGAATAATTTCAAAGGTTTGCTGGCTTTGCACCGGCAGGCTGTACATCGGCAGCGACCAGTTATTGGCCTGTCGGCTTTCGCTGATGTTCTTGGCCAGCATGATCGAGTTGACGGTCTGCTGGGTGGCGTTGATCTCAACATTGAGTCGATGACCTCCATCGACCTTCGCCAGCGGCTCGCTGCCGGTCCACCAGATAATACGGTCGTCGGGCAAGCCGAAATCGCTGGTTTGAGGATTGAAGTACAGCCAGCGCTGCCCGTTGTAACTGCGCATCCACAGCTCTGGTTGCTGGTTTGATCCGCTGACCAGTCGCAGGGTGTGTACCGGCTCGGCGGGGATATGCGCTGAGGACAGAAGCAGCTCCAGCACACGTGCTTTGTTCAGCTCAGTGTAGTCGTTGCGCAGCAGCAATCGGGCGTTGTCGTTGCTCTTGTCGTTGATCAGTTTGATCGACTCGCGGATAAAGGTCTCGATATCTGCCGAGCGCTCGCGGACCGGCTTGAGCAGCGCTTCAACGGCAACCTTCTCGGCGCCCTGCAGATTGGGGCTTTCGCGGAACTGCGGTCCCGGCTCTTCATTCGACAGACGGCGGTTACTGCGCTGGGTCAGCATCAGCCGGTAGAACAGTTGTTGCTGGCCTTCGGCCCGTCGCGCCGACCACACGGCGCGACGGTTTTGCTCCAGTTCGTCGATATTGACCCCATAGTTGCGTGCGATGAAGGTCTCGTCGAGGGTAATAAACTTGCTCCAGCTCGGCGGAAGAAACATCTGCACTTTGATCGGGCTGTTCTCCCGGGCCGAAAAGCTGACCCGGCTATCGATGACCCAGACCGGTTCAGTGGTCTCTGCACTGACCGGAATATTCAGGACAAAAATCTGCCATGCGATGCTGGCGGCACCGATCAGCAGTAGCGCCAAGGCCAGCACTTTGACATGCAGTTTTACGCCCTTCATTCACCGCTCTCCTTGTTGTCGTCTTTGGCGCCTTTTCCGCAGGCATTTTTGTCTTGAAGGTATTCGGCGCCGGGGTCAACCATCGCGTTGAAAGCGCTGATTGGCCGCGCGCCGATCAACATGGCTTTTGAGAACTGACGGCGGTCGGCGAGGTTCACCTCGGTTTTATGCCGTTGGCCACCAATGCACAGTGTCATTTCCAACACCGGACGACGGTGATAATACTTGTCCCCCTCGTCCATGTCCCCTGCCCGGCGGATAATGCGAATGTGTTTTTCCAGCGGCAGGGACACCGCGCGCAGATCGCCGTTGGGCAGCACCAGGTCGAAGTGCACCATGTCGGGTTCATCATCGTCGCGGGATTCTTTCACCTCGGCGTTGATGGCGTTGATCGATGCACTCTCTGCGCCGGTATCAATCTTGGCCTTGTAGCGAACCCCGAGCTCCTCGATGTACACATATTCACTGAGGCCGAATATGGTTTTAGGGGCGGCGCTTGCCGGAGCAGGGTCGGACATGGCTGAGGCCGACAGTGATACGCCGGCGACTAATGCAATCAGGCTACGTCGAGTTTTATTCACTTTTCCTCCCAGTGTTGAGTGGCGGCGCGCTATGCCATGCCAAGCATAGAATAGCGCGCCGGAACTGCGCCAGTCGCTATCAAAATGACTGACACTGGTTTGCTGAATGCCTTTAGTCCTTAATTTGCTGGAAAAGTGCGAGAGTTGTTTCGCGACTTGCGCGATGATCCACAATCGGTGCCGGATAATTCCCTACTTCACCGGGCTGGTGGATGGCTTTATCAGACTGTTGCGCCAGTTCTGGCACATAGTGACGGATAAACTGGCCCTGCGCGTCAAAGCGCTGGCTCTGGGTGGTGGGATTGAAGATACGGAAATACGGCGCGGCATCGGTGCCTGTTGAGGCAGCCCACTGCCAGCCGCCGTTATTCGAGGCAAAGTCGGCGTCGATCAATTGTTCCAGAAAATGGCGCTCGCCCCATCGCCAGTCAATGTGCAGGTGCTTACAGAGAAACGACGCGGTAATCATCCGCAGGCGGTTATGCATCCAGCCGGTCTCAGCCAGTTGTCGCATGCCGGCATCCACAATGGGGTAACCGGTGCGGCCCTGCTGCCAGGCGGCAAACAGTTTGGCGTCATTGCCCCAGGCAATCGCTTCGGTGTCTGCCTGGAACGCCCGGCCCATAACCACGCGGGGGAAGTGGAAGGCGATCTGGTGATAAAACTCCCGCCACAGTAATTCATTCAGCCAGGTGCCGGGATTGGATTTCGGGTCCCAGATATCGTTGCCCGCCTCCGCGCGCAGGCGGGCAAGACACTGACGCGGACTCAGCAGCCCGAGGGCCAGTGCGGCAGACAGCTTCGAGGTGCCGGGCACCGACGGGAAATCGCGCTGCTCGCGATAGGCTTCCGCGCGTTCCCGGCAAAAGTCGCGCAGCTGGTTCAGCACCGCCTCTTCCTCCGCGGGCCAGTCGCCGGAATCCTTTTCTTCGCCAAAGACCGGACACTCTGCCGGCGGGAGTTGGCTGCCAATAGCCTTTGGGCGTCGCAGGCAGTTTGGTGGCGCACTTTGCAGCAGGGCGCGTCCGCGCCGTGCGTAAGGGGTAAAAACTTTGTACGGACCGCCATCATCTTTCAGTACGCGCTGTGGGTGCAGCAGGCAGTCGTCCAGCAGCGTCAGTGGAACAGTCAGCGCCTGCTGGCAGGCACGGTCGCGCCGCCGCTCATCTACCAGCAGCTCTTCGTGGGCGAATACCTCGCTGATGTTGTGCTGCTGGCAGTAGTCGACGAGCGCCGCCGGTAGTGCTCGAAAGTGTCCAGCATCAATAATATCGAAGGGAATGCCAAGGTCGGCCAGTTGCCCGGCCAGTGCGTTTAGCGCCCGCCGCAGATAGTGCCGACGAATCGGTGCAATAACATGCTCGTCGAGCTGCTCGGGGCACAGAAAGCATACGGCGCGGCAGTGGCCCTTGGCGGCGGCCGCAGACAGTGCCGGGTGATCAAGGCTGCGAAGATCGTTGCGAAACCAGACCAGCGCTGTCACAAGCCAACTCGCAATTTCAGGTCGCGGGGGTAGGGGTCGAAATAATACTGATCCAGCAGGTAGTCCACGTGATATTTCTTCAGGAACATGGCGAACATTTCCAGTGGCACCAGCAGCGGCAGAAGGCCATTCGAATAGTCTTCAATCACCTTGCTGAGCTGTTGGCGGTCATCGCTTTCCAGGTGATCGCGAAAGAAGCCCTGAATGTGCATCAATGTGTTGCGGTGGTTGCGCAAGGACGCGGGTTTGCCCAGCGCCCGCATAAACAGCGCGATGTAGCGCTGGCTGTTATCGTCGAGGTTTTGTTTGTCGGTCTCTGCGACCAGTGGACCTAATTCTCGGTACAGTGCCTGGTTGTGGGCCAACAGCAAAAACTTGTGCCGACGATGGAATTCCTGCAACTGGGCAACGGTCAGCCCATGCTGTTGCAGTGACTGCCAGCGCGCGTAAGCGGTGACGCGCAGGACGAAGTTTTCGCGCAGGGCGACGTCATTGAGGCGGCCGTTTTCCTCTACCGGCAGCAGCGGCAGTGCCTCCATTAATTTGCGGGCGAACACGCCGACACCGATTTTGCCCAGTCCCTGACCGCTGTCCGACACCACCGGCACCCGCTCCATGCCGCAGCTCGGTGACTTGGCGCAGAAGATATAGCCGCTGATGTGTTGCAGCTTGGCAGCGGTGTCGCTGGCGAAGACTTGCATCTCTTCGGTGACATCCAGTGCAGGGCCTTCTTTACTGCCCTGCAGGCGCGGGTTGTCGGGATCGCCAACCAGTCGAATCGTGGGGCGCGGCACGCCGAGACCAATCGCCTGTTCGGGACAGACCTGAATGAAATCGAAATGCCGACTTAATTCATCGGTCGCAAAGGGAAGCCGTTTGTGGCCGCCATCGTAGCGAACGGGCTCGCCCAGCAGGCAAGCGCTGATACCGATTCGAATGCGTTGTGGTTCGTCCATGGATTTTTCCTGCCGTGGCTGACATTTATGGCTGCGCTGATATCCGGGGCGGGGGCAGCTGGTCGCCTGTGTAGGCATTACGCGTCGACCCGCCTTACAGATCAGCTGCAGGCGGATTAAGCGTAGTGGTGTTTCCGGAAAATGGGCAAGCCAGTGGCTGCCCGGTGTGCGATTTACTTCTCGTCTTTATCGTCAAAGCCAAAGCGCGAGGGCTCGTGCTCGCTTTGTCGGTCGATTGCACCCACGTCGAGTAGCGGTGCGGCATCGATGTGCTGGGCATCCATCATCTGGGCGACGCGCTGCAGGGAGCTGATGATCTGCATCTGCTCCCAGTCCTGCAGATCGCGAAACTGGCGCTTGAAATATTCCTGCAGCGGGGTGGGGGCATTGCGAATGATTTCGGCGCCCTCGTCGGTCAGGCAGGCAAATACTTTGCGTTTATCCTGGCTGGAGCGCTCGCGCACCACCAGCTGGCGCTTTTCGAGGCGGTCGATAATGCTGGTCACGGTAGCCTGGCTGAGGCTGACTTGCTTGGCGATGTCCGAAATGATGGCGTCGCCGTGATCCCGCAGTGTTTGCAAAATTAACATCTGTGGTGCGGTCAGGCCCGAGGTTTTCATCAGGTGTTTGGAGTGCAGGTCGACGGCACGGGTCACCCGTCGCAGGGCGATCAAAACAGCCTCGATATTAGCGTCAGCATTCATGGTGGTGTTCCCTCTTGATCGCGCTATTTTAGGGCTCTCGCCGGGAAAATGCATCGCATTGATGCAGCAATAAGCCGCTATCTGTTTGAAAAATACCCAGCTATCGCGTTATAATTCATCGTGTACTAACTAATTATTTAGGAGGTTGGGTTCAGAAATCGGTGCATCGCGTTGATTTGTAGGTATTTAAGCGATGTTGGCAATCCCGATTTATAATGAACACAAATCAATTGTGTTGAAATCAAAAGAAGCGACGCAAGCGGACGCTTTCCAGCTCGTCTTTCGCCAGCCAACGGCCGAAGATGGCTATCCCCTCAACAAGTTGGTGGAGAACAGTCCACCCCTCGACCCGAATTCGGTCTACTGCAATTTGCTGCAGTGCACCCACTTTGCCGATACCTCGGTTGCCGTTGAAGAAGACGGGCAACTGGTGGGATTCATTTCGGCCTACATTCCCCCTGCCAAGCCCGACACTGTGTTCGTATGGCAGGTTGTGGTGGATAAAAGTCAGCGCGGACGCGGTCTGGCCAAACGCATGATGCAAGAAATTGTGCGGCGCCCGGCTTGTGAGAATGTGCGCTATCTCGAAACCACCATCACCCCGGACAACGACGCTTCCTGGGCCCTGTTTCGCAGCTTTGCGCGGGACATGGACACCGAGCTCAACCACCACATCTGGTTTGAGCGCGAGGCGCACTTTCAGGGCCATCACGACAGTGAGGCACTGCTGCGCATCGGTCCCTTCGGTCAGCGCGCGTAAAGACTTTTCCGTCGTCGATTTAGAACAACTAACGAAATTACGAGGACAAACCATGACTATTTTTGATCAGCTTGAATCTGAAGTTCAGTGTTATGCCCGGTCTTTCCCGGTTACCTTTGACAAAGCCCAGGGCGAATACCTCTACGACACCGAGGGCAACAAGTACCTGGACTTTCTTGCCGGCGCGGGCACGCTGAACTACGGCCACAACCACCCCGCATTGAAAAAAGCGCTGGTGGATTACATCAGCCGTGACGGCATCACGCATGGTCTGGATATGCACACGGCAGCGAAGGCCGAGTTCTTGAGCGCTTTCAACGAGCACATTCTCAAGCCTCGTGATCTGGAGTACACCTTCCAGTTTACGGGCCCCACCGGCACCAACGCTGTTGAGGCGGCGATGAAGCTGGCGCGTAAAGTGACCGGTCGCAACACTATTGTGTCGTTCACCAATGGCTTCCACGGCGTGACCCTTGGCAGTGTCGCGGCTACCGGTAACAGCCATCACCGCGGTGGTGCGGGCGTGGCGCTGGGCGATATTTCTCGGATGCCGTTCTGTGGCTACCACGGTCGCGATGTCGACAGCCTGAAAATGATCGACAAGCTGCTCAGCGACCCGTCGTCTGGTGTCGATCTGCCTGCCGCCATGATTGTCGAGTGTGTGCAGGGCGAGGGCGGCTTGAATGTGGCCAACGCCGACTGGCTGCGCGGTCTGGAAAAACTCTGCCGCAAGCACGACATTCTGCTGATTGTCGATGATATTCAGGCGGGTTGTGGTCGCACAGGCACCTTCTTCAGCTTTGAGCCCAGCGGCATCAAGCCCGATATCGTGACCCTGTCCAAGTCGCTCAGTGGTTATGGCCTGCCCTTTGCGGTAGTGCTGTTGCGCCCCGATCTGGATGTCTGGGAGCCGGGTGAGCACAACGGTACGTTCCGCGGTAACAACCATGCCTTTATCACCGCGGCCGCCGCACTGCGCCACTTCTGGCAGGACGAAAGCTTCGCCAACCAGGTCATTGAAAAGGCGGCGATTGTCAGCGACCGCTTCAAGAAAATCTCTGACCGCTATGGCGTGACCAAAGTCGGTGTGAAAGGTCGCGGCATGATGCAGGGCCTGGTGATGAACGATGGTGACACCGCCGATGCCGTGGCCCGCGCCTGTTTTGAGCGTGGTCTGGTCATCGAGACCTGCGGTAACCGCGGTCACATCGTGAAGTGCTTCTGCCCGCTGACCATCGAGAAAGATGCACTGATCCGCGGCCTGGACATCATGGCTGAAGCGGTCGCCGAGGTGATGTTGAAAGAGGTTAAGAAAGCCTCCTGATCCACCCGGCACTATTCGGCAAAACATATTTGAGCGCCCGCTGCTACGGCAGCGGGCGCGTTTATTCAAACCGAATTTGGAAGGCAAACAATGATTGTTAGAACCCTGGAAGAATGTCAGAACACTGAACGCGATGTGAAAGGCGGCAACTGGCGCAGCGTGCGTATGTCCCTCAAGGACGACAATATGGGCTTCGCGTTCAACATCACCACTATCTATGCGGGTACCGAAACGCCCATCCACTATCAGAACCACCTGGAAGCGGTGTACTGCATGGCGGGTAACGGCGAGATTGAAACCGTCGACGATGGCAAGGTCTACAAAATTGAGCCGGGCACCCTCTACCTGCTCGACAAACACGACAAGCACCTGCTGCGTGGTGGCAGCGAAGATATGCAGATGGCCTGCGTCTTCAATCCCCCGCTGAGTGGTCGCGAAGTCCACGACGAAAACGGTGTTTATCCCATCGACTGATTGCGAGAGAAGTTGCGGTAACGCAAACCTTTTTTCTGATCAACGAATGGAGCACAGCATGTCACACAGTGTAGAAAAAATCGGCGGCACCTCGATGAGTGATTATGTCGCCGTGCGCGACAATATCATCAAAGGTGGTCGCAAGGACGACGAGCTTTACGGTCGCATTTTCGTGGTGTCGGCCTACGGCGGCGTTACGGACCTGCTCTTGGAGAACAAGCGCAACGGCAACCCCGGCGTCTACGCGCTGTTCGCCGACGAGGAAGGCAGCGAGGCCCTGTGGCGCGAAGCGCTGCGCGGTGTCGGCGAAATGCTGCACAACATTAACGCCGAGCTGTTCGACAATACCGAGCAGCTCAACGAGGCCAATGCCTTTATCGATGGTCGCCTGTTTGAAGCCGAGCGCTGCATGGACAATCTGCATCGCCTGTGTCAGCACGGCCACTTTGGTCTGGAAGATCACCTGCTGACTGTGCGCGAAATGCTGGCCAGTATCGGGGAGGTTCACAGTGCCTGGAATACCGCCCATCTGCTCAAGCGGGATGGCGTGAACGCCCGCTTCGTCGACCTTTCCGGCTGGCGCATGGAAGTCGCGGTACCGCTGGATGAGCATATCAGTCAGGAGCTGGCAGGCATCAATCTGGATCGTGAGCTGCCGATTGTTACTGGCTATGCCTATTGTAAAGAAGGGCTGATGGCGACCTTCGATCGCGGCTACAGCGAGATGACCTTCAGCCGTATGGCGGTGATCAGCAACGCGGCCGAGGCGGTCATTCACAAGGAATACCACTTGAGCAGTGCCGACCCCCGTCTGGTTGGCGCCGACAAGGTCGTACCGATCGGTCGCACCAACTACGATGTGGCGGACCAGCTTGCCAACCTCGGTATGGAAGCGATTCACCCCCGTGCGGCAAAAGGCCTGCGTCAGGACAATATTCCCCTGCGCGTGAAGAACACCTTTGAGCCTGAGCATGGCGGTACACTGATCGATGGCGACTATCACAGCGAGAGCCCCTGTGTGGAAATCATCGCCGGGCGCAAGCAGGTCTATGCGCTGGAAGTCTTCGATCAGGACATGGTCGGTTCGCTGTGGGAATACGAACAGAAAATCCTGAGTGCGATCTCGCGTTTCAAGGCAACCGTGATCACCAAGGATATCAACGCCAACACGATCACCCACTACCTGGGCACCAGCCTGAAAACCGTCAAGCGCATTGTGAAGGTGGTGAGCGAAGAATTCCCGACGGCGGAAGTCAGCACCCGCAAAGTTGCCATCGTGTCGGCGATTGGCAGCGATATGAAAGTGCCGGGCATGCTGGCGAAAACCGTATCTGCGTTGGCGTCGGCAGACATCAGCGTGCTGGCCATGCATCAGTCCATGCGCCAGGTTGATATGCAGTTCGTGATCAACGAGGACGATTACGAGGCCGCTGTGGCGAACTTGCACCGCTGTCTGGTGGAGGTTCACGACCACGGTGAAGCCATATGCGTCGCCTGATCATACTCCTGAGTCTGTGGCTGCCATTGTTGGCCGCCGCAGCGCCGGCAACCCCCGACGGGGATGCCGAGCTGGAGTCGCATATCAATGAAATGAAAGAACCGCTGTATTCGCCGTTTATCGAGCGTTACCTGCTGGATGAAGTGCGTTCCCTGCGTATCGATATGGAGCGCAAGCACCGTGAACTGGCCGCGGAAGTCGTGGATCGTGAGCTTGAAGCCGCCGATAAAGCGGTGAGTTATGCCACCGATACGGTGACCTATTTCTTCTACCTCATCGCCGGCGTCAGTTCGGCGCTGGTCTTGATTGGCTGGAACTCGCTGCGCGATATCAAAGAGAAGGTGCACAGCGTTGCCAACGATCAGGTGGCCGAGCTGGTGGGGGAATATGAGAAACGCCTGCGGGTGATCGAGAAGCAGCTCAAGCAGGAAACGGCACATATCGAGCTGAACCGCGAGGAAATCAGTCGCACCCAGGAGATCCACTCTCTGTGGCTGCGAGCGAGCCAGGAAAGCACGCCGGGGGGCAAAATCGCCATCTACGACCAGATTCTGGCGATTCGTCCCAACGACATCGAAGCCATAACCTACAAGGCCGATGCGGCGCTGGATCAGGGAGAGCCCCAATGGGCGGTAAACCTTTGCCAGCAAGCGCTCGCTCACGATGAAACCAACGGCCACGCCTTCTATCAGCTTGCCTGCGCTCACTCCGCGATGGGCCACCTTGATGACGCCGCGCGCTACTTTGCCAAGGCGGTTGCGCAGACCGAAGTTTATCGCGAGGAACTGGAGCGCGACGCCGCGCTGGAGCAACTTCGTGAGCACCCCCTGCTGCACGAACTGCTGGACGCGCAGCTGAACGACTCGGCGGTATAAGTCTTTTCTTGCGGGGCATGTCGCGATGTGCGACGGCCCCTTCCCTCTCTTTTTTCTCTCAACTCACTGATAACTGAAGTGCGGCCTTGTTGTTGACAAAATGTCATTAAGAAGGGATGCTGAAAACATCTCTTATTCAACAAGGCGTTCCGGTGACCACAGCACAAGCCAGTCCTGCGCCCTCTGCGGCCCAGCAGCGTCTTGCCTTGATCGGGCATTTGAATCAGCGCGCCAGCCGCGAAGAGCGGCATACTCAACTCGTTAAGTTGGCCAGCTATATCGTGGAGTTTGAGGGATTAGATGCCCTCAAGCATCAGCGTCTGGCAGAGCTGGCGGGTTGTGGTCGACCGCTGATCTACAGCTACTTCCCCCGCCGCAGCGATATATATATTGCGGTATCCGAAGCCTTCTACCAGCGTCTGGACGCTGCCTTTTCCTGCGAGCAGCAGTACTCCGGTCTGGTGTCAGGACTGTCCGGGGATGGCCGTCTCAGCGCTGAAATGGAGGCGCTGATTTGGGACGTGGTGGATGAGTACGGCTGCGGTGGCTTGATTCTGCGTTGTATTCCCGAGCTCAACGAGGACTTTCAGCAGTATCAACAAACGCTGATTTCGCGCTACGAACACCGCTGGCTGCGCTATTTTGACGCGCTGGGTATCGGCGATAACGCCGCGCGGCTGCTGCTGGAAAACTGCACCGCCATTACCAAAAACTACGCGCTGGCCTATGGCCGGGGTGAGTTGGATCGTCCGGCCGCCATCAGTGCTGTGCTGAAAAGTCTGGCAGCCCTGATCAGCGCGGAACTACCGGCGCGCTGAGCGCCAGCCAATAATCATAAAAAATGATAATAACGAGGAAAAACCATGTCGAAGTTCAAACTCACGATAGGCATCTATGGCCTGGAAAATCTCTACGGCGGTGATCCGCGGGGCTTGATTGAGGTTGCCCAGAAAGCCGAAGCGGCTGGCATCGACCAGCTCAGCATGACCGACCACGTGGTGATGGGAAGCCGCACCGACCGCTATCCCTACGGCGAATTTCCCAGCCCGCCGGAAACCCCTTGGCTGGAGCCGATCACCACCGAGGCCGCCATTGCGGCGGCCACCCAGCATATTGAGCTGTCACAGGGCGTGCTCATCTCCCCGCTGCGTTCGGCTGCATTGCTGGCCAAGCAGGTCGGAACGCTCAATGCTTTTGCACCGGGCCGCATGGTCATGGGGCTGGGAACGGGCTGGCAGCGCGAGGAATTCGACGCCAGTGGTTTGCCGTTCAAGGGGCGCAAGGCACTGATGTTTGAGCAGATTGCAGCAATGAAGGCATTGTGGAAATCCGCGCCGGCAAGCTATCACGGCGAGCACATTGCGTTTGATGATATCTACTGCCGCCCCGCGCCGGAGAACGTGCCGTGCTGGGTGGGCGTCAAGGCCACCCCGGAAAACTGCGCGTCTATTGCTGCCGTCGCCGATGGCTGGATTCCTATCGAACAGGACCCCGCGATTTTTGGGCAAGGCGTCAGGGATTTGCGACGCGCATTTGAAGCCGCCGGGCGGGACCCCGATGCGCTGTCGGTACGCGCTATGGTCGACCACAAATTTGGCGCCGACGGTGTGCCGGATTTTCAGGCCACCATCGACACGATTCCCGCCATGTTGGAAGCCGGTGCCAACTATATTGAAATTCTGCCGCTCTACTTCGTGCAGGACCCGGCAGCCTTCGACGAATTCTTTGGTCGCCTCGCGGAAGTCAAAAGCCGTCTGGGCGCCTGAGCTGCTAAGCGGTCTTGAAGGAGAACATAAATGGATAAAAATACCCTTCCCAATCACTTGGCTAACCACTACGTGCGCTGCATCGATCAGCGCTGTTTCGGCGAGCTTGAACAGATTATGTGGCCCGAGTTCAGCCAGCGCGGCCCGGGCTTTGCGGCAGAATCTCGTGAGCAGTTTACCGGTAATCTGGGCATGCTTGAGCACTTCTCCCACACCTTTCATATGCTAGGCAGCCAGTTCGGCGAATGGCAGGGCGAGGAATACCGCGGCGAAACCTACTGCGTCGCGTCCCATTTTTACGAGCGCGACGGGCGTCGCTGGAAAATGGATATGGGGATTCGTTACCACGATGTGATTGTGCTGCGTGACGGCATCGGCAAGTACCTCAGCCGCGATCTGACGCTGGTCTGGCAGGAAGATCGGCCCCTGGAGGTCGCT
Source organism: Spongiibacter tropicus DSM 19543 (assembly GCF_000420325.1). Lineage (NCBI taxonomy): Bacteria > Pseudomonadati > Pseudomonadota > Gammaproteobacteria > Cellvibrionales > Spongiibacteraceae > Spongiibacter > Spongiibacter tropicus. Next base: position 1,885,934 of record NZ_ATUS01000001.1, on the reverse strand, counting down.
CAATGAATCGCAAAGTGGCGTTTATTACCGGTGCCAGCCGGGGCATCGGTGCGGCAACGGCTGTCCAGCTAGCCCGCTTTGGATACGACCTGGCCATTACCGCCCGTACCATGAGTGAGGGTGAATCCCACGAACACGGCAGTTGGCGGAGTAACACTGCGCCGCTGCCCGGCAGTCTGGAGTCGACCGCAGAGCGGGCCCGCGCCGAAGGGGCCCAGGTACTCTGTCTGCGTTCCGATATTCTCGATCTGGACTCCGTCGCGGCCGCCGCCGACGACGCACTAGCGCACTTCGGACGCGTGGATCTGCTGTTTAACAACGCCTGCTATCAGGGGCCGGGCAATATGCAGCGGGTGCTGGATGTGGAGCTGGCGCAGATCGACAACATCTACCGCGGGAATGTGCAGGCGCCGGTGCTGCTGGTGCAAAAGCTGCTGCCCGGGATGCTGGCACGGGGCAACGGTGCCGTAATCAATATGGTCTCCGGTTCGGCAATCAATGACCCTCCTGCCCCGGCTGACGAGGGCGGCTGGGGCTTTGCCTACCCTTCTTCCAAAGCAGCGCTGATCCGTCTGATGCCGGCATTGCGCGTCGAGCATGCCGACAGCGGTGTGCGTTTCTTCTCCGTGGAGCCGGGCTTTGTCTACACCGAAGTGATGCGGGCCAATGGTCTGGATGAAAAAATCGCTGCCCGGTTCAATGCCACGCCGCCAGAGCACGTCGCCGCTATTATTCGCTGGCTGGCGGAGGACGATGCGGCACTGGAGCATCATCACCGGGCGGTGATTTTTGCACCGCAGCTTCACGGAAAGCTGTTTGGGGAGGCGCACAATGCTGCTGCAGAATAAAGTCGCCTTGATTACCGGCGCGGGCAGCGGCATTGGCCGCGCCTGTGCGCTGACCTTCGCGGCCGATGGCGCGCGAGTGGCGGTGTTGGACTACGACCGTGACAGCGCTGAGGAGACCGTGGCACTGGTTCGTCAGGCGGGCGGCGAGGCATTGGCGATCCACGCCAATGTGGCAAAAGAGGCCGAGCAACGCCAGGCTGTTAACGATTGCGTTGAACACTTTGGCGCGCTGCACTGTGCGGTTAACAATGCTGCGCTGGGCGGGGGCTTTGCGCCGCTCACCGAGTTTGAGGAAAAGCGCTGGCAACTGGCGCAGGACGTAACCCTGAAAGGCGTCTGGCTGGGAATGAAATACCAGATACCCGCCATGCTGGCAGCCGGGGGCGGGGCGATCGTTAATATTGCCTCGCTCTCCGGCGTGCGCGGTGAAGCCCTCCAAATTGCCTACAGTGCGGCAAAAGGGGGTGTGCTGGCCGCTACGCGCACGGCGGCGGCGGAATTTGCCCAGCGCGGTGTTCGGGTAAATGCCATTAATCCCGGCGCGGTACGCACACCGGCCTTGCAGATGTATTTCGATTCGGTGGCGGACGCCGAAGCGGAAACGGCGGGTGTTCATGCCATGCGACGGGTGGGCGAGCCCCACGAAATTGCCGATGCGGCGGCGTATCTCTGCTCGGATCGTGCGTCGTTTATTACTGGCGCAAAGCTGGATGTAGATGGCGGGGTGATGGTCAATCCACACACGCTGTAGTTCATGTGGATTGACCGTGGGGCCGACGCCAGGGAGTAGCGCCGGCCTTACGCTGCCCTACTGGGGATCGGGTTGAAACTTGATGGTTTCGACCTTGATATTCCGGTACTGGGCTTGATCAATATAATTCCGCACCAGCTCGATCACGTCGAAGGCCACGGATTTGGAATTGGAAAAGTCCAGAATCAGTTGGGAGTTTTCGGGGATTTCATTCAGCTTCTTCAGAATGCTGGGCTTGTTGAAGAACGAGACTTCTTCCGCCATCACAATATGGTGGGTTTCATACTCGCCGTCAGAAGACACCGTATCCTTGAAGTGATAGTCGTTCCGGTAGCTGTGTTTCAGTGTAAAGAACACACTCACTGCCAGTCCCGCCAATACACCGGTCAGCAGATCGGTAAACAGCATCACCGCGATAGTCGTCACAAACGGCGCATACTGCTCGGCACCGTTGCGGAACATCACCGCGAATACGCTGGGGGTTGCCAGCTTGTAGCCGACAATAATCAACACCGCCGCCAGTGACGCCAGCGGAATGTAATTCAGCAGCGAACCGATGCTGACCACACTGATCAGCAGCATGAAGCCGTGGAGGATGGACGACAGCTTGGTCTTGGCGCCAAAGGTGATATTGGCCGAGCTGCGCACGATCACCTGGGTGATAGGCAAGCCGCCGATCAGGCCCGAACAAATATTACCCAGTCCCTGCGCCTTGAGCTCGCGGTTAGTCGGTGTGACCTGCTTCTGCGGGTCCAGCTTGTCGGTGGCCTCGACACTCAGCAGCGTTTCAATACTGGCGACGATGGCAATCACAAACGCAATGCTGATCACTTCCCAGCTGAATACCGCCGAGAAATCCGGGAACGACAGCTCCTGAGCGAAGGCGGAGAAGCTGCCCAGCTCTGGCAGCACAACGAGCTGACTGCTATCGAGTCCGGCACCGTTCTGAGTGAGCAGGAATGAGACCAGAATGCCCAGCAAAACCACCGCGATCGGGCCCTGAATCAGCTTGAAGATGCGGTGCTGTTTTGCCAGCACCTTATCCCAGAGCACCAGCAACACCAGCGATACCGCCGAGATCGTCAGCGCAATCGGCGACATCATGTCGAATGCGTGGGAAATGGCTGAAAGGGTGTTCTCGCCGTTGGCGTGGAAGAAGGTCTGCTCACCGAGGAAGTCGCTATGCCAGCCGAACAGGTAGGGGATCTGCTTGATGATAATGAGCAGACCAATACCGGTGAGCATGCCCGCGATCACTGATGAGGGAAAAAAATAGGCGATAAACCCCGCGCGAAAAAAGCCCAGTGCCAACTGGATAATGCCCGCCAGCACCACGGCGCAGAGGAAGATTTCCCAGGTGCCCAGCGTGGTAATCGCATCAAATACGATGACCGCCAGCCCTGCAGCGGGACCACTGACCCCGAGTCGGGAGCCACTGGCAGCGCCGACGATGACGCCGCCGACAATCCCGGCGATGATGCCTGAAAACAGCGGTGCGCCGGAGGCCAGCGCAATACCGAGACATAGCGGAAGGGCGACAAAGAAAACGACGATACTGGCCGGAAGATCACTCTTGATCTCCCGGAGAGATAACTCTGTCTTCATTGCTAAGTCTCCTTAGACGGTGACAGCGGCTTTGTGGGAAAACGCTTCGTAGCGAGAGTCCATCGGTTCGAACTCACCACTTTCTTCGTTGTAGCAGGTCACACCACCGGTTTTGATGTTGTAAATCCAGCCGTGCAGTGCGACGCGCCCGGTCGCAATCTTGGCGGCGACGGCGGGGTGTGTGCGCAGATGCTGCATTTGCAGAACCACGTTTTCCTGGGTCACTGCTTCCAGGTGGTCAAGACAGAGCTGGTCCTCGCCGCAACGCTCTTTTACCACCTCAGTGGCGGCGCGGCAGTGGCCCAGCCACTCGCGAACGTGGGGCAGCGAGTCCAGTTTCTCGGGATTGATGGCGCCTTTAACCGCGCCACAGTCCGTGTGGCCACAGACGACGATATGTGACACGCCCAGTGCGGCAACAGCGAACTCGATAGAGGCAGTCATGCCGCCCGTCTGGTTGCTGTGAGGGGGAACGATATTGCCCGCATTGCGACAGATAAACAGCTCGCCGGGGTCTGTTTGTGTCACCAGATTGGGGTCAATGCGCGAGTCGGCACAGGTGATAAACAGCACTTCAGGGTTCTGACCTTCGGCCAGTTTACGGAAGGTGGTCTCTTTGCTGGGGTAGACTTCTTTCTGAAACTTGGCAACGCCGGAAATAACGTGATCCACGGGTACTCTCCATCAAGGTTGCGGGTAAATTGAACGCCACAATGGCGGTTGATTATTATTTCGTGATAGCTTTATAAGAATAAATCCCATTTTATGATAACTAAAAGTTATCACCAGATTGAGGGTGTGCCGCTGTGATTCTCGCCAAGAAATCGCCCAGCCTGAGGCAGCTCCAGTATTTCCTGTCGGTGGCTGAGTTCGGTAGTTATCGGCGTGCTGCTGAGGAGCTGGGCGTCAGTCAGCCCGCACTGACCAGCCAGATTGCCAGCCTGGAGGCCATGCTCGGGCTCACCCTGTTGGAGCGCTCACGTAACGGTACGCTGCCCTCGCCAGAGGGGCGGGAGTTACTCCAACAGGCGAGAGAGGTATTGCTTGCCATGCGTGGCTTCAGCGACAGTGCCGAACTGTTATCCCTCGGCCACCAGACCACCTACAAACTGGGCATTCCGCCCACGGTGGGGCCGTATCTGTTGCCCAACGTACTGGGTGAGCTGCACGAGCGCTATCACGATATGAAGCTCTATGTGCGAGAGGGGGCGCCGAGGGCATTGCAGCAGGAACTCATCGAGGGCGGGTTGGATCTCGCCATTGTTCCTCTGCCCCTGGTCTCGCCTGATCTGGCAATAGAACCCCTGTTCACCGAGCCCTTAAAGTTTGTGGTGCCCGCTGAACACCGTCTGGCAGGTAGGCAGGTCGTAACCCCCTCACAACTGCGCGGCGAGAGCGTGCTGGTGCTGGAGGAAAAGCACCACTTCCACCATCAGGTGCACGACCTGTGCGACAAACTGGGGGCGACGGTCTTGCGGGATTATGAAGGCACCAGTCTCGATACCCTGCGGCAGATGGTGGTCATGGGGCTGGGTGTGGCATTTCTGCCGGGCCTATATGTGCACTCGGAAATGCACATCCCCGAGGCGCTGCACGTCTGTGAGCTTAAATCCATGCCCATCAACCGTCAGCATGCATTGGTCTGGCGGGCGTCAGCACCGGGGCGGATATTCTACCGGGAGCTGGCCGCCTATCTCAGAAACATCATCAAGCAGCGGCTGGGTGATGTCGTTAGTGTCTTCTAAGGCCGGCTAAGCCAGGGCTGACTATATGGGACCGGCTCAGAAAACCGACTGCCACAGCCCCGCAATACTGACCCCGAACAAAACGGTGCCGATAACCCGGAAGAACAACGGGGTTTCGGCGCGCAGCATATAGTCGTGGACGCGCAGGCCAATAAAGTGACCAATCGTCGCGCAGGGTAACAGCCACAGGTGATGACGAAGCTGGAGGTCGACGCCCGCCCACACGAAGGCTGCCATTTTAATGGTCACCAGAATAAACCACAGGGCGAACAGCGTATCCCGCAGCCGCTCCTTCGCCACATGCTGGGCAACAACCGCAATAATCAGCGGCGCGCCAATCAGCGAAGTACCGCTGATGTAGGCACCCAATATCAGAAACAGTGCGTCGACCCAGCGATTGTTGCTGCGAAACGGCTTGTTAAAGATGTAGCCCAGCGAAAATACCATCACGATCGCAAAAATAATCGCACTGAGTATGCCGCCCGGCAGGGTAATCAAACCGACCACGCCCAGCAGCTTGGGCACAATCATAATGCCGAGAATTTTCCACAGGTACGCCCAGTCCACCGAGCCCGGCTGCGAGTAGCCGCTGTGCTTCAGCTTGCGATGATTCAGGCTGATGGTGATGGAGGAAAAGATCAGCAGATGCACCGAGATCAGCGGCAGAAAGACCAGCGGATCGTTGTGTACCAACAGCAGAAAAGGCAAAGACAATACCGCGCCGCCAAAGCCCAGTCCGGAGCGCACAATCCCGCTCCAGATAAAAATCAGGCCAATGAGCATATACTGGTACAGCGCGAGATCGTTCATAGGCGTTCCTGTGTGAGCCGGAGGCGGCATTGTACTGGTGGTAGAACGACAGTGCGAGGCAGGGCGCGAATTCGAGACATAGGCAAGCCAAGGAGATAGCGTGATGATGCAATTTTCAAAACAGGAGCGAGAAGCCCTCTGCGAGACGCTTAAAAGCTATATGGCAGAGGAACTGGACCGGGAGTTGGGGCAGTTCGAAGTGGAGTTTCTGCTCGATTTCATCAGCGACAATCTCGGCGCCTATTTCTACAACCGAGGCCTTTACGATGCTCAGACGGTGCTGAGTGGCCGCATCGACGAACTCAATGACGCCATTCTGGCGCTGGAGAAGACCCCCGGCCGCTAAGCTGGCCCACCAGAGCTTGTTCCGCCCCATCGCGCCCGTTTAGACTGGGATTTTGCCCAGAGGACAATAACATCATGCGCGTTGCTGACGCTGTAAAAGCCCGCCGCTCCATCCGCGGCTTCAAGCCCGACTCTGTGCCCGAGGAAACGCTGCGGGAAATCCTCGACATCGCCCGCCATGCACCGTCCAACTGCAACACCCAGCCCTGGCACGTCACCGTTGTTTCCGGTGACGCGCGCAAAAAGCTCGAAGACGCCATCGTCACCGAAATTCTCAGCGGCAAAGCGCCCTCACCCGCGTTCAAACCCGGCGATGCAGGACTGCAGGGCGTGTACAAAGAGCGTCAGTACGACTGCGCAATGACCTACTACGGCACCATGGGTATCGAGCGTCACGAAAAAGACAAACGTCAGGCTCTGATGCTGAAGAACTGGCAGTTCTTCGGCGCCCCCCATGTCGCCTTTATCTCCATGCCCACCGACATGGGGCCGGTCAATGCCGTCGATATCGGCATCTACCTGCAAACCCTCATGTTGCTGCTGGTCGACTACGGACTGGCAAGTATTCCCCAGGGCGCCCTGGCGTTCTATCCTGACCCGGTAATGGAGCTTGCCAAGCTGCCCGACGGGCACGGCATTATCTGCGGCCTGTCATTTGGCTATGAAGCCGAGGGCGAGCAGATCAATAAAGTGATTATGGATCGCGCGCCGCTGGAAGATACGGTTACGCTGATTTCCTGATCATCACTATGTGTCGGCTCAATGCTTAAGACCATTGCCCACTACTCCTTTCCCTACGAGGCGCATATTGCCAGGGCCAAGCTGGAGTCGGAGGGCATTCCCGCGTTTGTTGCTGACGAAAACACCATCAACATGCAGTGGTTGTATTCCAACGCCATGGGCGGTGTGCGTTTGCAGGTGCCGCCACCCTTTGTCGAGCAGGCGTTGGCACTGTTGGGCGAAGATTGCAGCGAGCTGGTTGAGGAGCAGCAGGGGGTAGAAGCCGAGGCCTGCGAACTTTGCGGCAGTCGCAACACAGAGCCGTTTCAGCGGGGAAGACGATGGGCGTTTCTGGTCTTTCTCGGCTTGGATTTTCCGCTGTTTCCCGCCAGAAATACCCACCGTTGCCGCGACTGCGGGCACATCAACAAACACGCCGCAGACTAATGGCTGGCGGCGTGTTGCGCTGACTAGACTTCCTCGACCGTCTCTTCTCCCTTGGGGTTCGGGCCAAAGTCATTGCTGCCCGGTTCACTGTCCATCAGCATGAAAACCAGAATAATCAGCGGCCCCAGAAAAGGAATGACCAGCAGCAACAGCCACAAGCCACTGCGGCCGATATCGTGGCAGCGGCGCACGGCATAGCCCAGTGACGGCAGCAATACTGCCAAACCGTACAGTGAGCTGAGCAGCCCCACACCCATCTCCATATTGCCCAGCCCGAAGATGCCATCAATGATGCCCAAGCCAATACTGATCAGCACATTGAACAGCACAAAAAACCAGTACTCGCGACGACGTGAGCGCCCATTGAAATCGACATAGCGTCGCCAGGCATTCAAGTAACACTCAAACGGGGTGGGCATGGATTCCGACATATTCAGACGCTCCTGTGTCTCTGCTGTTTTGCGGGGTTCATCGTAGTGTAGCCAGCTTATCGATAGAGTGGTACTGCTGGTGTCGTGCTCCTGATAAGTGTTCCTTTAGTCAGCGGCGGGCGAGTAGCTGGAAAGTCGGCTATACAAATGTAAGTAACTGACCTAAATTGAAAGGCATTGGCGCGTTTTTCTCAGGCGCGGAAACGAAGTACAAAAAACCGCCACATAGGGATTTTGAGGCAGTGCATATCAGATCTCCCTCGCTATTCTGTTTACCGAGCGCACTTGTTATTAGGATGTTAACTTGTAGAGCCAGTATGAACTTGATCTTGGAACGAACCGACCAAGTACGTTTTTTTACAAATATACGTGAGGTCATAGCGGCATTGGGCATTAGTTGCTCTGATTACGATTGGTACTTAAGCGATATTGAGACGAATGGCTTTCAGTTTGCCGAGGGATGGTATTCCGGCAGTGAACTCGAGCTTCTGATCACTAGTGACGATATTCAGTTTTCTTGGGCCGTATTCAGCGCCTTTCCTAAAGGAATGCGGGCCGATGTTAGAGACGCACCATTTGTTGATGGCAACTCGAACTACTGGGATGTCTCTGAGCTAGTGCCTCAATTAGGCGGGGCTAGCTTTGAAATAGCTTGCTGGGATAGCAGCGCAACCATCCTTATCGGATTGGACGCAGAAAAGGCCGAGCGTTATCGCTCAACTTTTTCTGATGCTGTGGATCTAAAGTCCGCCGCTCGGAAATGAGTTAATAAAACGGTGTGCGCAACGAGCGCGTGACCATAGCGTTAGGTGTAAAAAAATGACTGCACCACTATACGAAGTAATTCACAGCTTAGCATTGAAGATAGTGGATGCTTCGGCAAGAAATGATGAAAATTCCGGTGCCGAAGCTTACGCAGTACTAAAGGAGTTGTGTGAAAGTAATGAAGGTACAAAACTGGATCATCCTCTTCAGTGGGAAGCTCTAGGAGATTTCTCCGAAAGTTATATCGAGGCACAGACCGCTTATGAAAAAGGACTTAGTTGTTCATCTAGGTTGAAGCTGGCTGAATACTCCGCATCGATAAAACTTGCAATGGCTGAAAGCCACTTCGATAACCAGAATTTAAAAGAAGCTAAGCGTCTAGCAGCGGAAGCAAAAATAGAGGCTACTAAAATAAAGAACATGGAATTGAGGTCAGCAATCAATGAGTTTCTTATCCAAGTCAGCCACACCTAACGAAAATCGGCTGTCGGATAGTCATATCCGCGCGCGTTTTATACTACTCACTGGCGCTAAAAAGTTAGCACAAAAGGCGCTCAGTTCTGTATTGCGCTGCGGTTGGCGTCAAGGCCTATGAAGGATCTACACACCCTTTCGCATCGCTATTACGAAGCGTTCTACAGTTATCGTGCACATATCGGCCTAGTAAGCATCTACACATTGGCTGTTGCACTGAGCTTTGCATGCTTCAGTGCCGGTGTGGTTTGCATGCTTTTTTATAAACAGGAATTGGCTGCTCACTTTTCTGAAAAGGAGATTTCCAGCTTTGCTTTTGGCTCCGAGATCGTATTCATTGTCGTGTGGCTTGCAGTGAACTTTTTGAAAGACCAAAGGGCCAAACGAAAGGTTGGTACGGCTATGGGCAGAAATTTCAGGGATCTGTCCGATGCCAAGCGAGCATGGTTGGAAGCCATTGTTGATGTCCCACGTACTGAATATTTCTCTTTGGCTAAGGAGCTGAGTGACTCCCTTGACCTGAAGGAAAAACATAGGAGCACGTTGGGTCCTTCGCTTCAGTCATTGGCGCGCTCAATTTACGACCCAGACTCTAAAGCCCGCGTTGTTTCTTTCATGATTTTTGCGTTGTCTGTTTCAGCGCTTGTGCTCCTGCGCGCTTACGAAACATCCGCAGTTCCCGTGGACTTCATTTTCGAGATTTATCAGAAGCCGTCTGATGTGCTTCTCCTAATTATGATAGTCGCTGTGCTGTTTTGGTTTCTTATGATCGCTATCGTATTTTCCAAGGACTTCATACTTGCTGTCCTCTCATCACTAAGCCTATGGGTCGAAGGCAAGCAATCTCAAAGCAGAACCAACGCAAACCGGCTCATAGAGGCACTTCTCGATAGCGCCGCGATACCTCGAAAGAAACTTCGAATTGGTGAAAAAAGTGACTAGGGGCATAGCCGAGAGTGGATCTAAAAAATCGATTTAATTGAAGTTTGACCTGCCACCCACTTTTGTTTCCACAAGAGCGGGTATCGTTTCAAGCGATCGTAATTTTAGGTGTTATATCTAACAATGAAAAATGCACTTTCATTGTTAGCTGTAATAACTGTTTCTGGTCTTATATTTTGGTTTGGCGATTTGTTTGGTCAGGACAGAGCCGATTTGAATAGGCTTTCTTTTGAGACAGCAATGCTCATAAATGAAATCAATTTCAATAAGGATGTGAGCGAAGAAAAGATCAATCAAAATCATGTCATGATTAGAGAAAATCTGGAGCGCTACGCTGATTACTTGGATGGGGAGTATCCATTCTATAAAGGCAGCCTTTATCAAATAGATAAGATTAAGGAGTCTTTGAGCAGGTCTATTGCATATGCAGCTAGCGAAATCACTACGTCCCCTAGAGATGAGGTCATCAAATACTGGGAGAATGTTATGGTTGATGATCCAAATATAAAAGACTTCGCAAAAAGCCGAGTGATTACGACTAACAGATACTACGATTTAATTGAAGCATCAGAGCTAGATTATAAGTCTTATCGAAATGATATAAAAATTGCTTAAATGGGACTACTTAAAGCGCGGCTTCGCCGCCTGTGGCCCCTTAATAAGGCCGAGTTACCCAAGAATGATAGATGCGGTTTCTAGCTCAAAAGCCCTAGGAAGTTAGTTTAGATGGAAAGAATAAGAAATACTCTAAAGTTCAGGGCTATCTTCGCGGTACTAAGTTTTCCAGGGCTGAGTTTCCTGGCTGGCTTTTTGGTGGCGTACAATGAGCCTGCATTCGAGGGTGCGAAAGGGTACGCTTTTATATTTAGTGCAGTGCTAGCCTTGCCGATAATTTTTACGTCTGTGTTGATGACAAAAAAATACTGGCTTCAGCTAGTTTGGGCTTTGCTTTCAGTCTCGGGTATAGCTTTAGTGAGTATTTGATATGTTGCTCATAAAAATAAGAGCGAACGACTTTAAAAGTAGGCATACCTGATTAGAAAGACTCAGCCAAATACTCCACCCAACAAAAAAGCCCCGCTGACGCGGGGCTTTTTTGTTGGGTGGAGTTGTTTTACCCGGGCAGGTTGGTATATCCCAGTTCGTGGAATCGCTGGAGCAGCTCGCGGTGACCAAAGGCGCCGGTGGCGCTTTGGAAGCCGACGGCTTTGAGTTGGCCGTTGAGCAGACGCTCGGCACCTTCGGCGCAGATTTCGCCGGTGAAGGTGTAGGGCGCGTTCAGCGACAGCGGGAACACGGTAGTGACCTGACGACCCTGACCGATACAGGTGATGACGGTGCGGTGCAGATCGCGGCAGTCTTTCGGCGGTTCGGCGGGGGTCATTTCGTCGCCGTAGCGGTTGGTCAGCTCTTCTTTCTGCTCCTGGGTCATGCCCTTGGATTCTTCTTGGAAGCGGTGGATAACCGCTACCACGTTTTCGATGATTTCGTCACCGAAGGCGGTCAGTACACGGCAGTTGCGCACGCGGTCGTCGTGTTCGTACCAAGCGGGTTCACAGCCTCCGCTCCACGGCAATGCCAGCACGGGCTGCGACAGGTGGGGAACGCTCACGGTAAAGTGACGGTCGCCCTGCCATTCCACCATTTCGCCGTCTTTAATCATGTACTGCGGGTTGTTTACCATGCGCAGGAAGGATTTGGTTGAGGCTTGTGAAGGCAGTGCGTTGTTGATCTGGTAGGTGATGTCCAGGGTGTCGACGCCTTCAGTTTCCAGCACGACTTCAGCCGCCAGCGCACCCGCTGCCCACATGTAGGAGTTGGCGGGGTTCAACAGCAGGTTTTTCTCGGCAAAGGCTTTGCCGTACTTGTCGCGTACCGCGATAACAAAGTCTTGCTCGCCGGTGGTGTCGAGGTAGTGACAGTTGTTTTCCAGGCAGGCTTCGACAACTGGCCAGGCGAGCTGCATGAAGGGGCCGGCAACGTTGATCACGACTTCGACTTTTTCAAACAGGGGAGCCAGTTCGGCTTTGTCGTTGTTGGCGCGAACGATGGTGGCTGGGGCTTTGTGGCCCAGTCGCTCTTCGACAATGGCCAGCGCATCTTCCAGTTTTTGCTGGTTGCGACCGACGAAGTAGAACGGCAGATTGCGCTGAGCTAGACACTCGGCAACGAGTTTGCCGGTGTAACCGCTGGCGCCATAGATAAGGATTTTCGGTGTGTCTGACATGGTCTTGCTCCTATAATTTTTTTTGTGAGGCTTGGCCGACGCTGCGAGCACAGCGCTGAACGTCGAGACAAAAAGTAATCCTGTGGGAAAGTTTCGGGAATGCGAAAAACGGACAGGTAATTGCGAAAAGTGGACATCAGCGTGAGTGTGAAGTAAATATAAAGACGCTTATGAAACCGAAATATCATTCCGCAAAAACCGTTTTGGCACCGTTGCAGCGGTTGCGAAGCGAGGGCATAACCGTGGCTCAGGCCCTGGCGGGCACCGGACTGTCGCTGTCGATTCTGGAGCGCCCCGAGCAGCATGTCAGCCTGAGTCAGGAGCTGATTTTTCTGCGCAATCTTCGCCAGGTCTGTGGCGATCCCGGTATTGGTCTGTACGTGGGAAGCTGTTACCCGCTCAGCCTGTTTGGCCTGTACGGCTACGCCTTGATGAGCGCCTCGACCATGCGCGAGGCGCTGAAGCTGGCCTATCACTTCGTCGAACTCAGCTTTGCGTTCTACGAGCACGATATGCGCGTTGAACACGGCGAGGTGGTGATGCTGATGGATGCCGACGACTACCATCGCGACGATGTGCCGATGCTCAGTGAGCGGGAGATGGTGGCGACGTTTATGATTCTACGCGGTCTGCTGGGGGACGATTTTGTGCCTTCCCGTGTGGAGTTCAAACATCCCCGTCAGGTTGCCGAATCGCGTTATGTGGAGGTATTCGGGCGCCTGCCGGTATTCTCCTCCAGTCGCCACGCCATCAGTCTGCCGATGGATATTCTCGATGTGCCCATGTTGCAGTGCGACAGCGACACCGCGGCGTTGTGCATTGAGCGCGGCGAGCGCATCAAGGCGCGGTTGTCGGAGGAAAACAGCATTGTGGATGAAGTGCGGGAAATGCTGTTGCTGCGCCCCGGTTACTTTCCGGGCATTGAGGTGGTGGCGGAAAAGCTGAATATGTCTGGGCGAACCCTGCGGCGGCGCCTGCGTGAGCACGGTATCGGCTATCAGAAGATCGTCGACGACCTGCGGTTTGCGCTGGCCAGAGAGTATTTGCAGGGTACCAATATGCGTATTGAGCAGATCGCCTCGCTGCTGGGCTACAGCGATCCCGCGCATTTCTGCCATGCCTTTCGGCGCTGGTCGGGATGTGCGCCTTCTCAGTTCCGCGACGGCTTGTCGCTGGCTTGAGCGTTTCGCAGCTCGCCCGGATTCACGCCGGTCCAGCGCTTGTAGGCGTGGCAGAAGCTGGATGAGTCGGCATAGCCGAGGCGCACGGCAATTTCCTCGAGGGTAAACGAGGTGGTTTGCAGGTATTCCACGGCCAGATTCTTGCGCACGTCTTCGAGAATGCTCTTGTAACTGCTGTCTTCCTGACTGAGCTTGCGCTGCACGGTGCGGGCCGTCATGCCGAGCTGATCGGCGATAGTTTCCAGCGTGAAAATCTCTCGCGGTGAAGACAGGATCTGATTGCGGACAACATCCGAGAAGGTGTAGTTGCGCGCCAGTTGCGCGCAAATTTTCTCGCACTGGCTGTCGTAAATGCGGGCGGTTTCCGGCTCGGCCTGCAACAGGGGCTCGTAAAGCAGGCTGCTGTCAAAGACGTAGCAGTTTTCCACCGCGTTGAAGTGTACCGGGCAGTTGAAGTAGCGGCGGTACTCGTCGGCGTACACCGGCTCGGGCTGGCGCAAGAAGACTTCCTGCACGGGAATATCCCGCCCCAGTGCTTCCTTGAAAATAATATGCGACGCGACCAGCCCGCGGTCGATCATGTACTGGTGACTGTCCCCCAAATCCCGCAACGGCTCCAGGCTGACATAGGCACGCTCGTCGCAAATCGCGGTGATCCACTGCATGTAGGTCCAGGTCATCAGGATGTTTTTGTATAGCACCTGCATGCCGGCAATCAGGTTTTCGCTGGTCATCACCGCCAGCCCCAGCAGGCCGTAGGCCGACAGGTGGTAACGGCTGCCCACAATCAGGCCCAGCTCGGGCTTATTCAGCGCGCGAATGACTTCAGACGTGAAGCTCAGCTCCTGCTGCGGCGTTAGCTGATAGGTGGGGCTATCCAGCGCCTCCTCTGGAATGGAGGCCTTTTCCATGACCAACAGGGGGTCGATACCGTGCTCTTTCAGCAGAGTAATCAGCGGGTTCAGGCCATAGCCCAGATGACGGGCCGGTGGCACTGACAGTGAAGAGCGGATCTCCATGGGTCACGACACACATAATTTAAGGCTGTCGTAAATTAACAATCAGAATGTCTGCTGTAAACATCTGCCTTTTCGGCCGCGATGGCTAATATCCTATCAACGCGATTGCTCGCCAATAACAAACATAACGATGTAGAGGAAACGTCATGACTGATCACGCCCTTGCCGAAAACACCACAGAATTCGATTACCGCAATCTGGATGCTCCCCCGTACAGCTGGCCTGCTACGCCTAAGAGCAAGCTGACCCCGTCTGGCGCTGAAGCCACGCTGCCAGAGGATATTGCTGAATTCCAGAAAACCCTGCGCGACTTTGCCGTGAACGTGGTGCGCCCCATCGGCATTGAACTGGACCGCCTGAGCCCCGAAGAGGTAATTGCCAAAGATTCGCGATTTTGGGAATTCCGTCAAAAATATCTCGAGCTTGGCGTCACCATTGAAGCGCTGAGCCAAATGCCCCCCCGTGAGGCGGCACTGCTGTTCGGCATTCTATTTGAAGAGCTGGGTTACGGCGACGCCGGCCTGGCGATTTCTGTGGGTGCCGGCATTCTGCCTCAGTGGCTGAGCGCCAAATTTGGCCGCGCTGACCTGCTGGAAGAATTCCCCGATACCATGCTGGGCTGCTGGGGTATCACCGAGCCCGACCACGGCTCAGACATGCTCGACCCCAGTCTGAGTGCTGCCCAGCCCGGGGGCAAATACGGTCGCCCGAATATCGTGGCCGACCTGCGCGGCGACGATATTATTCTGAATGGTCAGAAAGCGGCGTGGGTTTCTAACGGCGTTATCGCCGATGTCTGCATTCTTTACTGCGCTGCCGACAGCGGTAATGGCCCGGACCCGCAAAACGGCTGTGTGCTGGTGTTCCCGATGAACCTGCCCGGCATTTCCCGCGGCAAGCCGCTGGATAAAATGGGTCAGCGCGCGCTGAACCAGGGCGAAATTTTCTTCGATAACGTTCGGCTGCCGCGCAAGTACCTGCTGGCCGGTCCGGAAGATTATCAGCGTGCCGTGTACTGCATTCATGCTGAAGCCAATGCTCTGATGGGCGCCACCTTCACCGGTCTGGCTCAGGCCGCCGCCGATATGGCGCTGGACTACGCTCACGAGCGTATCGCGGGCGGTACGCAGATTATCAATCACCAGTCGGTCAAATCCCGCCTGTTCCACATGTTCCGCAAAGTTGAAGCCTCACGGGCGATAACCCGTCGTGGGCTGGACTACAACAATGATCCGGAGACAGCCGTCCCCTCATTGTGTGCGGCCATGTTCTCCAAAACCACCGGTACTCAAAACTCCTTCGAGGTGTGCAGCGACGCGCTGCAGATTTTTGGCGGCAATGGCCTGACCAAAGAATACCCGATGGAAAAAATGCTGCGTGATGCCCGTGCCTCATTGATTGAGGACGGCTGCAACGAAGTACTCGCGATCAAGGGCGGAAGCTATCTGATCGACGATGAGAAGCTGGGTAAGTAACGCGGAGTTTCCCTTGAAACAGAAAGCCTATATTGCGGGCGTCGGTATGACGCCCTTTGGGAATGCTATTGATCAAAGTCTGAGCCAGCTGGCTACTACGGCGATTAATGAAGCATTAAAAGATGCCGGTATCGGCGCCAAGGATCTCGGCGCCGCCTATATGGGCAATGCCGCTGCAGGTGTCATCACCGGCCAAGTGTGTGTGCCGGGTCAGGTGGTGCTGCGCAACATGGGCATTGGCCGTATTCCCGTCATCAATGTGGAAAACGCCTGCGCCACGTCGGCAACGGCCTTTCAACAGGCGGCTACGATGGTCACCCTCGGGGTGTACGACGTGGTGCTGGTGTGCGGCTATGAAAAGCTGTACCACAAAGATAAAGAAAAGACGTTCTCGGTTTTTACCGGTGCGATTGATGTCGACCAGATCGACGCCATCAAAGCGGGTTTGAAAACCCGCAACGAGGCGATTGGTGCTGAACTGGACATGAGTCAGGCAGGCATCACGCGCTCCATCTTTATCGATATCTATGCCACTTGGGCGCGGGAGCATATGCACCGCTACGGCACCAGCCCCGAGCAGTTGGCGGCGGTTTCTGCCAAAAACTCCTTCCACGGCAGCCTCAACCCCCTGTCGCAATTCCGTGATCGCGTCTCAATTGAGCAGGTACTGGCGGCGCGGGAAATTGTCTCGCCACTGACCTTGCCCATGTGCGCGCCCATCGGCGATGGCGCGGCGGCGGTTGTGCTGGTCAGTGAGAAGAAAGCCAAAGAATTGGGCATGTCGCGTTGCGTGCGTGTTAAGGCATCTAGCCTGCACAGCGGCTGGGACCGTGCCGAAGGCGAAGATGAAATGGTGCCGCAAGCCGCTGCCGCGATCTACGAGCAGGCGGGTGTCGGCGCCGACGATATTGACTGCGTGGAGCTGCACGACGCTTCCGCTATTTCTGAAATCAAATATTACGAGTATCTGGGCCTGTGCGGCGATGGCGAGGGCGGCGATTTCGTCGCTCGCGGAGATTCCACGCTGGGCGGCAAGGTGCCGGTAAATACCTCCGGTGGCCTGATGCGCAAAGGGCACCCGATTGGTGCCACCGGCGCTGCACAGATTGTTGAACTGGTCACCCAATTGCGCGGTGAGGCCGGAGACCGTCAGGTCGATGGTGCTCGACATGCGCTGGCAGAGAACGGCGGTGGTTATATCGGCAGTGATGCCGCCGCGCTGGTGTTGAGCGTTCTGTCAAAAGAATAAAAGCGGGGGGAAGCAATGAAAGATCAAGCGATTCTGGCGAACTTAATTGAAGCCAAGATGCAGAAAAACCCGGACTTGGATGTATTGACCTTCGTCAATATCAATCCCGCCGGTGATTTCGAAGACGAAATCCGCAGCTATCGCCAGTTGTGGGAGCAAGGGCAGCGAATCAATCAGGCGTTGCTCGAGCGAGACATGGAAAAAGGCAGCAGTTTTGCGCTGGTAATGCAGAACCACCCCGAGTTTATCGACGCCATGGTAGGCAGCTCACTGGCGGGCACGGTATTCGTTCCCATCGATCCACGCACCGGCGGGGATCGTCTTCACTACATGCTCGACTGGGCGGAATGTTCCGGCGTGTTCTGTGCCGACTACTGCTTTAACCGCGTGTACGAGGTGTGCAAAAACATGCCGCAGATCCGTTGGATCTGGGTCATGGATACCGGCGAAAAAGTGACGCTGCCCAGCGACCCTCGCGTTGAAGCCTACGAGCAGGTGATTGCCGGTGATTACACCGAGCGTGAATGTCGGGTAGACAGCCCGGAAGAAGTCATGCAGATGCTCTACACCTCGGGGACGACGGGCGATCCGAAAGCCATTCGCGCTCCGTATCTGCGCTTCGACAATGTGGCCTCCATCGGTCCGATGATTGATATGCGTGAGGATGATCGTCCCTACACGGGCCTGTCGCTGACCCACGCCAATGCGCAGCTCATTACCTTGGGCAATGTACTGAAAATGGAAATGCGCGGGGTTATCAGCCGTCGTTTCTCCAAGTCGCGACTGTGGGATATCTGTCGTCACTACGGCTGCACCATGTTCAATCTGCTGGGCGGTATGACCACGGCCATTTACAGTGAGCCGCGACGTCCCGATGACGCCGACAATCCGGTGCGCTATATCCTCAGCGCGGGTATGCCCGCAGCGATCTGGGAAGATTTCAAAAAGCGCTTCGATGTTGAGCTGTTCGAGTTCTACGGCGCTGCCGAAGGCGGCATGATTTTCAATCCTCCGGGCGGCCCGGTCGGCAGTATCGGTAAGCCACCGGCAAACCTGATTGCACGGGTGATTGACGAGGATGGCCGTGAATGTGCGCCGGGTGAGCGCGGTGAAATTGTTTTTGAAGCGGCTCCCGGCTTGCCGGAGCTGGCCGTGACCTACTTCAAAAATCCCGAAGCCTCTGCGAAAAAAGTGCAAAGCGGTGTATTTTTCACGGGCGATATCGGTCATCGTGATCAAGATGGCTGGTTCTATTTCGATAGCCGCAAAGGCGATGAAATTCGTCGCAATGGCGAGTTTATCGATACCGCGAAAATCGAAAAAACCATTGCCGAGTACGACGATGTGGCCGATGTCTTTGTCTACGGTATTCCCGCGCTGAGCGGTGTGCCGGGTGAGAAAGATGTGATTGCCGCGGTGGTGCCGGTTGATGCCTGCCTTTTCCAGCCGGAAAAGCTGCTGCAGCACTGTCGTCAGTCGTTGGGGCGCACCGAGTTGCCAAGCTTTATTCAGGTGCTGTCGGAAATTCCCAAAACGGCATCGGAAAAGCCCCAGGCACGTTTTTGCTTTGAATTATTTAAAGAGCAGAAAAACCACGTGTATGACTTCGCCTCCTGACGGCGAACGTCGAGCAGAGTTGACGACTACCCTAACGGGTAGTGTTAGCTCCGCTTGAGGCGGCGCATACTTTTTTTTCGAAAAGGACTTCTCTATTTTCCAAAACGGCGGCTTTGCTGTGGGTTTTTGGCGGCTGGAGAATGCCCCGAAAATGATTAAAAAGAATAACAAATATAAGAAGAGAATCGGCGTGAAAATCATCACAAGCATTTATTTCATAAGCACTTTTTGGCCTGTCGTAAATTAACAGGAAAAGGGTCGGGAACGCGCATTACCGACTTGTGAAGAAGTGACTAATCTGAATGCATCCGGTTTGCATGAACTAAAAAAATAATACGTAGAGCATTGCCTGCTTTACGGTGTTGAAGGACTGGCGAAATGAATAATATTCGAGGCCGAATTGCCATGGCCGTATTACAGCATCGCGTTATTGCGTCGCTGTTATTCCTGGCAGTAACTCTGTTCTTTGCCGCAGGTCTGAAGAACGTCAGATTGGAAACGATCTTTTCTGATCTGCTGCCGAAAGATGATCCTTTTATTCACGTTTTTAAAGACCATCCGAATTTCGGTAATCCGCTGACATTCACCCTGATGGTGAAAAATAAAAACGGCGATATTTATAACCCGGAAACCCTGGCAAAAGTGTGGGACCTGACGCGTGACATCGACTTGTCACCCGGCGTTGACCACGACCAGATTCTTTCTATTGCCTCCGAGAAAGCCCGCTACGCAGAAGCGACGCCCTTTGGTATCGATGCACAGCCGCTGATGGGCGATACGGTTCCGGCCACCGCTGAAGAAGTGCAGCTCTTTAAAGACAATGTTCGCAAGTCGCCCAATGCGCGACGCTTTCTGATCTCTGAAGATGAAACCGCTACGCTGATTACCGCAACCTTTATCGAGCAGCGTCTCGATTACGGTGAGGCCTTTGCCTACGTGAAAAAGCTGGCCGATGATGCTCGCGACGAACATCACGATGTGTACATGGCGGGTCAGCCTGCACTGACCGGCTGGGTGTATGAATACCAGCACCAGATGATTGGCATCTTTGCCATTACGCTCAGCGCATTGATTCTGGCACTGGTGTTTTATACCCAGAACATTGCCGGTGTGGTGACGCCGATCTTCGCCAGTATCGTGGCGGCAATCTGGGGCTTTGGTTTTGCCGGCTGGATGAAGATGCCCATCGAGCCCTTGTTGATGATCGTGCCGCTGCTGCTCATTGCGCGCTCGTTCAGTCACTGTGTGCAGTTTACCGAGCGCTTCTACGAAATCTTTGCTCAGCTCGGTGACAAGGTGAAAGCCGCCGGTCTGACCACCAGCGTGATGATGGCGCCGTCGATTCTCGGCATTATCACTGACGCCGCCGGTATCTTCCTGATCTCCATCGCGCCGATTCCGGCGATGGAACGCTTTGCGCTGTTCTGCGGGTTCTGGGCGATGATGCTGGCGCCGACAGGTGTCTTCCTGGCGCCACTGTTGCTGTCTGTGCTGCCCGAGCCGCGCAACCTCGACAAGATCGTCAGCGATCACTCGGGTGGTTTCCACGGCAAGGTTAAAGGTGCACTTGCAGCAATTTCCCGCCTGTCGCAGGGACGTGTGGCCCCTTACACCTTGATTATCACTCTGCTCATCGGTGCGTTCTCTTTCTACCACTCCATGAAGATTCAGATTGGTAACCCGGTGGAAGGCAGTAACCTGCTGTGGGAAGACTCTGAGTTCAACGTGTCGGTGGCGAAGATCAATGACCACTTCCCCGGCGTGAATACCCTGGAAGTGATTCTTGAAGCCAAGGGCGACAGCGGCAGCGACCGTGTTGCCAAGCAAGCCGACGCGGTGGCGACCATGTTGCAGCTGCAATCCATTATGGAAGCCGGTGAGCACGCACCGCGTGCGACGCTGTCGTTCGCCGATTACCTGATGGACGCCAACCGGCTGATTTCCGGCGGGCATACCAAGTGGCTGCCGCTCGATAGCAATGACCGCGCAGTCAATGCGGCAGCTTCGGCGGTGCTGATGGGGACCAGCCCCAAGGCCTTCTCGAACGTGGTGGACTTTGAGCTGCAAAACTCCACGGTGTCGTTCTGGTACGCCGACAACAAACAGGACACGGTTGATAACGCCCTGGCTGCGGCGCGCGATGCTATCGCTCAGGTCAACGCAGATCACGACGCGTTCACCGTGCGACTGGGCAGTGGCACCATTGCGATTCAACAGGCGATTAACCACGTGGTTGAGCGTTACCACTGGCTGATTATGGGTCTGCTGAACCTGGTCATTCTGGCGGTCGCCAGCTATGCCTACCGCTCGATTGTCGCCGGTATTGTGCTGCTGATTCCGGTCAACCTGTCGAACATGATCCTTACGACCAGCATGTCCTTTATGGGGATTGGTCTGGACATCAACTCGCTGATGGTGGCCGCCATCGGGGTGGGTGTTGGTATCGACTACGGCATCTATCTGCTGAGCCGCATCTGCGAAGAATTCCACGAGTGTGAAGATTACGGTGTCGCCATTACCTCGGCGCTAACCACAACCGGTAAGGCGATCATGTTCACCGCCAGCATCATGCTGCTCGGCATCCTGCCCTGGTACTTCCTGTCGGGCCTGAAGTTCCTTGCCGACATGGGGCTGCTGCTGGTGCTGGTAATGCTGATCAACATGGTTATCGCACTGGTGGTATTGCCGCTGCTGGTGTGGGTAATGAAGCCGAAGTTTGTGGCGAGTAAAGACATTCTGGTGCTGGGTGAAGGTATGGATATCAGCAAAATACTGGAAGAAGACGGCATGAGTGCTGGCAGCAGTAATAAGCCGTCATTTCGTGCTGAGGCTGTCACCGAAGTCTAAGCGGTGACAGTACTAACAATAATTGAGGGTTTAACCCGGAGGTGAATGATGCACATTAAAAAATACGGACCTGATTTTAGCCGTCGCAGTTTCCTTGAAAAAACCGTCAAAGGTATTGGTACCGCAGGGGTCATCGCGCCACTCTGGCCGCTGATTGCCAACGGTGCGGATATGAGCAAAGCCTATCCCGATGAGCTGTTGTCCATCGAGATGTACACCAAAGGCAAGGTTAAGCCCGGCGATGTCATCACTGCCGACAACGTTGAGCACGTTAAAGACCTGCTCGACCCCGTTGCCTACATGCACGTGAAAACCATGGGTCGCCGCATTCATATTGTTGAGCCGGTGAAAGACGCCAGCCAACTGTTCCCGGCGAAATACCTGGAAGCGACCCTGCGCAACAAAGGCCAGGCGGTACTCGATAAAGACGGCAATGTCTGGACGAAAGACGGCAAGCCCTGGAATGGCGGTAACCCCTTCCCGGAGCCGAAAAACGGTGTGGAAGCACAATACAACCTGACCTTGAGCTGGGGTCGTCACGACTGGTCGCAGTATGCGGTGCGCGACTGGGATATCGATAAAGATGGTGACCTGTCTTACCAGTACGACTTCGTCTGGAGTGAGCTGAATACTACCGCTCGTACTGATGGCCAGATATGGAAAAACAAGAAAGATCTGCTGCGCTATCAATCGGTGTTCTTTACCGCGCCCAACGACAGTGCCGGTACGTCCTTCCTGAACATTTGGGACTACGACCAGCGCAAATTCCCCGAACTACACGGTTACATTCCT